>JAJXXL010000307.1 GCA_021781115.1 Planctomycetota bacterium
GGATCGACCTGAAGCCCGCCACAAAAATCGTTCGATTGCAGGTTGCGAGCGATCTGAACGCATTCTTCGGTGAAGACCGCGACGTGCGAACCGTCACTCCTGGCGAATGCGACGATTTCAAGGTGTGGTTGATCGGCAGGGGACTGGCCAGCAGCACGATTCATAAGAGACTACAGAACGCCAATTGGTTCTTCCGTGCCATGCGCCGCCGGAAGCTGATCGGCGAAAACCCGTTCGACGGGGTTACAATGGTGGCTACTGGCGTGAGGGACCGTCAGCGGTTCATCACTCGGGCGGAAACGGTGGCGATTCTGGCCCATTGCCCGGATCATCACTGGCGAATGATCGTTGCTCTATGCAGGTTCGGCGGGCTGAGGAACCCCAGCGAAACGCTTTCCCTGCGCTGGCAGGACGTGGATTGGTCTGAATCGCGAATCACAGTCACTTCGCCCAAAACCGAACACAATGACGGCGGCGCAAGCCGAACGATCCCGTTGTTTCCTGAATTGAGGCCGTTTCTTGGGGAATCATTCGACCGCGCTCCCGAGGGCGAAGAATTCGTGGTCGATCAGAGGTTCCGCCGAGCGGCGATCCGGGCGACCGGGTGGGCGAATTCGAATTTGCGAACAACGCTGTTGAAGATTATCTGCCGAGCGGGGCTAACGTCTTGGCCAAGGCCGTTCCATAATTTGAGGGCAAGCAGAGAAACGGAATTGGTCGAACGCTACCCGATTCAGACTGTGACCGCGTGGCTTGGCAATTCGCCAAAGGTTGCCATGAAGCATTACTTGATGACGACAGACGCCCATTTCGCATCGGCGGTTGCCGATTCGACCGAACCGACTGAGCCGCCCGGCCCCGCCCAAGAGGCAACGCGCAATACAACGCGCAATACAACGCGCGCTGTGCTTGCAGACGGTGGAAATAGTGAACAGTTGAACAATTCCCACAATCGAGAAACCCCGTGTTTTCCAGCGTATGCAACTGAATGCAACTCGTTGCCCCATAAGGGGTTTAGCGGAGGAGGGACTTGAACCCCCGACACGCGGATTATGGATCCGCTGCTCTAACCAGCTGAGCTACTCCGCCAGGTTCCGCAGTGCGGAACGAGGAAATCATTATATCGGCCGCGGAAATGGTGAACAGCACCGCGAGCCGCATTTTTGCGGGATTTCAGCCCGTTTTCGACCAATCGTCGCAACCGTATGTCACATAAGGGGTTTGTCTGAATCGGCCCGAACGTCTGCGTTGACTTGGCGGTTTCAGACTGTAGAATCAAAACTCGTTGCCGGGACGGCGGTATCGATGAGCAATCGCGTTTTTTTCGGCTTGCGCTCGTGGTGAACTGCCCACGATCCTCCGAAAACAGCACTTCGGTTCGGTTGTCCGCTGGATATTTTGACGGGATTGTCAAAACCTCCCGCCGCACGCATGCAAATTACGGCTTGTGACCCGAACAAGGCTGACCAGAGCAAGGCGGCTTCTATGGGCGTAACATACTTCAAACGGTTTCGAATGGAAATTGACCTGACGCGGGTTCGGTTGACCGCCCCGGTTCTGCCCGCGGGGTATGAATGGGTGGCGTGGAGCCCCGCAATGCTGGGGCGGCACGCCGATGCCAAGTATTCGAGTTTTCGAGCCGAAATCGACTCGGAAGTATTTCCGGTCCTGGGGCAATCTGAAGGTTGCCTGCGGCTGATGCAGGAGATTTCGCGGCGGCCGACGTTTCTGCCCCGTGCGACATGGCTGATCAGCCACGCACCCGGCGAGGGCCGGCTGCACGACGACTGCGGGACGATCCAGGGAATTTCGCATCCGGGCGGGCTGGGCGCCGTTCAAAACGTGGGTGTTGCGCCGCCGCATCGCGGTCTCGGCCTGGGGCGTGCGCTGGTGCTCAAGGCGCTCGACGGGTTTCGCGAGGCGCGCATGGTGCGGGTGTATCTGGAAGTGACGGCGCAAAACACACCGGCCGTGCAGTTGTATCGCTCGCTGGGTTTTCGCCTCACGCGCACGACCTACAAGGCGGTCGACCAGCCGACGAGCACCTGCACCATTTCGTAAACGCTTACCTGTCATTCTTGCCGGAATTCATCGCCATGCCCCAGGATCAACAGATCCATGCCCACACCTTTCCCAACGGATTGACGCTGCTGATCGAGCCGATGGCCGAGGTGCAATCGGCGGCGTTTACCCTCATGGTTCCGGCAGGCAGCATTTACGACCCGCCGGGCGGCGAAGGCTGTGCCGCGATCCTGAGCGACTGGATCACCCGCGGGGCCGGCCCGCGCGACAGCATGCAACTGACCAACGCGCTCGACAACCTCGGCGTGCAACGGAATGAAGGGGCTGGCAGCCACCACCTGAGTTTCAGCGGGGCGACGCTGGCTGAGCATCTTCCGGCGGCGCTCAGGCTGTATGCCGATATCGTGCAGCGCCCGCATTTGCCCGATGATCAGTTCGCCGCCGCCCAGGCCGGCGTCGAGCAGACCCTGCACGCCATCGAAGACGAACCGCGGCAGAAGGTCATGCTGGAGCTCAGGCGGCGGTGTTACGACGCTCCGTGGGGGTTGCCCAGCGAGGGCACGCTCGAAGGCGTGGCGGGCCTGACGCCCAACGTCGTCCGCGCGCATTTTGAACGCTGTTCGCGGCCGCGCGAGGCCATTCTGGGCATCGCCGGGCATGTCGAGCCACGGCAGCTTGTCGAGCTTGTCGGCGAGATTTTCGGCGGTTGGCGCGAGGCGCCCGAACCAACGTGGAAATCCGGCCCGCGCGGGCCGGCCCGCGATCATATCCATCACGATTCGACGCAAACCCAGATCGGCGTGGCCTACGACAGCGTGCCCTACTGCGACGACGGCTACTACGCCGCGTGGGCCGCGGTGGGGGTCCTGAGCGGCGGCATGAGTTCGCGGTTGTTTACCGAGGTTCGCGAGCGGCGGGGGTTGTGTTACTCGGTATACGCCAGCCTGAACAGCCTGCGCGACCAGGGGCGGGTACTGTGCTACGCGGGCACGACGGTCGAGCGCGCCCAGGAAACGCTTGACGTCACGCTGGCCGAACTGATGCGACTGGGCGACGGCATCGAAGAATCAGAGCTCGACCGCTGCAAGGCGCGGGCCAAAAGCTCACTCATCATGCAGCAGGAATCGAGTTCGTCGCGCGCGTCGTCCATGGCCCGCGATTGGTACCACCTGGGCCGCGTTGCCACGCTCGAAGAGGTTCGCCGGAAAATCGAAATGCTTACCGTGCCGATTTTGCTCGACCATATCCATGCGCACCCCGCCCGCGATTTCACGATTCTGACCGTAGGACCAGAGCCATTGGAGGTACACCTTGGAGTTTCATGAAACCCGGCTCAAGAACGGCCTGCAAATCGTTGCTGAACGCAGCACGAGTGTTCAAAGCGTGGCGCTGGGGTTCTTCGTGCGCACCGGGGCCCGCGATGAAACGTCGGCCATCTCGGGTGTGAGCCATTTTCTCGAACACATGGTGTTTAAAGGCACGGGGCGGCACTCGGCCGACGACGTGAACCGCATCTTTGACGAAGTCGGCGCCAAGTACAACGCCTCGACCAGCGAGGAACTGACGCTGTTTTACGCCGCCATTCTGCCCGAGTATCTTCCCGCGACGCTCGACCTGCTGGCCGACATCATTTACCCGGCGCTGCGGCAGGAAGACTTCGACATGGAGAAAAAGGTCATCCTCGAAGAGATCGGCATGTACGACGACCAGCCGACCTTTACCGTTTACGAAAAAGCCATGCAGGCGCATTTCGCCGGGCACCCGCTGTCGTACAGCATCCTGGGCACGAACGACAGCGTGGGCGGGCTGACCGCCGACCAGATGCGGGCCTACCACCAGGCGCGGTATACCGCCGGCAACATCGTGCTTGCCGTCGCCGGCAATTTTGACTGGGGTGAAATTCAACGCCTGGCCGAACAGCACTGCGGCGGCTGGCCGGCCGGTGCGACCGAGCGCCAGGCTGATGAAGCCCGGCCGACCGGCGGGGCAACCGTGTTGGCCAAACCGAACAGCATGCAGCAGCATGTCATGCTGTTGTCGCCCGCCCCGGCGGCGGACCACCCGTTGCGGTTCGCCGCCGAACTCCTGTCGGTAATCGTCGGCGATGACACGGGCAGCCGCATGTATTGGGATCTTGTCGACCCGGGGCACGCCGAAACGGCCGAACTCGGTTACAACGAGTTCGACGGCAGCGGCGCGTTCTTATGCTATTTCGGCTGCCTGCCTGAAGAAACCTTGAACAACCTCGATCGTGTTCAGCGGATCTACGACGACGTTAACCGTGGCGGGGTTTCGCGCGAAGAACTGGTGCAGGCCCAGAACAAAGTGGCCTCGCGGATCGTACTGCGCGGCGAACGGCCGATGGGGCGGCTGTCTTCACTGGGCCATAACTGGATTTATCGCCGCGAGTACCGCTCGGTGGCCGACGATTTGAAAACCGTGCAATCGGTCACGCTGGACGAAATCCGCCAACTGCTGGACATATACCCGCTGACCCGGCTCACGACCGCCACCATCGGCCCGCTGGAATCGCTCAATGGGCATGGGTAGCAGACCCTTCCGTTCATTGAAGAGTTGTGCGGCCAGCGACCCGAACGGCTTGTCTGCCGCGAAGCCCCAGTGGCAGATTCGCTCGTTGCCGATCAACGTGATGCGCGTCTTGTCGGCGCGGTGGACAGCGATTGGGGCGAAATTGAATTGACGCGCGGGGGGCATGGCGTATCATAGATGGTAAGGGACGGATTCTGCGCTTGATCCGATGCGCCCATTGGTCAAGCGAAAAGCTGCGGCGTGCTTGGCCATTCAGCCGGTCTGAATGGGCGGTCGCCCGACCGAGGAGGCGGCGGGCCTTTGGGTTGCGGCGACAGATTGCGGCAAGTTGCCGCTCCGCGAGCCGCCTGCCGGAATTGAACCTTTGCGAGGCTGATGCCCCGTGCGATGCGCCGTTCGCCAACCTGATGCCTGCGTTAGGCCCTTCCGCCGCCCGGCGGCCGGGGTCGGCAAGGTTTTCGACTGCATCCTGCGAACGGCGCTGGTGTTGTCGTTGTGGCATGCACCGATTCCGTGGCTGCATCAACATGATTTGCCCGGTTCGGGGGGCGTGCCAACGGGCGGGCTGGCGCGGCACCTCAACGAATACCACGGCGACCTGGCCTTGGCCGGGCAGATTCGCCTGGGCTGGCATGTGCACCTGGCGTTGCCGTGGTGCGATGCTGAGGGGGGGGCTTGCCCAGATGAAAACGCCCCCGCCGAATCGGGGCATTTTGACTGTGGGCTGAAAGACGGCGTGATCGCGTCATCCAACGACGCGAGCGACAACGCCGCACCCATCGGCTGGTGCGCCACGGTTTTTGCACATGCGGCGCCAACGCCCGCCGGGGTGGCGCCGGGGCAGGCCTGCATGGCTGACAATGGGGCAGGCGGGCATTTTCTGGCGACCTACGGC
>JAJXXL010000056.1 GCA_021781115.1 Planctomycetota bacterium
AAGCGGCGAAACAATGGTCGCGCTGCTGCCGGTTTTTCGATGTCAGTCATTGCACGCTCCATTCCTGCGAACGCCTCGCGCTCGGGCGCAACGCCGGCGAATGCGGCGCCGGCCAGCCACCCCCCCACCCGCCACTCCCGGCGGCGAATTATACCACCCCGGCCTTGCGGTCGTAAATGACGCCGCGGAATCGGAAACCGTGCACGCGGCGATGCCCTCCGGCATTGCGACGATCGTTCCCGCAACGCATAATCAAATAATTCAATCTCTGTCACCCTGACGGGAAACACAAATTCATGAATCAGCCGCTCGTTTTGGTTTCAATCGCAGTCCTGGCATTGGCGTCGATCAACCCGCGGGCTGCCGCCAATGAACCGTCGCCAGCGGCCGCCGGAAAAATCGCGTTCGGCCCCACCGACTGGCCGTGGTGGCGCGGGCCAGACCGCAATGGCATTGCCGCCTCCGATCAGCAACCGCCCTCGCAGTGGAGCGAAACGCAAAACGTCGTCTGGAGCAGCCCGGTGCCGGGGCGCGGGCATGGCTCGCCCACGGTGGTGGGCGACCGCCTGTTTCTGGCTACCGCCGAACACGACCGCGAAGTGCAGTCGGTGCTGTGTTATGACCGCCGCACCGGGGCATTGCGCTGGCAAACCGCGATTCACCAGGGCGGCTTTGAAAAGAAGGGAAACAGCAAGAGTTCGCTGGCGTCATCGACCGTGGCCTGCGACGGCACGCGGCTGTTTGTCAACTTTTTGCACGACGGGGCGGTGTACACCACCGCGCTCGACCTTGATGGCAGGCAGCTCTGGCAGACAAAAATCACCGGCTTCGTCACCCACCAGGGCTTCGGTTCGTCGCCCGCGATTTATGACGGCCTGGTCATTGTTTCGGCAGACAACAAGGGCACCGGTTTGATCGCCGCCCTCGATCGTGCCCGCGGCCAGTTTGTCTGGAAGCAGGAACGGCCCAGCGTGCCGAATTATACGTCGCCCATCATTTTGACCGTTGCCGGGCGCGAACAGTTGCTGTTCACCGGGTGTGACAAAGTCTCCAGCTTCGAACCGCTGACCGGAAAGAAAATCTGGGAAATCGACGGGGCAACCACCGAATGCGTGACGTCAACCGTCACCGATGGCAATTTGATCTTTACCAGCGGAGGGTACCCGCGAAACCATATTTCGGCGGTGCGGGCCGATGGGTCAGGACAAATCGCCTGGGAAAACAACGTTCGCGTCTATGTACCGTCGCTCCTGGCCCGCGCGGGGTATCTCTACGGCGTCACCGATGCGGGCGTGGCATTTTGCTGGAAGGCGGCAACAGGCGATGAAATCTGGAAACACCGCCTGGGCGGCACGTTCAGTGCATCGCCCGTCTTCGTGGGCGACCTGATCTTCGCCACGAATGAAGCCGGCCTCACATTCATTTTCAAGGCCACCCCCACCGCCATTGAAGTCGTCGGCGAAAACACGCTGGGCAGCGAGGTATTTGCCACGCCGACAATCTGCGGCGGCAGGATTTACATGCGCGTCGCCGGGCAGAAAGATGGCAAGCGGCAGGAAACCCTGTACTGCCTGGGGCAAGCGCCAGCGAAGTAGCCCACGTGCCAACCGGGGCGCCGCCCGCAGCTTGAACATTACCCCCTCGCCGCCGGTTGGCCTACCCCCGCTGGACCGGATTTGCTAGATTCCCGCCGCGCCAGGGTGCCCCGAACGCCCGTGTGCGCTCCTCGATGGCGAATCGTCGAGGGCTGCGGCGCAGGTTGCCGTTTGGCGGCGCGTGTTCGCGCTGCCCGCGCCCTGTGGGTTAATCGGGCGATCAGCCGAAAGCACGGCATGTATTCCTTCGCCTTCAAAACACTAACGTCCAATCGCGGCAAACTGCTGACCGGGTTGGCGGGGGTGATTTTTTCGCTCGTGCTCGTCAATGTTCAGGGCGGGCTGTACCTGGGGCTGATGCGTAAGGCGAGCCTGCTGGTCGACCATTGCCACGCCGACTTGTGGGTGGCGCACCGCATGATCGAAAACGTCGACTTTGGTCGCGACATTCCCGAAATCTGGATCAATCGCATCCGCGGGTTGCCCGGCGTCGAACGCGTCGAACCGTACATCGTCGGCAAGGGAACGGCCACCCGCCCTGACGGCGGAATGGAAGACGTCTGGGTCGTCGGTTCTGACCCGGCGAGCATGCTGGGGTCGGCGTGGGGTTTTGTCGCGGGCAACGCGGGCGATTTGCACCGCGAATACGGCGTCAGTTTCGACGAGGTCGACGCGCCCAAGCTCGGCAACCCGCGCATCGGCGATTGGCTCGAAGTAAACGGCCAACGCACGCGGCTGGTCGCCCGCACCCGCGGCATTACCGGGTTCGTTACCATGCCGTACCTGTTTACCACGCTCGAAACGGCGCGGCGCATGGCCCACACCCCCCCTGAGTATTGTTCATTTTTTCTGGTCAAGGCCCAGGCGGGCGCCGACCTGCCCCGCCTGCAAACCGCGATTCGCGACCGACTGCCTGAAACCCGTGTGCAGACGCCGCGCGAATTTGCCCGGCTTTCACAAGACTACTGGACGAACCGCACCGGCATCGGCATCAGTTTCGGGGCCTCGACGGCGCTGGGGTTGCTCGTGGGGCTGATGATGGTCGGCCAGAGCCTGTACGCCCTGGCGCTCGACCACCAGAGCGATTTCGCCACGCTCAAGGCGCTCGGCGCCGAAGATCAGCATGTCGTCAGCATCATCTTCCTGCAATCGCTGACGATTGCCGCCTCGGGTTCACTCGTCGGCCTGGCAATCATCGCCGCGATTCGCAGGTTCTGGTCGTCGCCGCTGGCCCCGGTCGAAATCCCCCCCGAATTGATGGCTGCGACGGTCGTGGTGATTTTTGTAATTTGCACGGCGGCATCGCTGCTGCCTTACCTGCGGATCCGCCGGATCGACCCGGCCACCGTACTGCAAGGCTGAAGGGTGATCATGGCCGACTTCATTGTCGAAGCCGCCGGGTTGTGCAAGGCCTACCATTCTGACGCCGTTTCAACACCGGTGCTGCGCGACGTGGCGCTCGCCGTGCCCGGCGGCGAATGCCTGTTTCTGGTCGGCCCGTCGGGCAGCGGCAAGACCACGCTCCTGTCGATCCTGGGGTGTGTGCTTTCTCCCGACTCGGGCCATATCGAAATCCTCGGCGAAAATGTCGCGGGGTTCTCGCCTGCCGATCAGGCCCGGTTCCGCCGCGAAAAAGTGGGGTTCGTGTTTCAGCGGTTCCACCTGTTTGATGCGCTCTCGGCGGTCGAAAACGTGCAGGTGGCGTTCGACCTGCTGAAGTGGCCGCGGGTAAGATCGCGTGCGAAATCGCTGGAACTGCTCGCGCTCGTCGGGTTGGCTGATAAGGCCGCCAGCCGCGTGACCCGGCTCAGCATGGGGCAGCGGCAGCGCGTGGCCCTGGCCCGGGCGCTGGCCGGCGACCCCGCCCTGATTCTCGCCGACGAACCCACGGCATCGCTCGACGCCGAATCGGGCCTGAACGCGATGCGCGTTCTCAAAGAGCTCTGCCAGTCGCTGGAAAAGACGGTCATCGTGGTCACGCACGATTCACGCATTTTCGACCTGGCCGATCGCATTCTGACCTTGGCCGACGGACGCATCGCCGGCACCGGCCCTGCCGCCGGTTCCTCGGCGAATGCCCCATCGCCGCCGGCACTGAACACCCGCCTGATCGCCTGAAAACGGACGCAAGGAAGCACTGCATGCGCTGGTTATCGCTGTTGCTCGTGGCCGGGCTGATCGGTGGGGCCGCATTTCTGTATCATCGCGACCACCGCCCGGCGGCCGCCGCGAAGAGCCCAACCGGGCCGGCTGCGCCGCGCAGCGATACCGCGGCGCCGCGGATCTTTGCGGGCGGGGCGGTCGAAGGCGCGCGGCCCGAAATTGTGCTGCGGTTCGAATCGCCCGGTACGATCAAGGCTGTCCGCGTGCGCGCCGGCGAGCGCGTCGAAGCCGGCGCCCTGCTCGTCGAACTCGAATCGCAACTGGCCGACCTGCGATGCAGCGACGCCCGCAGCCAGCTCAAAATCGCCGTCGCCGAACGCGACCGGCTCGTCAACCTCGCCGTGCGCGAAGGCCGCGACGCCGCCCGGCTGAAAATTCGCACCGCCGAAAAGCAATTGCGCGACGCCGAAACCCTGTTGACTCGCGGGCGGCAACAGGCCCGGCAAAACGCCGTATCCGTTCAGGACCTCGAAGACCTGAAACAACAGTTCGAGCAGGCCGGCGAACAGCTCAAGGCGGTTCGCCAGTGGGCCGCCGATTACGAGCCGCCGCTGCCCAAGGAAGAACTCGCCATCGCCGAAGCCAAAGTCGCCCTGGCCGAAACCGAAGTCCAGCGCGCCCGAATCCTGCTCGACAAGACCCGGCTTGTCGCCCCGGTGGCCGGCGTGGTGCTGGTGGTCGCGGCAGAGCCCGGCGATCTGGCCGACCCGCGCGACGACCGCGGGGCCGTCACTCTGGTCGACCGCAGCCGGACACAGGTGCGCGCGTTCGTCGAAGAACTCGATGCCTTGCGCGTGGCTGTCGGGGCGAAAGCCGCCGTGACCGCCGACGGAAGGCCGGGCCAATCCTGCGCGGGAACCGTCGCCTGGTGCGCCCCGTCGCTGCGCCCCAAAACGCAGCGGCACTTCAAGCCCGGCGAGCGGCTCGATCTGCAAGTCCGCGAAATTCTGATTGACCTGGCCGATGGCGACGATTTGCTCATCGGCCTGCCCGTCGAAGTGTTCATCACGCCGCTGGAACCGGGCCAAACGCCGCCCCCGGCGCCCTACGGCAAATCCCCCCGCCTGACCGTGCGCCCCGAACGGACCATCCGCAACGCCCGTTGACCGCAACGCTCCGCCCCCGATCAGGGGCGAAAATGCGCCCGATGCCGTGAACCGGGGGTGTTGCTGCGGCTCAATCGCTGGCATTCCTCGAAGACGCACTTCTGCGCCGTCACAGCTTCAGTGTCGGGGAAGCCGACTTCCGTTTCGTTCGGGCGTGGTCAATTCTCATTTGCCATGCGACGCCCCGTTGCATCGCGTTGACGTCGGTCGACCAAGCGTTGGTCTCCTCGCGAAGTGACGCGATGTCGGGAAATCAGCGACCGGCGACGCACTCGCGGGTAAGGGAGCTCCGTTCGTTTTCGGCCATGTTCAGCCAACGGCCGTGCCTTGGCGTGTCGCAGAAGTCGAGCCGGCAAACCAAGCGTCGTGCGCACTCGGCGGGGAATGCCTCATAGAACGCATCCTTGGTGTGCGTATTCAGATTGTCGCACACCACGACCACTTTTTCTTCGTGTTCGACACGAGAGCGCTTCAGCGATCCGGCTATCGGTCCAATTCGGTCCATCGGCGTCGGCCTTCAGAAGAATCTGCGCCCGCCGAAACTTATGCCCCGTCCCCTTCAATTGCTTGATCACCGACCGAAGCTCGCCCCG
>JAJXXL010000285.1 GCA_021781115.1 Planctomycetota bacterium
CAGGTTCGACGTCGACCCCTGCATGCCCAATCCGATGACGTGCTTGCCCAACTCCTTGAGCTTCGACACCAGCGGCGAAAAATCGCTGTCGCCCGACACGACGACAAATGTGCCAATATGCTCCTTTGAATACGCCAGGTCCATCGCGTCGACGCACAGCCGGATGTCGGCCGAGTTCTTGCCCGTTTGGGCGCGGCGCGGAATCTCGACCAGTTCAATCGCGGCTTCGTGCAGCGCTTCGGTGTAGCTCGCATAGCGGTTCCAGTCGGCATACGCTTTTTTGGCCACGATTTTGCCTTTTTCGACCATGCGTTTGAGTACCCGGCTGATGTCAAATCGCGCCCGCGTACCCTGCAGGCCCAAGGCCAGGTTTTCAAAGTCGATAAACAGTGCCAATGATCGTTCGGCCTCGGGCATGGGGGGTTCCGGTGACTCTGAGAATGCATGGTCAGTAAAAAATCTGTTTTCCGCCGAACGGCGCGGCGGCCAGAGTTTCAAAACGGCAACGGCCGCCCGGCGCCTTCCTGCCGGGCGAGGTCAAGCAGCTTGGCGGCAACGGCGAGATCTTCGAGCGCCAGCCCCACCGATTTGAACAGGGTAATGCTTTCACGCGTGGGACGGCCGGTTTCGCGGCCCGACACCACGTCGGCCAGATCGTGCATGTGCGACCACTCGATCGCACCCGCCTCGAGGGCCTGGGTGAAATCGCCGGCTTCACTCCGGCACTGCTCGACGCTGTCACACACGATCGAATCGGCCCGCCGCACCGTCGCCACGTCGACTTCGGCCCGGTTCAGGAAATTCGCGCCCACGACGTTCAGGTGCGTGCCCTCATCGAGAACCCGCCCGTCGAACAGCGGGGTGCGGCTCGACGTGGCACAGATCACGATGTCTTTTTCGGCCGCCGTCGAATCGGGCGACCGTGTCGAGACCACCTGCGTGTTGCACCACTCCGACATTTCGGCGGCAAACTCGCGACAACGCTGCTCGTCGCGCCCATACACCTCGACGCGTTCAATCCGCCGCACTTGGCACACACCCTTGAGTTGTGTCCGCGCCTGCCGGCCCGTGCCGAACAACCCCACGACGCGGGCGTCGGGGCGGGCCATGTATTCCGTGGCGACGCCGCTGGCGGCGCCGGTGCGCAGTTGACCCAGGTAATCGGCCGCGATAATCGCGAGCAATTCGCCGGTTTTTCCCGAATACACGGCGACATGAAACACCGCGCGCTCGGCCGTGGTGGTGTACGCCTTATACCCCACCAGCCCCAGGTATTCGGCCGCGGCCGACATCGTATGCAAAAACACGCCCGGTGCGCGAGCCCGCATCCGCGGAGCGTTCGTGGCGCAACCAGCCGCCAATTGCCGGAACGCCTCCTCGACGACGTCGAGGCACGTTTCCATGTCGAGCAGGTTGCGAACGTCGTCTTCACTCAAAAACAAAGCGGCCATGATGCGGTTGCAACCTGTCTGAAGTTTCGGCTCGCGGCGCTGTCAAGCAACCGGGCGGCGCACGCACGCCGCAAATCTGCGCAGCAACTCAATGCCAACACCTGCACCGCACGCCCCCGCCGCACCCAGAGCGGCGAAACGCATCAATGCGAATCGAGCGCGGCAATGGCCCGCATGTCTTCTTTTAACGAACGGTACAGCCTGCCGTAAAGCGGGTAGGCGGCTGCATAGGCTTTCATTGCTTTCGCCGCAGGCGGCGTGTGCTGCACCACCCGAATCGTCGCGGCACAGGCTTCGACCACGTCGCGATACGCGCCCGTGCCCGCGGCCGCCAGCAACGCCGCTCCGTACGCCGGGCCTTCCTGGGCGTTAATCGTCGCCACTTTTCGGCCGTAGATGTCGGCCTGCATCTGCCGCCAGAACGCGCTGCGCGCCCCCCCGCCCGACAGCCGGATCTCGCGAATCGGCACCTGCTGCGCCTGAATGATTTCCAATGAATCGCGGAGCGCATACGTTGCGCCTTCCATGACCGAACGAATCAGGTGCGCCCGCCCGTGCCGCAGGGTCAGCCCGACCCATGCGCCGCGGGCGTAAGGATCAGCGTGCGGGGTGCGCTCGCCGCTCAAATAGGGCAGGAAAAACAGCCCCTCGCTGCCCGGCGGGGCCGCAGCCGCCTGGGCGGTGAGCAATTCGTACGGGTCAGTCTTCGTGCGTTTGGCTTCGGCGACCTCGGCCGCCCCAAACTGATTGCGATACCATTGCAGGCTGCCGCCCGTCGACAGCGAAACGCCCATCAGATGCCATTTGCCGCGCACAGCGTGGCAAAACGTATGCAACCGCCCCTGGGGGTCGTACTGCGGCGCATCGCTGTGCGCGAACACCACGCCGCTCGTGCCCATCGTGGCTGAAATCACGCCCGCGCGAACCACCCCGTTTCCCACGGCGCCGGCAGCCTGGTCGCCCCCGCCGCCCACAACGGGCACGCCGGCCGGCAGCCCGAGCGCCGCGGCCGCCGCCGCATGCAACTGCCCGCTGACTTCTTCTGATTCGTAAACCCGCGGCAATAGGCCCCGGTCGAGCTCAAGCTTTTCGAGCAGCGGGCCACACCAGGTGCGGCTCCTGACGTCCAGCAGCAATGTGCCCGACGCGTCGCTGACTTCGGTGGCAAATTCGCCCGTGAGTTGAAACCTCACGAAATCCTTGGGCAGCAGGACCTGGGCGACTCGCGCAAAATTTCGCGGTTCATGCTTTCGCAACCACAGGATCTTCGGCGCCGTAAAGCCCGTGAGCGCCGGGTTGGCGACCAGTTCAATTAACCGCGCCCGCCCCCCCGCCCGGGCTTCGATTTCTGCGCACTCGGCAACCGTGCGCTGGTCATTCCACAGAATCGCCGGGCGAATCACCTGGTTCCGCCGGTCGAGAAACACGCTGCCGTGCATTTGCCCGCTCAGGCCGATGCCCGCCACGCCGGCTGGCTTGATCTTGCCTTTTTTCAGCACCTGACCCACGCTGGCGACGACCGCCTGCCACCAGTCGGCGGGCGCTTGTTCCGACCAGCCCGGCTTGGGCGTCGAAAGCGGGTACTCGACCGTGGCCGAGGAAATGATCGTGCCGTCGTCTTTCAGAGCGAGTGTTTTCGTCCCGCTCGTCCCCACGTCAATTCCCAGAAACACACCCATCGGTCGGTCACCCTGGTGTCATGCACACGCAAAACGCGCCTATCGCGCTTCAGAATGTACAGCGCGGGGCGGCGTATTGCCACTCACAGCCTTGATTCTCGCCGCTCTCCACGCGAAACTCGGGCGGCAGTCGGGCACGCCCTGATGGCCGCCCGCCGCATCGACGCGGCCGAGTTCAGAAAAATCTCCGGAATGAAATGGTTTTGCACAATGGACCCCATGTTACCGCTGTATGCATTGCTCAGGGTGACCCACGTCGGTACGGCGATCGTCCTGGTGGGGGGCACCGTGTTCATCCGGTATGTGCTGCTGCCGGCCGCTGAAGCCGTACTGGCAAACGACATGCACGCCCGGTTACGCGAACGAATGCTGGCAACCTGGAAGATCTTCGTTCACGCGGGCATCGCCCTGCTGCTCGCCAGTGGCGGCCTCAACTACGCGCGGGGCATTGCGGCCGGCACCCACAAGGGCGATGCCCTGTACCACGCCCTGCTGGGAACGAAGATCCTGATCGCGCTGGTGATCTTCTTCATTGCCTCGGCCCTGGTCGGAAAATCGGCCCGCTTCGAGCCAATCCGCCGCAACTCCCGCCGCTGGCTCGCGGTGAATATCGCGCTCGCCACGCTGGTCATCGCCATTTCCGGCTTTCTGCGCGTGCGCGGCCCCTGACCCCGCCTGCCGGAGTCCTCACCCCGGCGGCGCCCCGCCGCCACAACCCGTCACGAACACTATGGGTAGAATGCGGGCGGAATCGGGTGAAAAATCTGCGCAACCGCGATGGCACCGGGCCGTTTGACGCACTTGAACATTCCGGGCAACCGGGTTATAAGAAAGGATGCGGATTCTGGCATTCGCGCCGAATTCTTGACTCAAGTCCGCAGCGTTTTCTAATACAGGTCGTTATTCAATGCAGACGCCGAGGCGCGGCAATGGCCCTCGGTACGCTGCTTTTCGAACTTTCGTCTCGTTTTTTCAACTTTCGTCTCTTTTCTCAAGGGGGGGTTCTCGTCATGTCTTTAGGCAAAAGGCAGCGCGGCTTCACGCTCATCGAATTGCTTGTGGTCATTGCCATCATTGCGGTGCTCGTGGCCCTGCTGCTGCCCGCCGTACAACAGGCGCGCGAAGCGGCCCGCCGGTCTCAATGCAAAAACAACCTCAAGCAGTTGGGTCTGGCGATTCACAATTACAACGATGTGTTTACGATTATGCCTATGGGCGGCTGGATCAACGGCGCCACCGAAAAGGGGTCGTATATGGTGCGGCTGCTGCCGTACCTCGACCAGGCGCCGCTGTTCAACCAGATTAATTTCAACGTTGCCAGCCTCGACCAGTACAAGCTGCCCAACGGGCAGTTGCTGGCGCAACAGATTCTGCCCGTACTGCTCTGCCCCAGCGACGATGGGCCGGCCATGTACAACACGAGCCAGAACTACGGCAGCGAGTACCGCGTCAAATCGAATTACGCGGGGAATATGGGAAACGAGAATTCCAATGGATCCTGTCAGATCGGCTGGAACTTGCTCAATACGAACGGCAGCGCAATCAACGGCGATACCTACAATACAAACATCGTTTCCGGCGTGCTGATGAAATGGCCCGCGTCGATCGGGTTCCAGGACATTACTGACGGCCTGTCGCAAACCCTGCTGTTTGGTGAAACCCGCCCGAAGTGCAGCACGCACGAACAAGATGGCTGGGTCGATTCCAACGCCTTCTGGACCCTCACCGGCCCCGGCATCAATTACCCCACCTGCCCCGGCGAGCCGGGTTATACCGGTTCGGGCTGTAACCAGCCGGGCAATGGCGCCTGGGGTGCGGCCAATTCGTTTCGCTCGAGGCACGTCGGCGGCGCCCAGTTCACGCTGTGCGACGGCTCAGTGCGATTCATTTCGCAAAACGTCGCCATTTTGACGTACCAGAAACTGGGCGACCGCCGCGATTCGCAGGTTATTGGCGATTTTTAGTTGGCGTCCATCGCACCACGGTGGCATAGGCTCGCCGTGATGAATGTCTTAATCGCCGGGTGGAGGTGTTCCGTTAACCTCCACCCGGTTTTTCGCGCCGGGTACGATTTCGCGGCGAACTGCCTTGGGCCGTGAACAGGAAACGCCGCCGTGTCTCGCCGCGTATCATCGTCTGGCAAGCCTGCACTTGACGGTCCCGCGGCAACGCCCCCCCGGGCATGGCGCAATACCAGCCGTGTGGCCCTGCTGACCGCGTCGTTGCTGGTATTTGTGTGCTGGCCCGGCCGGCTGTGGCTGGCCGACGCGATGCACGACCGCGCCGAACGCGCCCTGACCGCGTGCGCTCCGCGGCGTGCGCT
>JAJXXL010000286.1 GCA_021781115.1 Planctomycetota bacterium
TGGTCACCGAGCAAACCAGCTACGAGGCAACGCTGAAATCGGCGGCGACCGTGATGCAGCTCAGCCTGTATAACTACCTGTAGGCGCACCGCGGGCGCCGGTGGACCTGCGCCATTTGTGCCGCGCAGGCCGTGCGTAGAAATCGGCAAGAGAGACCGGCGGCACAACAGTTCAGCCAGGGGGCGACCGCGTCAGCGGCTGCGGGCAAAAGCGCGTTGCAGGCTGATCAGCATTTCGCTTTCGAGCGACTCGTCGCGGCCTTTGACGATCCAGCCGGTCGTTGGCGGCTGATCGACGACCAGCGTCAAATCTCGCTGCAAGGGGTTGATCGGCTGAAACGTCGCGGCCCCGGTGCTGGTGTTGGTGGCATACCCGCCGGTGTCTTCGAGTTCTTTGTACACTTCGACGCCCACGAGGTATCCGCCATTCGTCGGCATAATGTTGATGTATGCCCGCCGCCTGATCGACTGCAGCGTGCTTTCGAGGCGGTTGGCGACGCCGGGCGTGTCGCGATGCCAGGGTTCGACGATACTCGCCCCGACTTTCGGCTGCGTTTCGATCACGCCGTCGAGCTTGTTTTCGCGCTCGATTTCAAAGTAGTCATGTACGACGTCGACCGTTCGCTCCCAGACCTGCTCTTCGTTGGCGGCGGGCACAAAGAAGGGGTTTTGCACCATTGCCGGCCGCCCGAAAGCGCACCCCGAGCCCACCGTCGCCCAGCCCATCGCACAGAGTAACAGCAACCTGCGGATCATCGACCTACCTTGCCCCCGCTACCGGCTTTTGGAAGAATCGTCGAATAACACAAGCCGCGGGATCAGGGGGGAGCGTAGTGTGCCAATTGTGCCGAATGGACGCAAGACCATTTCCGATGCGACGTTTGGCCCCTTTTCGAAATGGCAGATTGGCATCTCCGCTGGGCGCCCGGCGAATTGCAAAGTCAGTTGGCGCTTGCGGAGACGGTAACGACGCGCGGCGGTCCGTTCATGGTCGCCGGTTCGATGACCTGGTAACTCGCACCGGGTTGCAGATCGCGCACAACGTCGCGGCGCCCGCCGGGCCAGCGCACAACGATCGAAATGCTGGCTGCTTCCGGGGGAACAGCCACCAACTGGCGCAGCTCGCTCGCCGACAGGTAACTCCCCCCACCCTTGATTTGTTGAACCTGGGGCGGCTCGACCGACTCGATCGCCAGCGCAGTCCCCACGGCGTCGCGATTCGCATGTACTCCAATGAATTGCAGGCGAATCCAGGAACGGTCGGCGCGGCCGGATGTGGTCCGTTCATTTCGCAACAGTCCGGGTGCCGAATCGCGATGCGCAAGAACGACGTCGGCATCGCCATCGTTATCGAGGTCGCCGACTGCCAGCCCCCGCCCGGCGTGTGCGCGGGCAAAGTAACTTCCGGGCCGGGCGCCGGCAAAGGAAAACCTTCCTGATTCATTCCGCCACAGCCCCGGCGGCTGACGATAGGGGGTGTCGCGGCCCAGGTCGGCGAGGTTGTCGTCGGTGTGGCCGTTCGTCACAAGCACGTCGGGCCAACCGTCGAGATCAAAGTCGGTGAGCGTCGTTCCCCAGCCAACGTAAGGAGTGCTGTCGGCGGCCAGGCCCCGCAAACGGCTGACCTCCTGGAAAAGGTCGTGGCCCAGGTTTTCATAATACGAATTGTGTTCGCCTGCGAAATTAGTGACGAACAAATCGAGGCGTCCGTCGCGGTTCGCATCGGCCGCATCAACGCCCATTCCCGCCTGGTTGGCGCCCAGGTCATCGTGCGCCGCGCCCGAGGTTTCAGACATATCGCGAAACCGTGCGCCGCCGACGTTGATAAACAGGGAGTTGGGGTGCAGATCGTTTCCAATGAACAGATCCATCAGGCCGTCGTCGTCGAAATCGGCGGCAACGACTCCCTGTGCACGAAACCGCCGTTCTGACAGTCCCGCCGGCGCCGTTGCATCTTGGAAGCTGCCGCTGCCCGAATTGTGGTACAGCGCGCAGGGCGCCGGCTCGACCAGCGTCGGGCTGCAAAAGATTCGCAAACCCCGCGCCGGGTCGCCACAATACCGGTTGGTCTCCAGAGTCCACCGGGCGTAGTTGCACACGAACAAGTCCAGCAGACCATCGGCGTCGTAGTCGAAAAATGCAGCGCTCGACCCCCATTGCTCATTTGCCACATGGGCGGCGCTCGCAATTTCGGCGAATGTGCCGTCACCCTGATTGCAAAACAGCCGATTCGGACCGAAACAATTCACGTACACGTCGGGGAACCCGTCGGAATTGAAATCGCCCACGGCCGCACCGGCACTGAATCCGTCATCGGCCAGTCTGGCCGGCGACGATACGTCTTCGAACCTCCATGAGCCGGCATTTCGGTACAGGCGATTGATCGGGCGCGGTCGCTTCGGGTCGGGCGGTATGGGGGTGCCCGTCAGAAAGTAAAGATCCATCCGCCCGTCGAGGTCATAATCGAGCACCGCCACGCCCGACCCATTGGCGGCAGGAAACGGCTTTTCTGATGAATCACCGCTGTTGTGAACGAAGGTGATTCCGGCTTCGTCGGCCGGGACCTCGGTGAATGTAATTTCGTACGCCTGTCGTACAAGCCGCGGGGCTTTGGCGATAGGCCCAATGTTTGACCCGGGCGAAACCTCGCGCCCCCGGGGGCTTGAACGTGCGTCTTGCGGCGCAGGCCGTCGCCGCGGCCAAACCCATGTCGCGACCAGCCCCGCGGCCAGAAACACGATCAGGCCCAAGGCTAAGCGGCGCCGCAGAAACATGCTCAAGAGGATTTCGTGAAAGTCAACACGCCTCGCCGAAAGGCCGCGCATCGGCGACCCGGCGTAAATCTGCACGTTCAGCGAACAAGTTCGGCGAATCAGGGAGTCAGCGGCTCGGGCGTCTGGGCCGTGCTGCCTGCCGCTTCCCCCGCATTCGACACCACGGCCCCCGGTTGCGAGACGGCCTTCTCGACTTCATCGAGAAGTTGATCGACGCGAAACGGTTTATACAACACCGCCTTCAATCCCTTCTGGCGGGCTTTGACAATCGAATGCCCCGGGTCGTAGCCGAAACCGGTCATCAGAATCACCGGCAGGGTTTCCTGCCCTTCGTGAATCTGACAGAAACAATCGTACCCGCTCATGTCGGGCAGGCGAATGTCGGCCAGAACGGCGTCATAATCAAAGCTGCGCACCATGAGCAGGGCTTCTTCGCCATTGTGGGCCGTTTCGACTTCGCACCCGAATCGGCCCAGCAACTCATGCGCGGCACTGCGCACCGATTCGTCGTTGTCGGCCACCAAGACGCGTTTGCCGCGCAGCTTGGGCCGTTGGGGGCGCGGCGGCAGCGGTGAATTCGCGACTTTCGGCGTGATGGCTTCGCCCACTTTGTGAATCAACTGCTTGATGTCGCGGGTGCGCTTCAGAATTTGTTGCAGCCGCTGTGAAACGGTGGGGTCGTGGCCGATATAGCGTTCGAGAATCCATGCGGCATCGTTGAGCACTTCATCGACGGGGCAGGCCACCTCGCGCAGAATCAGTTCGGTGCTTTCAGTGGCCGTCGTCATCTTTTCGGCGACGAGCAACTCCAGCGTGTTCAGTGCCACGGCGACTTCACAACTGAACAGTTCCAGAAATTGCAGGTCCTGCTCGTTAAACGCCCCCGATTTCGTGCTTTCGACGTTGAACGTGCCAATGATCTGATCGTGCAAAGTCAGGGGGACCGTAAGCGAACTGTGCGCCCCAGGGGCGCCGGGCAAGTACAGCGGGTCATTCGCCGTGTCTTCGCACAAATAACTCTTGCCGGTGGCTGCCACAAACCCGGTTACGCCGTTGCCCTGCGGTTTGGCCAGCAGGGTTCGCCCGGCGGCTTCGGCGTTCATCCCCACGGCGAGCAGGGGCGAAAGCTGTTTCGTTGAACTGTCGAGCAGGCGGATTTCTACGGTTTCAAATTCGAGCAAATCCTTCGTGTAGTGAATGATTCGCGATTTGAGCAGTTCCACGCGATCTTCGACAGACATTTGCAACAGGTCGCGAGGCGACAGCTCGCCCAGCTCGAGCCCCGCCTGAAAGACGGCATTCAGCTTTTGCTGCTGCAGCACCTCGACCGAAATGTCGCGAACCGAAACCACCAAATACTCAAGTTGCGTGTGTGTGGCGTCCTGAACCGCCCGGGCGTGCACTTCGTAATACTGCTTTTCACCAATACGCAATGTGCTTTTCGCCGACACCCCCGAACCCATGGCCGTGTGAAATGGGCTCAGGTCGGGGCCGAGGATCTCGAGCGCCCCAAATGCGTCGTAAAAGAAACGCCCTTCGACCGGTTCGGGCTTGCCGGTCATCTCCAGAAACCGCCGGTTTGTCCACAGAATTCGCAATTTGCCGTCGAGCAATGCTAAGCCATCGGGAATTTGCGACAGAACTCCGCCGGCCTGAGGCAGCAGGCTGGCGTCGCGCAGATCCTGCCCGCACTTCTCCAACAGCAGAATTCCGGCGAAATCCTGCTCGCGCAGCATCTGCAACGCGCTTTCCATGCCCGCCGCCCGAATCGGTTCATAGCCGCCGACAAGCTGCGCGGCCGCCGCTTGGGCCTGCTCGTCACCACCGCCAAACACCAGAATTCTGGGCAACGCTGCCACGGCTGAAAACTCCTGATGGGAATCCCGTCAAACCTTGCTATTGTAGCGAAAATGTGCCCATGAAACAACCGGTTTGAATGCGCTCTGAAATCTCGCACAAATCCCGGCAGCCCGGCGGCAAGGGCGACACCGCCGATTTCACTCGACTCTCCGGTCTTCGTGACAACGTCTGGAGTTGCGGTATAATCAGACCGATCGTTGAAAATTCGCTAATCGTAGAAGTTTGAATCGGCTTCCCTGGAGCTTCAGTTGAGCCGGCAAGCTGCAGGTTCAGGTTTTCCCACGATGCGCTTGCCGCCGATGACTGTCGTTCGCTCTATGAGCCTTTTGACACTGATCTTGGCAATCAGCGTTCAGCCAGCCGCGCTTGCCCTCGAACAGCGGGCCGCGTTGGTTAACGGGGTTTCGTTTCGGGGGCGAATTTCGGGTGAAAACCCGGAAAAGCTCGGTTTTCTGACCGCCGACCGTCAATCGCTGCTTCCCCTGCGGTTGATTCAGCAGATTGCGTTCGATTCGCGCCCCACGTTTCTTGAGTCAGCCGGACCGATGCAGCGGCTGGCCCTGCACAACGGAGATCGAATTCACGGCGAAATCGTCGAGGGCGACGAAGCGTTACTGACAGCGATCCTTCGCGGCGGTCGGCGGATTTCGCTGCCTGCGGGAATTCTGACCAGCGCGGCACAGCCGCCCGGCGAACGGATTCTGCTGTACGCCGACTTTGAGTCGGACTCAGCGGTGTTTCAGGGCCTGCCGATCGATAGTTCGCGATTTCATTCGGGCAAATCAAGCGGGCAGATCGGCCCCCAGCCTCGGCGCACC
>JAJXXL010000223.1 GCA_021781115.1 Planctomycetota bacterium
CGACGCCGCAGCAAATGCAATTTTTTCCAGCATACCCGGTTGCCGTAGACGTGTCGTGTGCATATCCTTTGCGAAAACCGCTTTTGGTGCAAGGCTGGCCCGGCGGGCGATCGGTTACAGTGGCGAAAGGTTATACGCCCGGCGATCGCCCGGGTTGGCCGGCGGTGTTGCGCAGGATCGTTCCGTAACGTTTCAAATTCAGACGATTCATTCGTGGTGCGGCGAACCCGGCGTACGAGGCGCCCCGGCAACGGATTCGCCCTGAACAATCAGGAGTTAAACAGTGGTTGCAAAGTCATTGATGGCCGCATTGGCAGCGGGGCTGATCGGGTTGACCGGCTGTGTCGGCGACAAAGAGGGCTCGGTAAGCGAAGCGCCGATTCCCACGTCGCCGGCGGCGCGTGATCAATCAAAACCCGGGCCGGCCGACGCCGACGCGCCGACGGAGTTCAAGACGACAAAATCCGGCCTGAAATATCGCGTGTTGCGGAAATCGGACAAGGAAAAGCCGACGCGATCTGACACGGTCACCGTGCACTACCGCGGCTGGCTCGACAACGGCACCGAATTTGACAGCTCCTACAAGCGGGGCGAAGCCACGACCTTTCCGCTGGGCCAGGTGGTGCCGGGCTGGACCGAGGGCTTGCAACTTGTGGGCGAAGGCGGAATGATCGAACTGGAAATTCCGTCGAACCTGGGTTACGGGGCGCGCGGCATGCCGCCCACGATTCCGGGCGGCGCCACGCTGCACTTCATCGTCGAACTGGTCAAGATCAAGTAACGTTGGGGTCGGCCGCGGGCGCTTGCCCCACGCCGGTCAAAACTGGCACAATCGGACCGCGCGGAAAAAAGTCGCAGGTTTTGCGACTGTCGTCGGGGGTTCATCTCGTATTTGACTGGCCCGGCAAGTACACTGGTTGTGCCGGTTGCGAGGTGAACGCCGGTTCAATGGCGCCCCATGCCCGGGGCGTCGCAGCGCACGGTGGTTTGAATTGCTACCAGGCGGCTGGATTGCGAACTGTTTGAACGTCTCTTGAAACAAGGTGCATTGAGTCGTGTCTATTGCCCAGAAACATGCCGAGTCGAAACCGAAAACGCACGCGAACATGAACGGCGCCGACATTCTTGTCGAAGCGTTGATTCGCCAGGGCGTCGATACGGTATTTGCCTACCCCGGTGGGGCGAGCATGCCGATTCACCAGGCGCTGACGCATCGCTCGAACGTGCTGCGAACGATTTTGCCCCGCCACGAACAGGGCGGGGCGTTTGCTGCCGAAGGCTACACGCGTTCGACGGGCAAGGTGGGCGTATGCATCGCCACCAGCGGGCCGGGGGCCACGAACCTCGTCACCGGCCTGGCCGACGCCAAGATGGACAGCATTCCGATGGTGGCAATTACCGGGCAGGTGGCGCGGCACTTCATCGGCACCGATGCGTTTCAAGAAACGCCCATTGTCGAGGTCTGCCGGGCGATCACCAAGCACCATTACATGGTGACGCGGTTCGAAGACATTCCGCGCGTCGTGAAAGAGGCGTTTTACCTGGCGACATCGGGCCGGCCCGGCCCCGTACTGATCGACTTTCCCAAGGATGTACAGCTCGAAAAATCGACCGTCGCACCCGATTACGACCCGCCCATGAATCTGCCTGGCTACCGGCCTGAGCCGCGTTCGGTCAGCAGCGCCCAGATCCGGCAGGTGCTGGCGGCGATCAAGCGTTCGAAACGCCCGATCCTGTACGTCGGCGGCGGCGCGATCAATTCAAGCGCGTCCGAAGAGTTGCTCAAGTTTGCCGAGCGCACCGGCATTCCTGTGACCATGACGCTGATGGGGCTGGGCGCTTTTCCGGGCAGCCACCCGCAATCGCTGCACATGCTGGGCATGCACGGCACCGTGTACGCCAATTATGCGATCAACGAGGCCGACCTGCTGCTGGCATTCGGCGTGCGGTTCGACGACCGCGTGACCGGCAAGGTCAGCGAATTTGCCCGCCACGGCAAGATCGTGCACGTCGACAGCGACCCCTCGGAAATTCACAAGAACAAGGCGGCGCATATTCCGATTGTGGCCGACCTGCGCGAGGTGTTGGCGGCGCTCAATCGCGACATGACCGCCGACGACCTGCCCGACATTCGCGAGTGGCAAGCCCAGGTTGCCGAATGGCGGCGGGCGTTTCCGCTGTCGTACAAGGATCCCGGCGACGACTCGATCCTGCCGCAGTACGCGATCAGCGAATTGCACCGCCAGACCAAGGATCGCGATCTGTACCTTGCCGTGGGCGTGGGCCAGCACCAGATGTGGGCCGCCCAGTATTACAAGTTCGAGCGTCCGCGGCGGTGGATGAGCAGTTCAGGCCTGGGGGCGATGGGTTTCGGGCTGCCGGCGGCGATGGGGGCTCAGGCGGCCCACCCCGGCGAACTCGTGATTGACATCGACGGCGACGGCTCGTTGCTGATGAACATCCAGGAATTCGCGACCCTGCACTGTGAAAAGCTGCCGGTCAAGATCTTCCTGCTCAACAATCAGCACCTCGGCATGGTGATGCAGTGGGAAGACCGCTTTCACGAAGGCAACCGGGCTCATACCTATTTAGGCCCGGTCGATCATCCTGAAGCGGTCGGCAAGGGCACCGGCGAAATCGCCGCCGCCTACCCTGATTTTGTGCAAATCGCCCGCGGGTTCGGGCTTTCGGCCCGGCATGTCCGCAGCAAGGCCGAGTTTCCGCAGGCGCTGGCCGAAATGCTCAGCACGCCCGGTCCGTACCTGCTCGACATCCTGTGCCCCTATCAGGAGCACGTACTGCCGATGATTCCCGGCGGGAAAACGGTCAAGGACATCATCATCGAGTAGCGAACGGCTCCAGGCCTGCCGCGTGCAATTGCGATCGGCCGCGGCGCCAGGCCGCGCATTGCGCTACAGACCCACCGGTTGCAGTGGGCATTTGTGTTCGATGAAGGTATGCGGGTCGCCTTCGGCGAACTGCACCTTGAGCGTCCGCCATTTGCCCGAACCGGCGGCTTCGATGACCTGGCCAACCCCCAGCCTCGGGTGCCGCACCGACATGCCCACTCTGAAGCTGCCGGGAATTTCAACGGGCGTCCTGGTGCCGTTGAGCAACTCGGCAGCAGTTGTCAGCCGCGGCCTGTCGCCGGGCGCGAAGGCCGCTGCGGGCCGCGCCGGCTGCGGGTTTTGGCGGCGGGGTGCCGTTTTCCAGCGCGTTGCCGCAGCGGGTGCCGCGGCGTCGTCGAATTCGTCGAAAGGGGCGTCGTCAAAATCGTCCAAGGGCGTGGGGGCAGCGGGGTCATTGGGCGGGGCGGCCAGGTCAGGCGGTTCAAACTGCGTGGCCTCGACGCCGATTTCCCTCAGAAACAGGCTGGGAATTGTCGTCTGCCGCTTGCCGTGCAGTGTGCGCACCAGCGTTTGCGTCAGAAACAGTTGATGTTCGGCCCGCGTCATGCCCACGAACAGCAGCCGTCGCTCTTCTTCGTACTCGCGCGGTTCGCCCGAATCGACCGCCCGCTGGTGCGGCAGCAGGCCATGTTCGACCGCCATGATCAACACGACGGGAAACTCCAGGCCTTTCGCGGCGTGCAGCGTCATGAGCGTAACCGTTCCCCCGCGCTCATCGATCGAATCGGCGTCGGAAACCAGGCTGGCCGTTTCCAGAAACCGTTCGAGCGCGTCGTCGCCGGGGTATTGCTCGTCAAACGCCCGCGCAGCCTGCAATAGCTCACTGATAATTGAGTTCGATGCCGAATTCTCGATCTCGCTGCCGGTTTTTGCCGCGTAGCCGGTCTGCTGCAACACCTCTTCGAGCACGACGGCAACTCCTGCGGCGGCGTGTTGCGACAACCGGTCGATCGTCGCGGCAAACTGCCTGAGCGCAGCAATGGCGCGAGGTTGCAGGTCGGGAACGTGCTCGGCCCGGGCTGCCGCTTCAAGCAGGCTGGTGGCCTGAGCGGCGGCCCAGTTGGCGAGCCTCGTGCGCGTGGTTTTGCCAATGCCCCGCGGCGGCGCGTTGAGCACGCGCAGGCAGGCCAGGTCATCGGCGGGGTTCACAATCAGCCGCAGGTAGGCCAACAGGTCTTTGATTTCGGTGCGCTCATAAAATGCGGCGCCCATGGCCACCTGGTACGGAATGCCGCATTCCAGCAGGGCCAGCTCCAACTCGCGGGCCAGGGCATTCACGCGATAAAACACCGCAAAATCAGACCAGGGCCGCTGTTCGCGGCCGGCGATTTCGCCAATCATCCGGGCAATGCCCCGCGCCTCGCTGCGCTCGTCGGTAAAGCCGAGCACCGCGACTGGCCGACCCGGCGCGTTTTCAGTGTGCAGCAGCTTGTTGCGGCGCTCGCGGTTCTGCGCGATCAGGTTGGCGGCCGCCTGCAGGATGGACTTGGTGCTGCGGTAGTTTTGTTCCAGACGCACCACTTTCGCGTTGGGAAAGTCGGCTTCAAACCGCAGGATGTTGCCGAGTTCAGCGCCGCGCCAGCCATAAATCGACTGATCGGGGTCGCCCGTGGCACACAGGTTCGGGTAGTCGTGTGAAATCGCGGTCACGATGCGGTACTGGGCCAGATTCGTGTCCTGGTATTCATCGACCAGTACATACCGGAACCGCTCGTCGAGTTCGCTGCGAATGTCGGGGTTTTCGGCCAATATCATACACAGGTGCAGCAGCAAATCATCGAAGTCGACCGCGTTCGCGGCCAGCAGCCGCTGCTGGTACCGCTCGTAGATCCTGCCAAATACGGCATCGGTGCAGCTTGCCGAGAACTCGCGGTTTTCAGCAACAGCCGCCGCAGTCTGCAATCGCGATTTGGCCTGGCCGATCCAATGCTCAGCGCGGGCCGGTGAATAATGCTGCGCGTCGAAATCGAGCTCCTGAATGACCTGTTTGATGAGGCTTCGCTGGTCGCCCTGATCGAGAATTGTGAAATGCGGCTTCAGCCCGACCGCACTGGCATACCGCCGCAGCAACCTGGCCGCCAGCCGGTGAAATGTGCTGACCCAGACGTCGCCGCCCGGAACAAGCGCCGCAACGCGCTCGGCCATTTCCCGCGCCGCCTTGTTCGTAAAGGTAACCGCCAGAATCTGGCGACGATCGACGCCGCGTTCAATGAGCCGCGCGATCCGGCGGGTAATGACCCGAGTTTTTCCCGAGCCAGGTCCGGCCAGCACGAGCATCGGCCCGTCACAATGGTCGACGGCCTCCCACTGGCTGGCGGTGAGATCTGCAGGAGGGTGGGGCACGAACAGGAACTCCGTTTCGATCTGAGGCGTCGCCTGGAAAACGGCGCGTGTGGCGCCGTGGCACTGCCGTTCAGGGCCGAACATTCGCACCGCGGCACCAGGAAAGACGCGTTGCACGGCCTGTCGGCAGTATAGGGCCGCGCGAGGCGCGGTGCAAATTCGCCGCCGGCCTGGCGAAATCGCGCTCAC
>JAJXXL010000343.1 GCA_021781115.1 Planctomycetota bacterium
TTTGTCGCGGATGGAGCGCTCCTATTCCGAAACGTTCAGCGACCCTGACATCGAGCGACATGCGCGGCTGGCCGAGCAGATCGACGACCGCAACCCGGTGATCGTCGAAGCGGCGCCGCTTGAAGATGAGACCTGGCGCGTAACGATCGTGGGCTATGACTACCTCGGCGAGTTGTCAGTGATTTGCGGGTTGTTGCTGGTGTACGGCGGGAACATCTTGAGTGGCGAGGTGTTTACCTACGAACCGTTGAGTACGACATCAGCGCCCCCCACGGCCGAGCAGCGCATGGCCTGGCGCAAGCGGCATTACCAGCGGACACGGAACCCCCCTGCGGCTGCGGGGCAGCACGATCATCGCCAGAAAATCGTCGACGTGTTTACCGTTCGCGGCGCCCCCGGGGCTGAACTGAACGCCGACACATGGGGGCGATACGCGCAGGATCTTTCGGACTTGTTGCGGCAGCTTCAGGCCGGTTCGCCCGGCGAGGCGCACGGGGCGCTCGCCAAACGCGTGGCCGCTGCACTGCGCAAGTCGGCGGTCGACGCCACGCACGCGCTGTACCCGGTCGACATTGAAATCGACAACGCCGCGTCAGAGCAGTACACCGTGTTGCGGATCCGCACACGTGACACACTCGGTTTTTTGTACGAGCTGACGAATTCACTGGCCCTGCATGGCGTGTATATCGCCCGGGTGCGCGTCGCGGCTGCATCGACCGAAGCGCTCGACACGCTGTACGTCACCGACGCGCACGGCCAGAAAATCACCGACCCGGCCAAGCAGCGCGAATTGCAGGCGGCCACCGTGCTGATCAAGCACTTCACGCACTTGCTGCCGCATTCGCCCAACCCCGAGGCCGCCCTGCTGCATTTTCGTGAATTCGTGGCGCAGTTGTTCACGCGGCCCGATTGGCCCGCTGAAATCGCCTCGCTCGAACGGACCGAAGTGCTCGACGCCCTGGCGCGGCTGCTGGGGGTCAGCGATTTCTTGTGGAACGATTTTCTGCGAATGCAGCATGCCAACCTGTTTCCCGTCGTGCGGAATGTCGCGGCCCTGGCCAACGCCAAGACCAGGGCCGCGCTGCAGGCTGATGCGACCGCCTGCCTGGCCGCCGCCAAAGACCCCGAATCCCGCCGCACGGAACTCAACGCTTTCAAAGATCGCGAAATGTTTCGCGCTGACATGCGGCACATCCTGGGCTATGCGGCCGAATTCGAGGAGTTTTCCAGTGAATTGACCGACGTGGCCGAAGTCGTGGTCGAGGCGGCGTACGAGATGTGCAACGCTGAATTGCAGGCGGCATTCGGGGCGCCGCGGCTCGATGATGGCCGCCCCTGCGCGTTCAGTTTGTGCGCCCTGGGAAAATGCGGTGGCAGAGAACTCGGGTTCGCTTCAGACATTGAACTGATGTGCCTGTACGAAGACGAAGGCAAAACCACTGGCCCGCAACGCGTGGCAACCTCTGAGTTTTTCGTCAAGCTGGTCGAATGCCTGACCCACGCCATTCGCGCCCGCCGCGAGGGAATTTTCGAAATTGACCTGCGGTTGCGGCCCTACGGCCGGGCCGGCAGCGTGGCCGTGTCGTTGAATGCCTTTCAAGCGTATTTCGGCCCCGAAGGCGCCGCGTGGCCGTTCGAACGCCAGGCGCTCGTCAAGCTGCGGCCGATCGCCGGCGACGCAGCACTGGGCCGCCGAATCGTCGATCTCCGCGACCAATTGATTTACACCGGCGAGCCATTTGACGTGGCGGCGATGGGCGGCATGCGGCAGCGGCAGATCCGCCAACTGGTCACGCCGGGAACCTTTAACGTCAAGCTCAGCCCCGGTGGTCTGGTCGATACCGAATACCTCGTGCAGGGGTTGCAAATCACGCACGCCAAACGCGACCCGCGGTTGCGGGCCACGAACACGCTCGACGCACTGACCGCGCTGACCAGCGCCGGCATTGTTTCGCCTGATCAATGCCAGCGGCTGCGCGAGGCCTACATTTTTCAACGGGCTGTGATCGGCGCCCTGCGGATCGTGCGGGGCAACGCCAAAGACCTCACGATTCCTCCCGAGGGCAGCGAAGAATTCGCGTTTCTCGCCCGGCGATTGAACTACGAAAACGATCTCGAACGCCTGCACCAGGACCTCGGTCGGCACGCGGCCAATGTTCTGGAATTGAGCCAGAAGCTCCTGGCATGACGGGCAGTCGCGCCGCCGTTCCACCGGAACCCGCAAGTCGCGCTAATCGAGCCCCCTTTTATCTGGCGGGGTTCATGAGAATGTGAATGAATGACGCCGCGAGTATCCGGTTTTGTGATGACTGTAGGCCTGCTTCCTGGGTAACCGCGAACCGCGGCACGTGCTGCCCCCAAGGTTATGGCGCCTTCGGCAACGGCGCATGCCCAGCAGGCGTAATTCTACGTGCCGTCCGACAGCAGTTCGTTGTTCGCGCCGGTGGAATAGCCGGGATTCGTGCGGTTGCCAGTGGCGTCGTAGGCGTGCGTCTGATTCGTCTGGTATGAATTCGTTTCGCCCGTCAGTTGGCTGGCGGCGTTGCAGGTGTAGCGCGCGGTGCCGTCGTTCGAGGTTGAAGAGTTCATTCGCCCCGCCGCGTCGAACGCCCAGGTGTAACTGTTGATCGACTGGCCGTGACCGTTCTGGTACGCGAGGCTCGTCAGATTCCCGGGGCATCGTAGCCGTACTGACCGAAGCGGTCTTTCAGGCTGCCGCGTCGGTTGTGGAGGCGGGCGATTCGGGGATCGGAGGGGGAATGGGGGGCAGGAGAGGGGTTGTGCCGAAGTTCCGTGGCAGGCGGCAGAGCAGTGGCGGCAAATTCCGCGATCGGGTCAATGCGACCGTTTCGTCAGGATGCGGAATAAGCCAATACATAATCAAATAGAAATGTATAAAAAAAGAGTATTGCCATTATAGTCATCGCATTGATAATTGAACAATTGGGGCCTCCTAGGCCTGGGCGCTGGATTCTGCACCCGGCGGCCATGCTCTTTGGCAATCTGACAGGATATAGGGAATGCACAAGGTTTGAGTGAGTCAGGCCGCTGCTGCAGGCTGAGTTCCCGAAGTGTCTTCCGTATTCGGCTTACCGCTTTCAAGGAAACGATGCGCGAATGCCGCCAACGGCCCGGCCGGCTTGCGGGGGTGTCGTCAGGATCATCGTCATGTGCAACGGACTGTAGTGCAGCGGGTTGCGTCGCGGCTGACGCACTGACGCCGATCCGCCGCGGTACGCCCGGAAGGGAATGGCCGAAAAAAAGAAGCATCCGACGCAAACAGAAGCAACTTGGAATGGGCGTGATCGTCCCCGGTGAGCTGCGTACGAAGTCAGCGGCGTGTGCGTCCATTGGGCGGTTGCGACGGGGATCCCGTCAACCCGCAACGAACGGTCTGGTTCCGGTTGGTCGTCAGGATGATCGTCATGTGCAACGGACTGTGGTACAGCAGGTTGCGTCGCGGCTGACGATGCTGGCGCTGCGACCGCCCGATTTTGTCCGAAACGGGGTGGCTGTACCTTGTCATATTGCAGCAGATTTTGGTAAGAGTTGTATGTATTGGCCGAGAATCGTTCAGCAACCCCAGCGACAGAGCGCAACATGGAAGAGCTTTTTCAGGCATTGATTCAAATGGGCGGCCCCGTGCGCGAGCTCGTGTCGGCCCTGATCGACCTTGTCATTCCCTGGACGCCCCTGGCCGCCTGGATCATCTTCTGGCTGTTCGCGGTCAATTGGACGAAGTTCCACCAGGTGATTTTCTCGGGCGGCTGGCTGGGGCTGGTTCTGATCGGGCTGGTCTGGGTGCTCGTGTGGGGTTGCGTGGCCCCCCCGCTGACGGAAACCCGCAACCTGTTCGGTTTGCACGTGTCGAATTTCGTCGAAAAAACGGTCTACGTCGCGGGGCTGTATTGCATCATGTTCGCGGCAGGCTCGTTGCAGCTTTCGGGGTTCTGCCGCGAGTGCTGCCAGTTCGAGCCGGCTGAGGCCCCGCCCGAAAGCCATGGGGGCGGCCACGACGACCACGCCCATGCGGCAGCGCACCATTAGCCCTTTGTTTGCGAGCCGCCAGTTCCCTGAGCGACTACCTGTTTTGGCATGGCCGAGTGCGGCTTGATTCGGCATGCCACCGGGGCCTTTGATGTCTGAATTCCAATGTGCAGGTTGCGGTGCGGCCCAGCCGGTGGTGCGGCGGCCGGCCAACTGGCGGCAGATTCTGTTCGGCGGCTGGACCTGCGCATGTGGGCTTGACTACGATCGGTCGAATCGCGTGCTCAACATTCTGGCCCGCGCCAGCGACCCGCTGGGGCTGACAGTCGATCACGCGAAATTGCGCCGGCTGCGGCCCGATTTGTACGGCGTGAATTCCCTGATGAACACATTTCTGGAAATCACGCGCGGCAAGTTTCCGGTGCTGCCGTACATTATCGAACATGTTCAGAAGGGCGACAGCCGTGCCGCGGTCGTCGTGTCGATCAAGCCGTTGCTCATTGCGGCGTATACCGACGAGCTTGACTGTGTGGCGCTGCTGCGTTTTCATGATCGGTTCCAGCGGGATTACGAATTGACCGTGGGGTCACGACTGCTGACGCTGAATACGTACAATCAGCACCCCGACGGCTACGACGCCGACCTGATTCCAGGAGAAAACTACCGGCCCCCCTGGACCGGGTTTCACCCGATCATCGCCGAATTCGTCGCCAGCGAAACGCAGACGATTGAAGAACGCAAGCAACGAATTTTGCCCGAAGAATGGGCGCGAACCGAGGATCTCGGCCATGCTTACGTGCGCGAAAATCCGGGCGTTGCCCGCGACGGCCGCCCCATGAACGCCGCCCAGTCGGCCGAGTAGCCTGTTGGCTCGACCCGGCGGTTCGAGTTGTCCGTCGGTCGACCGTCGCCGCCATCTGACAGCCCCGCCCCCGCACTCTGGTTCATTGGTCATTCACCATGCTTCACCCGTTGATGTCGACTGCATGCGGCCGGTTTCGAAGCGGCGCGATTTTGAGTCGGGCTGCGGCATTCGGCGGGCTGGCGCTCGCCGTGTGTCTGGGCGCGACCGAGGCCGCTGACGCCGTCGCCCCGGCCAGCCTCAAGGCGCTGGTCGACGTGCTGCTCATGGTCGATGACGCCGATTTTCAACTGGACGTGCTGAAGGGAATGCACTCCTCGCTCAACGGCCGGCACGACGTGGCCATGCCCGAGGGCTGGCCCGCGCTGTCGGCAAAGCTGCACGGTAGCCCGAACGCCGCTGTGCGTAAAATCGTTCTGGAACTATCGCTCATTTTTCACGACCCCCAGGCAATGGCGGCGCTCCGCAAAATTGCATCTGATGAATCGGCGCTGCCGCGCGACCGGTCTGGCGCAATCGCCGCGCTGGCCCAGGCCCGCGATGCCGAACTCGTGCCCGTGTTGCACAGGCTGCTGGCGCACGCC
>JAJXXL010000423.1 GCA_021781115.1 Planctomycetota bacterium
CCCTGTTTCTGCAAGGCATCGTCATCGAATCGGATCGGAATGTCGTACTCTTTGGACAACCGTGCCATGAGTTCGCGAAGTGGTTCGTCGTTGGCAACGACGTTGCCGCTGGCAGGCGGTTTCCGTCCCACGGTTCTTCCGCGATCAACTGCAGCCACCGCATCCACATCCTGACGTACTGCTTGCCTTGGCGACGGCGGCCTGAATGGGTATTGCGGGCTCCGTGCGCGAATCACTATCCCATTTTCGTTGACGACGTACGTCAGCCCCAATCTGTAAAGAATACTTACCAGCGCTTCATGGAGCGTCGTCTGTTTCAGGGATACAGTTATTCCCCAATCGACCGTAATGCCTCGGGCTTTCAGGTTGTCGTCAAATCGGATTGGAACATCATGCTCCTTCGACAATCGCGCCAAAAGGTCGCTCAATAATTCATCATGAGCAATGACGTCGACGGTGGCCGACATTTTCCTGCCATACCTGTCTTTGGCCAGGTTTACAGTCTCGTCGTAGCCGCCTGCCGCCGCCGACAGAAACAGCGGCCCGAGCAGCAACAAACACCGGGCCGCACGTGCGAGATTGACGCCGCCTGAATTGCTCATGGTCGCCATCGCATCCTAATCAAACCCACATCTGTTACGCCGCCGAAATCGCACCCGGTTCGCGGGGCGGCATGACGCCCACGCCGTGCGACGGACGATACTACCGCTTCTCCGCCGCGTCGCCTGCGGCGGGGTGCGGGCTCGCCGACAGTGTATCAATATAACCCGTCTGAATTAAATGTTGATCCCATTCTTGACCGTGGGCGCGTACCCGCTGGAGAATTCTCCATTGAACGTCATTGAACAGCGGTCGCAGCCTGGCTTCGGGAATTTGCGACATGTTGTAGACCACGACGTACAAGTCGAGTCCGCCGAATGCACGCGGCGCCTGGGTTTCTTCGAGAATAATCTGAATGAATTGCTGTTGTTGCTCAACGCTCAATACCAGTTTCGCGTTCAGGGCGCCGACCGCCATTTTGACGCGGGTGCGATAGCGAAAGCTTCGCCGCTCGAGATCGGCGGCCGCCAACCGTGCGGCTTGCTCGGCAGTCAGCACGCGCGGAATCGTTTTTCTCAAGATGGAACCTGCGACGAACAACCCGGCCTCGTACTGCCGGTGCAATGAATCGGCCAGACTCGACAGCCGGGTCGCCTCGTGTCGGTCGTGCGGCCCCCGATCGCGCTCGGCACGAATGGCAAGGATCTTGTCGTGAAACCGCTTCAGATCGCCCATGGCCGCGAATTCAAGCTGGCGGCGCTGGGCTTCCGTCAGCGTGCAATCGGCGTGAATGCGGTCGATGGTCAGTTTCAACAACTGGTCGAGCGGCGGAGGCGGTTGTTCGTCGCCTTGAAATACCCATTGGTCGATTTCCTCGTCGGTCACTTCAGATTGCGGGCCTTGGGGATTCAGGGCGCGTGGCTCAGCCACATCGTCGTCGGCGCCAATCGACAGGGCCCCTGCGCCGGCAGCGGCGCAACACACGACGACTGACAGGAGGCGGGCTGACCGCGCCGCGAACCCCGTCAAAGACGGTGCGCGGTGCGAATCGTCGCAGCAAATCCAACCCGAGGAGTGCAAAGGCAAACCCTTTCAAAATGTCGTCGGCGCCTGCTGGAAATATCGCAGAGCCGCCAGTCAGGCTGGCAGCCCGTTGAACAACGAGCCGCCACCATGAGGGAGCGGTACGGCTTACCAATTCATCGCTGGCAACCACTTCCTGACGGTCGCGGCTCGATGTGGATTTGCATGTTTCGATGGGCTGCTATGGTTCGCCGACCGCATCGACATCGGCAGGTTCAGGTTCATCAGCGAACGCGTCGGGCAGGCGGCGCAACCCAATATCACGCGGAACCGATTTGTCGATCGACTTCCACCACGAGCGCTGTGTGGCGTTCAGATACGGCGTCACGAGCCGATCAGGAACATCGGGAAAATAACCGCCCAGGCCGAAATCGGTGTCGATCCGGCGGCCCACTTTGCCCAGCCCTTTGCTCAATGCGATCAGAATTTGTGTGCGCTGATCAACCGAGAGCTGCAATTTCTGGTCGAGTTCGGCGACAATCGCGCGCACGCCTGCTAGGCGCGCGCGTTCCGCCGCTTGCTGGAGTTCGGTGCGATAGCGGCCAGCCTTGTCGTCGGGCAGTCGCCGTGCAACCAGCGCAGCCAGTTCCTTGCGAAGCGCCGGGTACGACGACTCGAACACGGCTTCACTGGTCACCGGGCCGAGCGAGCCGATGCTTTCCATCCGTTGAATGGACTGCGTGGCGATTTTGATTGTCGTATTCTGCAAAGCGACGTTGCCGTCCGCCGCCAACCGGGCGTCTTCTTCGGGGGTGGTTTCGCACACGACGTGAATCAGCCTGAGCTCGGCCTGCAACACCGGCTGTAAATGGCGGGCGTACTGGCGGGCCAGCGCCTTGTCCTCGGGGGCGACTTTCGGCACCCCCTGCGCCGCGTCAGCGGCTGGCTTGCGTCGCTGGCGCCCCGTCGGCGGGCGGACTACCAGCCCACCGTCTTCGACGACGTGAACCAGCCCGACTTGTTCGAGAATGATCATTAAAACCTCGTCGAGGGACGTGTTATGGATTGAAAGCCCGCAGGCCCAAATGGTTACCATCCCGCCCGCCGGAACGGCATCGGCATCGATCGTGATAGAGATGCCATGCTGTTTCGACAACTTCGCCAGGATTTCCTGCAGACTATCTCCATTGGCAACGACGTTTGTCACGGCATTCAAGTGGGCCGCAATTTTCGCGTTCGCATCGGCCGCGGCCGGCATGTCGCCGCCCCGCGCCGACGCAGCCGAAAAACACGACACGACCAGCCAGGCACAAGCGCACCGCATCGGCTGTAAGCAACCTCGAAAGCGTCTTCCCATGCTCAAGGCCCCGTTGACCAAAGTTCGGCAGTCGGCGGCGGAAGTCAACATGGCGTTCGACCCATTTACCCGACCCTTCGAACCGGCCGGGCTCAAGTGCCCTGCCAAACGCGATAATGGCAGGCTATTTATTGTTTACCCCGCCGCCCGGCGACTTCGCAGGTTCGGCAGGCGCCTCGTCAAGGTAGCCGTTCTCCGAAAAAAAACCGTGCAAATCACGAAAATAGTCGAGATTCCGCTGGAGGTGTTGCCACTCGTCTGCGTCAAAAATTGGCATCATCTTATTATTGGGGATGTGCGACATGGCGAAGCCCACGTAATTCACATCATAGTTTTGCCCCGTTCGACAGGGGAGCGCCGTTTCATCGACGACCAGTTCGATGAAGCGGGTCCGCTGGTCGGCGCGGTAGGCAAGATTCCGCTCCAAACTCATTACGACCAATTCCACCTGGGCGCGATAGCGGAACTTTCGCCGCTCAAGCTCGGCCGCGTCAAATCGGGCCGCTTGATCGGCGTTGAGGAGGCTGCGGAGCGACGCTTCGAAAGTCGAGCCTTTGTCGAAAATCCCCGCCCGAAACTGCGTACGCAATGGGTTGCCAAGCTCAAACAAATCGGGTTGGCGTGGATCATTCACGGCCTGGTCGCGTTCGCGGCGCATGGCGGTGATCTGCGTCTGAAAATTCTGAATGTCGACTTGGCCCGCCAACTCCAGTTCCCCGCGCTGGTTGTCGGTCAACTGGCAAACGGCGGTCACCCGGTCGAGCCGCACAGTTAACAACCGCTCCAATGACGGCGGACTGCCGTGGGCACAGCCCAAGACCCAGTGATCAAGCATCACGTCAGAAACCATCCGCAGGCGTTGCCGAAGCGTTTCCGGGTCAGAACCAGGTGGTCCGTCATTTTCTTTCGGGGCAGGAACTCTGGCGGTGGCCCGCTTATGTTTCGAAACGCTGGAAAGCAAGGTCGAATGAAGACCAATGACACCGGGAATACCTGTCTTGTCAATTGCCGCCCAAAGCGCGCGCTGCGATTCACTCAGCCAGGACGCCACGACCGCGTCGGGAATTGGGGGGAAATAATCGGTCACGACGGTGCCCAGGTCAATTGGGCACCAGTCTTCGCGCCAGTGGCTGGCAAGCGACGCCATGATTTGCTCGCGCTGGTCGAACGACAATTCAAGCCTTCGGTCGAGTTCCGCCGCGATGTTTCGAATGCCCATCTGCTTGAGACCTTCGGTTCGCCACCGGGCTTCGTCGATATATCGGGCCGCCCTGCCGGGCGGTAGTCGCGCTGCGACCAGGTTGACAAGCGCGGTGCGCAATGCGCGGCACGGGTCGGTAAACGACGCGGCGTCTACCTTCGGCAGGGGAAAGTTCCGTTGGCGGCTGAGATTGAATTCCTCCGTTGCGGCGGCGACCGCCGCATGCTCGACCAAAACGCCCGACTCGTTCAGGAGTGCCGCGCCTTCTTCAGCCGTGCACTCGGTCACGGCGTGAATCAGCCGCAGCTCGCCTGAGAGGACGTTTTGCAGGCTGAGTCGATATGCTTGCGTCAGTTCCTCGACAGTCGCACCAACCCTACGTACAGGTGAATGCGGCCCCAAACGAACGACCACCGCCCCATCCTCGACGGCAAAAGTCAGCCCGAACCGCTCGAGGATGGCTCGAAGCGCTTCGTCGAGCGACTTGCCCTTTTCCGTTGCGGAAATCGACGGGCCATCGGTCGTGATTCGCCTGGTTTTTAATGCGCCGGCGTCGATGCGGATGGGAATGTCATAAATCTTGGCCACGCGCTCGAGGAATTTGGGAATCGACTCCCGGTTGACAATCAGGTCGGTCTTGGCGCTCAATTTTTTGACGATTTCGGCATTGCGATCCGCTAGGTCGGTCTTGTCGTCATTGCCACCAGCAGTCGCCGCCAGGAACAACAGTCCGAGTGCCAGCAATTTTGTCGCGCGCGATCGCCCAGCGCGGCCTGACTTTCTCATGGAAAGGCTCCAATTGTCATTCGTACTGCCGCGACGGCCAGTTCAATGGGCGCGGCCAATTCTGCGTGGCCGCGAACAGGGGGTCAATTGGCGTTGCCGCCGCGACCGGGTTTCGGGTCGCCGCTGCGTTCGAGCTGGTTGAAGTATTCATCGAGGCCGGGGCGAAACTCTTCGGGCAGGCCGGGGCCGGTGTTGCCGGTCGTTTGCGATATGCCGTGGTCTTCGCGAACCTCTTGTTCGTTGACCCCGCGGCCCAGCAGGGCCAGTGCCGAATCGAGCGTGGTTCCGCCACCCCCGCCGCCGGGGGTGGGCCCACCGCCTCCGCCCGCTTTCGGGTTGATCCGCCGCGAGCGCAGCAACAGTTCGATCGCTTCGGTTTCGGCGGCAATCGCGGGGGCGCCGGTTTCGGGTTGGGCTAGGATTTCACTCGCGTCGCGCATGACCGCCGAGACCTGGCCCAGCAGGGCGAGTTCATAAGCGAACTCGGTTTCGGCGTCGGGAAGCTGCAATATCCGCTCGACCACTTTGCGCACGCGCTCGTCGAGCGTGCGCTGTGTGTCTGCCAGTTTTTCCGCGGCCTGATGATGCTCGGCCGCTTCGATGGCCGGCCGCGCCTGCTCGGCGACGCGGGTTTCTTCACGCAGGTTCACTTCGCCTTCCAGGATTTGCAGCACTTCCAGCACGATGGACGGGGGCAGGCTGCCTTTCGATTTCGAGCCGGGGCACGACCCGCAGCACGCCGGGTCGACCAGGTCTTCGGCCCAGCGGTCGAGCGCATCAGACCAGAACTCGCATTGGGCCATCGCCAGCCCGTTTTCGCGGCGGAGTTCTTCACCCAGTTGCCGCAGCCCGCCAATCACGTCTTCCTTGCGCATGTCATCAAGCACGGTTTTGATTTTCATGAACCGGCGGCGGTCGAAGTACGCCTGCATGTCATCCATGAGGATTGACACCGCCTGACTGCCCTGTTCTTCCTGCTCGGCGAGGTCGCCGAGCACTTGAAACGCGGCCGCCGGCACGCGGGCTGCGGCGACGCCAAACGCCGCCTGTACCTGATCGCCCAAGCGACCCGAAATGCGGTACTGTTGCCGCGCCGCCGCCTTCAGCCGCTTGACCAGCGTACTGCCTTCGAGGTTGGCGAGCACGCGATCGAGTTCTGCGGCGATTTTTTCAAATTCGGCCAGCAGGTCTTGCTGGGCGGTGACGGCCGCGTCCATCTTCGCGGCGGCGGGGGGAGGTGCCTTGCGAGGCGGCCGCCCGGTCAGCGTCGTTTCGGGCAGTGTCAAGCGGGGGGCCGGCGGCTTGCTGCCACCGGCCGCCAGGGGCGGCGGGTTCTTGTCGCCCGGCTGTTGCGACGATTCGCGGTCGGCGACTTGCGGCACCGCCGGCCGGGGTGGTTGCGGCGCGGGCTTGGCCCCTGCGCCTGCCCCGCCCGGCAAATCGCGGACTTGCCCAGCCGATGGCGCGGGCCGGGTTGCGAGCTGGGCGATGCCCCGCGCCTGGGCCGCCTCTTTGAGCAGGTCAGCCACCGAGGGCATACGGTGGGCGGAAATGTCCTTGAGGATCTGCAACATTTCGGCCCATTTTTCCAGGTGGCCCACGCCAAACTCGGGGTTGCGCATCGCCTGCCGCACCAGGTCTTCGCCCGCCGCAACCAGGCCCGACAACCGCCGCCCGTTCGAGCGTTCGGCGTTTGCCTGGGCTTCAATGCGGCGGCGGAGATCGGAGGGTTCGCGGTCGCTGGCGGCCAGTTCGCGGAGTTGCTTGTTGGTTTCATGCAGGTGCATTTCGCGATCGCGGACTTCGAGCGACAGGCGATGCCATTTGCCCAACTGTTCGGTCAGCCAGATCGCATGTTGTTCGGGGCTGAGCACGAACAAGGTGTACGTGGGCGAGTAAACCCGCTCGCGCTGCGGGAAGTAATCTTCGACGAACACGCGCAGGGTGAGGGTTTGCGGTTCAATGCCTTGGGCCTGCGCCGAAAACGTGCCCGCCACTTCCAGCGATTCGCGCTCATGGCCGCCGGCGGCCAGCATTTTTTCGCCCCGCGCCGGCGTTTTAATCAGCGGCGACTCGGCCCCGCGCCATTCGAGGCCGATCCGCCGCACGCCGAAATCGTCGCGTGCTGAAACCTTAAAATTGAGCACTTCCGAATCGAGCACGACTTTCTGGCGCGGCAGGTCTTCGCAGGCGAGCGAGGGCGGTTCGTCATCGCGGCTGGCCAGCGAGGCAGTGAACGGCTCGCGCCCAGTCAGGCCGAATTCATCCTGCCATTTGAAAACCAGCTTGCGCGGCCCGGTGACTTCGACCACGCGGCTCGTTACCGTGTCGAACACGGGCGGGGTGCGTTCATGGTCGACCCAGGCGTTGGTCAGACCGCGATTGGTCGTGGCGACCACCAGCGCGCGGCTGCCTTTGACCAGTGAAACGGTGCCACCGCGCAGGTCTTTCTTCAGCGGTTGGGCTCGCCCCAGGTAGGCCGGCAGCGAGGCCTCGACTTCGGCAGCCCGCAATTCAGGCCGCAGGACGGGCACAACCTGCACCTCTTGTGCCGCATCGCCGATGCGCAGCGCCAGGCGACCGGGTTCAATTTGACCGGGCAGCGAAAACTGGTAGCGGCCGTCTTGCAACACGCCCTCGACCGCCGCCTGGCCGACGATTTGAACCTTGCCCCGCGCGGGCCGCCAGGGCGAATCGTCGTCAAGCCGCACGGCCACGGTAAACGGTTCGCCGTGCGGCACGGCGAGTCGCTCTGACAGGGGGTGGATGGCGGCAAACGTGAACCGCGGGATGTCAGCCCAGGGCGCAAGAAACCGTGACCAGGCATTCGCCGCAGCACCCGGCGTGAACGCGGTCAGCCCGGCGGCGATGATCGTGGCCAGAGAAAACAGGCCAGCCCAAAGCTGGTGCCGGGGTGCGGGAACGGCGTCGCGAAAATCGCGCCGGGCGGCGTCATCGGCGGCCTGGCGGACGGCGGCCTCGCACAGGCTGCGCGACCGGGCCTGCTCGGCCGGGTTGTGCACGAGTTCAATGACGCCCAGCAACTGATCGCCGGCCCGCCGGTCGTGCAGGCTGACCAGCCCGGCCAATTGCTCGTGGCGGCGGGTGCGCCAGATCCAGCGGTACAGGGCGGTGGGCACACAGGCGCAGCCCACAAGGGCGGCGGCAAACAGCGCCCAGCGCACGGCGGGGGCCGTGTCGCACAGGCGGTCGACCGCAAACAGCACCAGAAACGCGGCAATGACGCCGAACAGTGTCGCACAAAAAATCTCGATCAGCTTGATCGACCAGACCCGGCGGCGAAAATCGGCAAGCCGCCTGTGCAGCGACTCGGGCAATTGCAAAGGTTCTTGCGTCGATGCGCGACTCATGTTCGGCCCTGCTTTCGATGACGGCCTTGCCGGTGTGTGCTGCGAACGCAGCGCGAATTACACCAGTCCGACGATTTTGCGGCCCACCCAGAACACCCCCATGAGCAAAACGACGACGGCCGCCGGCAACGGGTGGCTCCATAACTGCAACCGGCGAACCGCGGGAGGGGGCTCGGGCAATTCGGCCAAGGACTTGATCACGTCTTCCAGCTTGTCGGGGGCCACGACCTTGCCCCGCGTCACGCGCGCGATTTCTTCGAGCACGTCGAACCGTGCCGCGCGCCCCACACGCTCGACGGCGCCCCCCTGAACGAAAAAGGACGTCTCCAAAATAGCATTCGTCTGCTTGCAAGACAATCGGACTTGATGTTTGCCCGGTTCCTGGGCGGTGTACTCGCCGGCGTACGCGCCCCATTCGCCGCCTTCCGAAGCAAACCGCACCGTTTCGGCATGGCCCGACGGGGCGGTAATGCGGGCCAGCACCTCGCCCTGTTGCAGCGGCTCGCCGCTGCGCTCGATGACGGTGGCGTGCAGCGCAATCGTCTGCCGGGCCTGCGGCTGATCGGGGGCGTGATACAGCCGCATGGTTTCGCCTTTGGCCATGTTGCGGCGGTAGGCCATCCAGCGCACGACCTGGCCCCAGAACCGGTAATGGTATTTGTCTTCGACCCCCTTCCGCCACCGCCACGCCCCGTCGGTGCCCATGAACAGCACTTTGCCCGCGCCATACGTGCGGGTGACGAGCAGCGGCAGCCGCCCAAACTCATTGCCCGCATCCTTGTGCACGCACAGCACGTCGGTTCCCGCCCGGGCCCGCACGACGGGGGCGTGCCACTGAAAACCGGGCAGGGTTTCCCAGACGTCGAGGTTGTCTTCAGCAGTGTCGGCCAGCCGCGTGAGCAGGCTGCGGCGGCCCAGATCGGTGAGTTCGAAATGGCTGGGGGTGCGCGTGCCCCAACCGCCCGGCTGGGCCGCATCGAGCGTCACGGGGTACAAATCGTTGAGTTCGGTTTCGAGCAGCGAAAACTGCCGGCCCTGCCCACCCGGCATGAAAACCAGCCCGCTGGCCTGATGCTCGACAATGCCCTTGAGCAGCCGGCATTGCTCGGCGGTCAATTGGCCGTCTTCGAGGCCGACATCGCCCAGAAACACCACATCAAACTGCGCCAGTTCGTCGAGGCGGTCTGGAAAACGCGAAATGTAATCCTTGCTGCCGCCCCCGACTTTGCCCAGATCCGGGTGAAACAGCAGGCACGACAAATGCACGCCCGAATCGCGCGACAGCGCGTTGCGCAGGTAGCGGTATTCCCACCGCGGGTACGATTCGACGATGAGCACGCGCAACGACTCTTCACGGATGGCGATCGGAGCGGTCAGGCGGTTGTTGTCGGTCAGGGTTTCGTCGGCATGCGGCGGAATTGTCAGCGACACAGTGTAATCGCCCGTCGACTTGGGCTTCCAGATGAGGGCATCATTCGTGCGCCCCATGGCGGCAATGTGCACTTCGCGGGTGATTTCTTCGCCGTCTGAGGCATGCAACGTGACTGTCGTCGTATACTCCCGCGGCAGCGCGCTTTCGATGCTGAACGGAATGCGCACCGATTTGCCCGCGACCCCAAATGTCGGCGCATCGAGGCTGAGCAGTTCAATATCAGGCAGCGGAGTCGGGCTGCCTATCGGCGCAACGAACACGGGCACGTCCTTCAGCCGCAACCGCGTCGCGGCCAGCACCGGCGGCTCGCCTTCGGTCCAGTCGCCGTCGGAAATCAGCACCACGCCACGCAGATTCGGGTACCGGGCGGGGGCTTCAGCCAAGGGGGCATACAGGTCGGTGCCGCGGCCCGCCGCCGCTGGAGAAAACGGCTGGATCACGACGTTCATGCGCTCGCCCAGCGCGTGCCACGACGCCGGGGCGACGAACGGGGCGATTGCCGCGCTGCGCATGCGCAGCGGCGAACCGGCCTGGCCGGGGGTGGCAACGTCGCGCGTGGCCATGCTCGCCGAGTCGTCCCACAAGACCGCGACAGTCGGCTTGTCGTCGGGTTGATATTGCTCGACCCACTCGGGTTGATTCAAGAGCGCCGCCGCGAGGCACACGATCAAGAGCCGCAACAGTTCCAGCAGCCCCAGCCCCACGCCGTACCCGCCGCGGCGCCAGGCGTTCAGGCACAGCGCCAAAGCCGCCAGTACGGCGACGGCCGACGCGGCGCATGAGCCGGGCGTGGCCAGAAACACCAGTGCGTAAGACACGTTCATGCCGCCCTCCCCGCCGGCCGGGCCTGCGACCGGGGCAGGCACAGCGCGGCCTCGACCAGCAGCGCGGCGATCATGGCCGCCAGGAACAGGCGCCAGATTTCCTGAATGAGCGTATCGAGGCTGCCCGCCTGGTCGTTGACGCGGGAGTAATCGAGGCCGCGAAACAACTCGGCCACGCGGCGGTCGGCCAAAACGGGCGCCTGTTCTTCGGCCAGCGGCCGATTCACGGCCAGCAACTGTTCGCCCGCGGCGTAAACCCCGCGTTGCACGGCAAACTCGGTCGACAGCCCGATGGCGGGGCCCGCCAAGCGCCGCCACGCGGCGGCGCTTTCTGGCGGGGTATCGCCGGCGGCCAGGTCGCGCGTGTTGCCCAGCGCGGCCGCGCCTGCCGCCAATGCGCGCTGCACCATAACATAGAGCACGACGCCGTCATGGGCCAGCGAAGAATCGGCGGGGTCGACCGATGTGCCGCAAAAATACACGCCCCCACGGTTTGTCGCCAGCCGCGCCAAAAGCGGCGCGCCGCCGCGCAGCGAGGCCAGCGGCGTTGCCTCGCCCGACATGCGGCAGTACCGGTGCACCTGGACGGCGCCCACCGGCAGGGCCGCGCCGCTTTGCGTGTGGGCCAGCAGGTCTTGATCGCCGCGCCAGGCGGTAATCGGAAAACCGGCCGGTTCTTCGGCCCACGCCTGCCATTGCCCACCGAACATCGAGGCGTCGTCGGGCACCCGCGGCGGAAAAAACACGACCTGCCCACCCCGCTCGACATATGCGGCGACACGCCGCGCCGCATCGCCCACGGGCAGTGCCGCCTGCCACAGCACGAGCGCTGTTTTTTCCCATTCGACTGCGGCCAGTTGCTCGGGCGGCACAATTTCGGCCCGGCAGGTCAGCGTCGGGTCGGGGCTGGCCGCGGCCGCCAACTGCAAAGCCCGCACGCCGTCAGTCTGGTCTGACACGATGACCGTGCGGCGTTCGACCGGGCGGTCGAATACGAAGTAGTAGTCATTGTCGGCCCCGTTCGAATCGGCCGGAATCGAAACGCGGGCCCAACCCCGCGCGCGGCGGCCATCGAGCGGTATGCGATGGTCTTTCAGCTCGAATTCGCTGCCCTGCATGACGACCGTCGTTTGCGAGCGGACTCCGTCGAGTTCCAGCCCGAGCGGCACGGTAACCCGCCCGGCTCCGCCGCCTTCGCGCAGCAGCTTCAGCGACACGGCCAGCGCCGCGCCGTCGCTCGTCGCCACGCGGCGGGCGGCGGTCGCTCGAATGGCGAGGTTGCCGGGCGCGGTCTGGGGGTAGGCCAGCAGGTGAAACCTGACGCCGGGGGCAAACGTTTGAAATGCCTCGCGCAGGGCTGGCCAGCGGCCGCTGTCGGCGTTCCAGTCGTTTTCGCGCAGGTCTGAACAGATCCAGATTTCCGTGCGGCCCGACTTGTTGGCCAGCATGTAATCATGCGCCGCCTGAAGCAGCGCGGGCATGTCGGTTGCGCAACTGGCCGGTTCGGACGCCGACGATTTCAACAGGGCTTCCGGCGATTCGAGTTCGCCGGGCTGCCGCGTGGCGCCGTCGATCACGACGTAGCGCCCTGAACCGAGCATGTCGAGCGCCTGCACCAGTTGCCGCCGCCCTGTTTCGAGTTTCGAGTCGCCCCCCTTGGAATCGCTTTGCTGCATGCTGGGCGATCGGTCGAGCAGGATGATTGTCGTATCGGGGCGGCCGCCCGTCGCCAGGCCCAGCCAGCCGCTGGCCAGCGGCCGACTGATCGCGAAAATCAACCCCGCGATCGCGAGCACGCGCATGGCCAGGATCAGCCATTGCCTGACCCGGGCATAGCCTCGCGACATGCGGTTTGCAGCCAGCAAAAACATCATCGCGCCCCAGCGCAGCGACTGGTAACGGCGCTGATTGATGAGGTGAATGATGATCGGCAGCGCGGCGAGCGGCAGGGCCGCCAGCAGGGCGGGATGTAAAAAGTTCATTGCCCCCCCCGCGCCGAGGCGCGCCGCACAAGAAACCGTGTCAGCACGCGTTCGGGGTCTTCGTCGATCACCACACGGTGATAATCGACAGCCGATTCGAGAACCAGCCGCGCCACGCCGGCAAGGTGTTCGCCCAGCGCCCGCTGATACCGCTCGGCGATTTCGTTCGGTTCGGCAAAGATCGCCGGCCCGCCTTCCATGTCGAGAAACCGCATCGGGCGGCGAAAGTTGAACCCGAGTTCCTGGGGGTCGAGCAATTGAAACGCCGCCACGTCATGTTTGCGAAAACGCAAGTGGTCGAGGCTGCTGCGCAGGGCTTCGAGTTCGACAAACAGATCCGAAATGATGACGATCAGGGCCCGCTGGCGAATCGTTTCGGCCAGTTCATGCAGCACCTGAGCCAAGCCGGTTTCACCCTGCGGCCGGGTTTGTTCAAGCACGTCGAACAGTGCGGTCAGGTGGGCCGGGTTGCGCCGCGGCGCAATGCTGCGCAGCAGCCCGCCGGCAACGCACGACAGGCCCACGGCGTCGCCCTGCTGCACGGCGAGGTACCCCAGCGTTCCGGCAATGGTGCGGGCGTAGTCAAGCTTCGTTGCACCGGTCGAACCAAAATCCATCGAACCGCTGGTGTCGACGACAAAGCAGCACCGCAGGTTCGTGTCGGCCTCGAACTCCTTGACGTAAAACCGGTCAGAACGCCCATACGCCCGCCAGTCAAGCCGCCGCAGGTCGTCGCCCGGAACATACTTGCGGTATTCAGCGAATTCGACGCTGGAACCGCGGTGCGGGCTGGGGTGCCGGCCCGACACATTGCCTTGCATCGGCTTCCGGCTGAGCAGCGGCAACGCGGCCAACCGCGCCAGCACCCGGGCGTCAAGAAAGGAACGCGATTGGCGGTCGGGAAACATGCGACACTCGCAGGAACTTCAAATCAGGGTGTGGCAGGACGAAACCTCATCGGGCCCTGCATGCGGGGCGCCGGCCGACCCCGCTGCCGCCGCGTAACGGGCCTTACTTCTCGGCATTGGTTTCCTCCAGCAGCCGATGCACGATCTGCCGCGCGTCAATGCCTTCGGACTGCGCGGTAAACGTGGTGATGACGCGATGCGTGAGCACCGGGGCGGCGACTTCCTGAACATCTTCGAGCCGCACCATGTAACTGCCCGCCAGCGCGGCACGGGCCTTGGCGCCAAGGATCAGGTATTGCACGGCCCGCGGCCCCGCGCCCCACGCCACCAGCGGCTTCAGCCAGGCCGGCGCCGACGCGCCGGCCGGGCGGGTCTTGCGGACGAGCCGCGCTGCGAACGCGTAGATATGGTCGGGCACGGGCACACGTCGCACCAGGTTCTGGTGCCGGATAACGTCAGCGGGCGTCAGCAGGTGGTCGAGCCGCGGCAGGGCATCGCCCGTGGTCGTGCGGGCAATTTGCACTTCTTCGGCTTCTGAGGGGTAGTCGAGTTCAATCAGAAACATGAACCGGTCGAGTTGCGCTTCGGGCAAGGGGTACGTGCCCTCTTGTTCGACCGGGTTTTGCGTGGCGAGCACCAGAAACGGCGGTTCCAGCGGAAACGGCTTGCCCACGACCGTCACCCGGTTTTCCTGCATCGCTTCGAGCATGGCCGCCTGGGTCTTCGGCGGGGCGCGGTTGATTTCATCGGCCAGCACGATGTTGGCAAACACCGGCCCATGCACGAATTGAAACTCGCGCCGCCCGTTGGCCGCGTCTTGTAAAATGTCGGTGCCGGTAATGTCCATCGGCATCAGGTCGGGGGTGAACTGGATCCGGCTGAACCTGAGCGACATCGTCTCTGCCAGCTTGCTGACCAGCAGTGTCTTCGCCAGGCCGGGCACACCCATCAGCAGGGCGTGCCCACGGGCAAACAGGCAAATCGCCAGGCGTTCAATGACCGTGTGTTGCCCGACAATCACGCGGGCTAGTTCTTTGCGCAGGCGGGCGTTGACATCTCGCAGATGATCGATGGCCTGAACGTCGTCGTCTGCCAGAGTTTCCGGTACAGGCGAATTGAGGGTTTGAGACATGCCGTGTGGTTCCTCTCAGGATGCCATGATTTTCCGGCAAGCGTGGTGCCGACCAGAATCGGCCGTCGCCCCACATACTTAGAACCGCCTATTATCACCAAACCGGGCCCGATAATCCACAGGCTTCTCCCAATTTGCCCGGAGGCACCCCGCCGTGGCCGCCGCGATCGCTCGCCCCCCCCGGGAACCGCCCCGTCCGAAATCGCGCGGCGGCATTCGCGACAAAACGGAACGCCGCATGTTATAATTCGGGGTCGGATTGGCATGAGCGAGGCGCAGGCGATGCCGCCGCAGTATTCGACTCAGGCCGCAACGTTTCGCAAATCTGGCGGAGCATTCGGTTTTCAGGAAAGGCGCTTTCGATGTTGCACCCCATGAAGTTCCTCTGTTTGCCCGTGGCGCTGTGGCTGGCGTCGGCGGCGGCGGCGCTCGCGGCCGAGTCGGTTGTCATTGACGTCTGGCCGACGAAAGCGCCTGGCGAAAACGGCCAGATCGGCGAAGAAAAGATTCTCGAACAAAAGCCGGGCGAAAAGCCGGTTATGCGCATTACGAACGTGACCCGCCCCACCCTCAAGTTGTTTCGCCCCGCCCGAGAAATCGACACGCAGGCGGCCGTCGTCATTTGCCCTGGGGGGGGCTATTCGATCCTTGCCTGGGATCTCGAAGGCGAAGAAGTGGCGGCGTGGCTGAATTCCATTGGTGTGACAGGCATCGTATTGAAATACCGTGTGCCCAAGCGGGCCGAAGCATCGCGATTCGGTCCGCCGCTGCAAGACGCCCAGCGGGCACTCAGCCTCGTGCGGAGCAAAGCTCAAGAGTGGGGCCTTGACCCGCAGCGCATCGGCATGTTGGGCTTTTCGGCCGGAGGCCATTTGACGGCAGCCGCATCGACAAACTTCGACAAGCGCACGTACGATGCGATTGACGCCGTCGACCGCGTCAGTTGCCGACCTGATTTTTCAGTGTTGCTGTACCCCGGCGGCATGATCGACAACGGCGTGCTGACTCCGGAAATTCGCGTAAACGGCGAAACGCCGCCTGCCTTTCTGGCCCACGCCGGCGATGACAAGGTCAGCCCCGAAAACAGCGCACTCTATTACCTTGCCCTGCACCGCGCGGGCGTTCCTGCCGAGTTGCATATTTATGCAAGCGGCGGCCACGGTTTCGGCCTGCGCCCCACCCCGGCGCCCTGTTCGACCTGGCCGCAACGCTGCGCCGACTGGATGAAATCGCGCAACCTGCTCAATCGTTCGCCAAAGCCCTGACCAACGTTGGGCCGATTGCTCGCGCCCCGAACTGATTTTCGTTACCGTTGCCGCCCGCGGGCGCTGCCAATCGCGCCCTCGGCAACGGCGAATTTCCCGCATGACTCATGGCTGGATCTCGACTCATGAAACAACCCCGGGTGTTCGCCGTGTTGCCCACGCTGCTCACGCTGGGCAACGCCGTGTGCGGCTTTGGCAGCATTACGTTTGCCGCGAAAGTGGGCCTCGAAAGTCGCACTGGCTGGGGGCGCGATGATTCCGATTGCCTGTTCATCGCCGGGGGCCTCGTCTTTCTGGCCATGCTGTTTGACATGCTCGACGGCCGGGCCGCACGCTGGGCGAAGCAGGCCAGCCAGTTCGGAGCCGAACTCGACAGCCTGTGCGACGTGATCAGCTTCGGTGTGGCCCCCGCGTTCATTCTCGTCAAGTTTTCGCCCGATTTTCATCCGCGGCTGCTGTGGATCATTGCCAGCCTGTTCGTCGTGTGCGCCGTGTTGCGGCTCGCCCGGTTTAATGTCGAAACCGACGAAGATGATTCGCACGATTTCTTCAGCGGCCTGCCGTCGCCAGCCGCCGCCGGCACCGTTGCATCGTTCATGATTGCCTATCCCGAGCTGGCCGAGCACGCCGCCCCGCTCGCCGCCAACCCTTCGTCGTGGCAGCGGTTTTCGCACGACGCCGCATTGTTTCTGATTCCTCAGGTAAAATTCTGCCTGCCCATCGTCACGCTGACCGTGGCCTGCCTGATGGTTTCGCGGATCCGGTATTCGCATCTGTTTAATCAGTGGTTTCGGGGCCGGCGGAGCTTCCCGCACCTGATTCAGCTCGTCATCGGGCTGGCCATTGTGTTTCTGTTTCAGGAAATGGCCGTGCCGGTGATTTTCTGTTGTTTCGCGCTGGGGGCGCCGCTGCAAGCGTTGTGGCGTCGCGTGGCCAAACGCCGCGAACTGGGTGTGCACGCGCCGCACGTCGACCGGCAAAACCGGGCCTGACCGCTTTGGATCTGTGCGCGGGGGCCTGGTGAACTGCAAACCCCGAAGGGCGCCTCGCACCAAGTGTTCGCGAACTGCAAAGGGAGTTTCATGCGATTCACGCTGCCATTCGTGGCTCTTGCGTTTGTGGCCCACGCGGCATGTGGCGATGACGCCCCCCCGCGCTCGCACGACCCGCGCCTGAAGATCGAATTATTCGCCGAAGCGCCGCAAATTGTGACGCCGACCGGCATGGACGTCGACCACCGCGGCCGCGTGCTGGCCATTGAAAGCAACACCCATTTTCGCCCCGCCGGTTACCAGGGCCATGCCAGCGACCGGGTGCTGGTCATGAGCGACACGAATGGCGACGGCCGGGCCGACCGCATCGTGACCTTTACCGACGGCCTGACGTTTACCATGAGCGTGGCCGCGCCCGCACTGTTCGACGCGGCCAGGCGATCTTCGCCGCCGGTGTACGTTGCCACCCGCCAGGAAATCCTGGCGATGTTCGACGACAACGCCGACGACCAGGCCGATCGCAAACTGCGGCTGATTCACCTCGAAACGACCGGCAATTACCCACACAACGGCTTGGCCGGTTTCGCGTTCGACGGGCTGGGCTGGATGTACTTCGGCTGTGGCGAAAACCTGGGAGCCGATTACAAGATCGTCGGGGCCGACGGCGCAAGCCACTCGGGCGGCGGCGAAGGCGGAAGCATCTACCGCTGCCGTCTTGACGGCACGCGGCTTGAACGCTGGGCCACCGGGTTCTGGAACCCGCATGCCAGTTGCGTCGATGCATTCGGGCGGTTGTTTACCGTCGACAACGACCCCGACAGCCGCCCCCCCTGCCGATTGCTGCATGTGATTTCCGGCGGCGATTACGGATACCGGTTTCGCAACGGCCGCAAAGGGCTGCATCCGTTTACCAGTTGGAACGGCGAATTGCCCGGCACATTGCCCATGGTCGCCGGCACGGGCGAGGCCCCCTCGGGTGTCGTGGCTTGCGAGTCGGCGGGGCTGCCCGACGAATACCGCGGCAACCTGCTGGCGACCAGTTGGGGAGACCACCGCATTGACCGGTTTCGCCTGCAACCCCGGGGGGCGTCGTTCACCGCGCTGGCCGAGCCACTGATTTCGGGCAGCGAGAACTTTCGACCGGTCGGCCTGGCGTTCGCGCCCGATGGCAGCCTGTATTGCACCGACTGGGTGTTGCGCGATTACAACCTGCACGGCAAAGGCCGCGTGTGGCGGATTTCGCAAGTGGCGCCGCCTGCCACGCCACCGCAATCGTTGACCGACATCACGCCCACGACGCCCACCGCTGAACTCGAGGCCGATCTGATCGCGCCGGGCATCGCCGTCAGGCGGCGGGCCGCTCAAAGCCTGGCGGCGACATCGGCCGGGCGCACGGCATTGCGACGTGTGCTTTACGACAGAACACGCAGTCAGCGCGCCCGGGTCGAATCGTTGTGGGCCCTCGCGTCGGCAGGGCCGGCCGACGACAGCAAGCCGCTGAATGCCGAGGAACTGTTCGCCGTGTTCGATTCCACCGCTGCCGCCGCGGGCGACCTGGCCGGTTCGGAGCGAATTCCGCTGAGCGAGGCCCGGCGGCGGCAGCTCACGCTGTTGCTGTTCAAGGAAAACCTCGACCCGACCACGCCCCGCGTGATCGACGGGGGCTGCCTCATTTCACTGTTGGGTCGATGCCGCCTGACGGGGGGAGATGACCTGATCGGGGTGGCGCTGGCCGAGGGCGACCCGTTTGTCATGTCGGTCGTCATTCGAATGCTGACCCGTGACCTCACGTCTGATGAATTCGCCCGGATTCTCACGCCCGGCTCAATGGCGGCAGCGCGGGTTCGAATCACCGCACTCCTGGCGGCGCGGCAGCACGCCCCCCGCGATGAATCAGTCGTCGAGTTGGGCCTGGCCGATCATGACCCCGACGTTCGCCGCCTGGCGGTTCAATGGGTCGCTGAAGAACAACTGACCCGGCTGCGCCCGCAAGTCGATGCCGTGCTCGAATCGGGTGAAATGACCGCCGAACTGTTCGTGGCCACGCTCGCCGCCTTGAAAATGCTCGACGGCGTTCCCCCCGCCGACATCGACAAAACGGGCGGCGCCAACTATCTGTTGCCCCTGTTGCAGGAGGGGCGGCAGTCGCTCGCCGTCAAAATTCAGGCGCTGCGGTTGATCTCTCCGGCGGCGGCCACGCTTTCGCCTCCTCTCTGGGACAAGCTCTTGTCCAGCGGTGAACCGGCCCTCATTCGCGAGGCGATTCGCACGTTGCAGTTTGCCCCCGCCGAAATCGCCGGACCGCGACTGATGGCAATGGCCGAAGACACGCATGCTGATCTTCACGCGCGGTGCGATGCGCTCGTGGCTCTGACCGCCGCCGCGAAGGGCGAAAAGCCCGGCGGGCCGCTGTCGGCAACCCTGGTGCGGCTGCTGGCAGCGCCCGAGGTCGAACTTCAAATCGAATGCCTGCGGGGCATGCGGGGCCTGACCGCGCACGATGCGGCGCTCAAATCGGCGGCGGCAGCTCTTGCCGCGCGGGTGGCCGTGCTGCCGCGTCCGTTGCCGGGGCCGCAGCAGGAATTGGCCGACCAGGCGGCACGGGCCCTCGACGACGCTTCAGCGGCTGACCAATCGCCGCGTCCCACAAACAAAGCCGAGTGGCTGGCGCAGCTCAATCGCGGCCGCGATGCCGATGCGGCTGCGGGCCGCCGGGTTTTCTTTCATCCGCAAGGCCCGGGTTGCTTCAAATGCCATCGCGTTGACGGCCGCGGGGGCTTGGTGGGCCCCGACCTTTCGCGGGCCGTTTCCGCCATGAACCGGATCCAGTTGATCCAGTCGATTCTTGAGCCCGGCGCCGAAATCGCCCCACAATGGGTGAACTGGGCGTTCGAAATGAAAAACGGTCAAACGCACAGCGGGTTGATCGTCAAGGAAAACGAAGGTCAAACCGTGGTCGGCGACGCCGAAGGAAATACGATCACCCTGAAAACCGCCGACATTGCCGAGCGGACTCCACAAAAGAAATCGGTCATGCCCGAAAACCTCGGCGACCGGCTGACGCTGCAGGAGTTCCGCGATTTGTTGGCGTTTCTGGAATCGTTGCGCTGATGCCGACGTTTTTTGTCGGGTTGTGCGATTCACGTATTTTTATCAGGGTGCGCGTGTTCGATGTTTGACGGCGATCGGCCCCTGTCGCCCCGCGATGTTGCGGTTGCCTGGCAATCGGCGCAATCCGTTGATTGACTCCTGATCGGTGCGGTCGTTCCGTTTTACGTTTCTCATAACCTGCTGGGTGTTCATCCATGTTGAATCTTCCTGTGCTCTCGCGTGTTGCGGCGTGTCTGGTTCTGTTCGCCCTGCCCCACATGGTCGTTGGGCAGGATATGCCGCTGTCGGGGCTGCTCATGGAGGGCGAAGGCTGGCAGCTTGTCGCCGAGGGGTTTCAATTTACCGAAGGACCGGCGGCCGACGCTGCCGGCAATCTGTTCTTCACCGATGTGCCCAGGAGCACGATTCACAAGATCGACCTCGACGGCAAGGTGACGGTTTTCGCCGAGAACACCTCGAACACCAACGGCCTGATGTTTGGCCCCGATGGCCGGTTGTACGGCTGCCAGAACGGCAAGCGGCGAATTGTCGCCTGGACGCCCGATGGCAAGGAAACCGCGATCGCCGAAGATGTCGAATCAAACGACCTGGTGGTGAACGCCGCCGGTGGAGTTTACTTTACCGACCCGCCGCACAAGCAGGTGTGGTATGTCAGCCCGCAGGGTAAAAAAGAAGTCGTGGCGACCGGGCTGTCGCCCAATGGGGTCATCCTATGGGCCGATGGCGGCACGCTCGTCGTCACCGAGGCGAACCAGCCGCACCTGTGGACCTTTCGCGTCGAACCCAATGGCACGCTGACCAGCAAAGACCGGTATTACGGCCCGCTGCAAATGCCACCGGGCGCCGAAAAGCCGGGTTCCGACGGCATGACGATTGATCGCGATGGTCGGCTCTACGTGGCCACGGCGGCGGGCTTGCAGGTCTTCGACCCCACCGGGCGTGCCTGCGGCACATTGCTCAAGCCGCAGCGGGCGTTTCTGTCGAACGTCTGCTTTGGGGGCCCCCGGTTCGACACGCTGTTCGTCACCTGCACCGACAAGGTCTACAAACGCAAAACCCGCACGACGGGCGTGAGGTACACCGCCCCCGTGAAAAAATAGCGCCGGCAAACGCGGTGAAAGTTGCCAGTTTTTCGGAAAGACTGAAAACTGAAAACCGCGATGCGAAGCGTCGCTGCTGAGTTGCAACTGCCCCGCCCGATATGCTACTCTCGTTTTCACGAACACCGCGTGCGGCGATGCGACTTGCGCACCGCGTCGGCGGTCGATTCGACAAGATCGCAAGTGCTTCCTCGCCGTTCGGTGCCGCGTCCAATCGCGCACCCGGCAACCAGCCCAAGTGGCGGAATTGGCAGACGCGCCAGGTTGAGGGCCTGGTGGGGTTAATACCCCGTGCAGGTTCAAGTCCTGTCTTGGGCACCTCGTTACCTTGTAACGACTTGCAACGAATTGCAAACCCCTGAACTTCAGGGGTTTCTTCGTTTGTGCCCCCAACCAATCGCAACCCCGTTTCGACACGTGCGACAAAAATCGACGGGGGGAAGCTGCTGCGTGCCGCGCCGAGAGGGCTGTTGCAGGCCCGACGGTCCAAAGTCGAACGTCAGGCCGCCAGAATTGTCGGGGCGTGCCTGGCGGGGCTGCCTGAATCGCAAAGAAGCTGCCCAAACTGCCCAGTCGCGCCGGATTTGGCGAGTTTTTCGAGTATTGAACGCACCGACGCCGCGCGCAGCAGG
>JAJXXL010000250.1 GCA_021781115.1 Planctomycetota bacterium
TCTCGACACTGCCGGCGAACCACGGGCCGGGGCGCCCCTATTGCGGTTGTCATGCCTGCGGTACGCCCCCGTGGTCCTGTTGGCGATGAATGCCGCATTGCTGGCCTACTCGGCGACACGACATAGCCCCACGCTGCTCGAACCGGCGCACCTGGCCGCGGGAGTCAGTCATTGGGAATTGAGCCGATTCGAGTTGTATCGCGTGAACCCGCCCCTGGCGCGGATAATTGCCGCCATACCCGTCGTGGCAGCCGGGTGCCAGACCGACTGGACGCGATTTCACGACAGCCCTGGGGCGCGCGCTGAGTTCGCCGTGGGTGAAGATTTCGTCGTCGCCAATGGGCCGCGCACGATGGATTTGATCGTTTATGCGCGCTGGGCGTGCATTCCGTTCAGCCTGCTCGGCGGATATTTCGCATACCGTTGGGCCAATGAACTCTACGGCCCCGGCGCCGGGCTCGTGACGTTGATACTCTGGTGCTTCGAGCCGAACCTGCTGGCACACGCCGAGTTGATTACGCCCGACAGTGCCTGCACCGCGTTCGGTGTCGTGGCCCTCTATTTATTCTGGAAATGGTTGCAGGCGCCCGATTGGGCTCGGGCGTCGTGGGCCGGGCTGTTTCTCGGGTTAGCCGAGTTGTCGAAAATGTCCTGGCTGATCCTGTTTCCACTCTGGCCGGCCCTGTGTGTGGCCTGGCGGCTCTTGCGCCGGCGGGACGCGACTGCGGCTTTGGTGACTGCGCGCCCTGGGCGAATCCAGGCGCTGCAACTCGCGGCAATGCTGCTCGCCGGGTTGTATATTCTGAACCTGGGGTACGGGTTCGACGGCACGTTGACGCCCCTCAAGAACTTCACGTTTGTCAGCCAGTCGCTGACCGGAAACGAGCCCGCGGGCCAACCGGGAAACCGCTTCGCCAACACCCTGATCGGCCAGATCCCCATCCCGTTGCCCAAACAGTATTTGCTGGGAATCGACGCCCAACGGCGAGATTTTGAGGATTACGGTCGGCCCGCGTTTCTGTGCGGCGAATGGAAACGCGGGGGATGGTGGTACTATTACCTGGCAGGTTTGCTCTTCAAAGTCCCTTGCGGTACATGGCTGCTCTTTGCCGCCGTCATCGTCGCGAAAACATCCCGGCGTATACGGTGCACGCCGCTTGGCGACGAAATCGTGCTGATTGCTCCCGCAATCGCCCTGTTCGCGCTGGCCAGTTCGCAGACCGGCATCAACCAGCACCTGCGGTACGTGTTTCCGTCACTCGGGTTGGCCCTCATATTTCTGGGACAGGCGCGGTTCATTTGCTGGCCGGGGTTTGGCATCGTTGCGGCGTTATGTCTGTTTTATGCGACGGCCAGTTCCCTGGCGCACTTCCCGCATCATCTGGCCTATTTTAATGACTTCGCGGGCGGGTCTGGCGAGGGGCCCAGGCTCCTGCGCGGCAGCAACGCCGACTGGGGGCAAGACTGGCTCCTCCTGGCCGAATGGGCCCGTGCTGATCCGGCGGCCCGCGTTGTGGCCGCAGCAAACCGCTGCGTGGTTTCGTACCCGGTCTCCTCGATCTTTCCCGAAATTGAATTCACGCTCGATGACGCCGACAGGATCCATCGCACCCCGCAAACCGTTTTTGTCGAGAGTCGCGCCCCGTTGTCGCCGAAGGAGCCGCTGGACATCACTGGCCGTGTCCAACATGTGGGCGTCTTTCGCTTGTGGACTAAAACACAGGCGGGTTACCCGGTCCACGCACGACTGCCGTCCGACAAGACCCCGATTCCGATGCGAAACTGAATTATTGCGCGGCAACCGGGCCGTTCTTCAAGAGCACTGGACGTGACGTTCCATGATTCAGATCAAATACCGCATTATGGGCCGCGCAGCGCGGTGGATGAAAACGATCAACCGGCTGGCCCCAACGGCTTGCGTCGCCGTCCTCTCCGTGGCGCTCGTGGCATTGCTCGGCGGTCTTTTTATGACATCGATGCCGTCGCGGCCAGCCGATTCACGCCGAATATCTCGCAGACCGGCGCCGAAGGCGATGTCTTTGACGCGAATGCGAGGGGAAAAATTGTCGCGCCGGATTTTTGCCATTTCCCATGGGATGTTGCCCATTTGAGCTATTCTCTTTCCGTCGTAAGTTCCCTCTTTGAACATGTCCCGCGCGACAGGTTAAAATTCCAGCGGTTGCCCGACGGCGACATCGAGTACAGGCATCCACTCGGCACCGGCGGAAGCCGTGCCATCTATCGCTGTCGCGCGATGGATGCATATCATGTTGGCGAGGTTCAGGTCGGCGAAGACGGCAGAGTAGGGCACCGGTTCCATTGCGTTTGGGCGCAAGCGGGCGACGTGTGGTTCGTAAAGTCGATGCGCGAGGAGTTAAACCGCCCGAAGCATTCGGAACACTGGGAGATGGAATACATGTCGTTCGAACCGAACGTCGAGATCGACCCGAAGCTGTTTACACTCGACGCCCTCGACCTGCCGGGCGGCGCGCGGCTCATTGACCGCCGCGGGCCGCAACAGGCCCTCGAAAAAGCAGTGCACTACGTTCCCGTCCCGGACAAAAAAGTCGAAGCCACGGTGAAAGAGCTGGTCAAAGAGGTGGCGAAACTGCCGACCCGGCCCACGCGGTCTGTCCGCCCCGGCCCGGCCATGGCAACCCCGCGGGGCAGGGCCACGTGGTATGGGCTCGTGATCGCCAATGCGGCCATCCTGATTTTGGCCATCGGCTGGGCGCGGCATCGCCGGAACGCGCGGGCCAAAAATGCCGACTCGGGTATTGCCCAAAAATAGCCGCTCGTCTGGCATGCGGCGTCGTTTCATCGAACATGCCGTTATCGCAAGGGATAGCGGCTGCGAAACGCGGCAGGTTGTCGGCCGGCGGGGGCGCGGCTCGGCGCGCCTTCGGCGGCGGGCGTTGTACGTCGCGAAACCGGGGTATCGTGGTGTGCCGGGTCGCCTGGTACCGGCGAACCCTGATCGGTTTTGACGCCCGTCGCCGCGGCTGATTCTTCCTGAATCAGCACGTCGAGCGGAACATCTTCGTCCGAGGTGCGCATTGCAGCGTCATTCGCCGGCGCCTTGCGTCGCGGCGGCAACAGGCTGGTCGCCGAGCCGGCCACGCTCGACCGGGGCTTGACCGACCGGGTGATCTTCATCCCCGGTTCGACGACGGGACGAATTCTTGGCGAATGCGCGCTTGCCGCCGACGGGTTGTCGGCGGGGGCGCCTGCCGCGGCGGTATCGTTTGCTTCCCGCATTTGCCCGCGTTCGACGAGCTTGAGCGGCGAATTGCGCCGGGGCACGAGGTAGCCCGGCACAGTGCGCTGGCGGTAAATGATCAGGGCGTGCAGGCCGTGGAACAAAGGGCCGCAATCGGCGGCGTCTTGCCTGTGCTCGATCAAATCATTCGCCACCCGCACAATGGCGTTTTGAAACCAGGCTTCCTTCAACTGGCTTTGCGGCATGGCCACCATCAGCCATTCGAGCTGATGGCCCGACGTGGCGATGCGCTTGCCAAAATCTTCACTGTAACCCGGCCCGTTGAAATGATTGGCTGAAAACGAACCATCGGCGTTTTGCAGGGCCCGGGCTTCATAAATGTAGCGTTTGATTTTCTGGTCGGCTTCGAGCCAGACGCCGCGCAGGGGCTTGCCAGTCGAAATGTACATATTGCGGGCGTAACTCAGGGCGAACAACCCATGGGTGCCGCCGCAGGCGCCTGAGGTGGGCGGTTCTTCAATTTGCAGCCGCACGAGCCGCTCGATGCTCCAAGGTTCACCGTAGGCGTTGATCCATTGGGCGTCGGGTTCTTCGTAATGGCTGAGCGCCCACAGGGTCCAGGTGATTTCAGGTCCCTCGCGGACCTGCATCTTGGCATCATTGATAATGTCGCGAATGGTAATGATCTTGCCGCTCTCAGCGCGAACTTCGTAATCGAGCGGAATGTTCGCCATCGTCATGTAGCCCATGAATTGGGTAGGGTGCCCTTCGAAGGCGTAGGGACGGGTGAACGGATGCCCGCGACCACCCCACGGGGTGATTTCCCACATGGGCAGGCCGTCGAACGTCGGCCCGCTCATGATCCATTCAATCGCGCTGATGTCGCTGCGGCCATCGGACTTTTGCAGGTTAAAATCCCAACGCAGAGCCAGAATGCCATGCACCACCTGCCAGGGCGTGTGCACGCCCACAGTCAATCGGCGCTGGCTGGTTTCTTCGATTGCTTTTTGAACCAGCGCCGCTACCGGGTCGGCCGGTTTGATTGTGACTGGAGTGCGGTCTTCTGCCTGAGCCGATCCGGGTTTCGGTTCTGATGCGGCAGGCGATTCGCCGGTCGGTACGCGTGATTCTGGAACAGCCGTTGTCGTTGGCGCCGCAACATTGCTCACCGGTGAATTCTCGGGCGTGGCCGGTTTCTCGGCAACGTCTTGCGCAAACGCCGCGCCCACCGACAGCCCGCAAATTAAACCCAACGCGGCAAATCTCGCACTCGTGCGACGTACCCTCATGGTGTCGACAACTCCTGATTCTCACCGCGCCGACGGCGCTTCAACGAAATCGTTTTGGTCGCATCGCGCAGACCACGACGTGGCGGGGAACACGGCTGGCAGTGTCAGTGCGTACGGTCTGGTTCAGTCGCGACACCCGACCCGGGGCAAGCAACTCATGGCGTCCTGCGCACTACAATCGGAAAAATCGAAGCAATCGTGGCCCGGTCCGTCAAACAGCGCGTCAATCGATCGCCACCCCGGGGGGGGGTGAATGACACGGAGAACACAGTTTGTCGAATTCGGCCCGGCACCTTAACGCAGCGTAAGCCGATTCGACGCACCCTGATGTTCGCACAACGCGACTGATCCGCAAATCAGATCGGTTCCGACTTCAACCGAACATTGCGGAAACCTTGATACAATTGGTTATTCGCATTAGCGAACCGTTATCGTTCGACGCGATGATGCCGACAAAAAAGCCTGATTCTTCACGATCAGGTCATCCAGAGACGCTATGAGAAATTGGCTTCCGATGGGCGGGCCGATGATCGAAGAGCCGCGTACGAAGCAAGCGGAATCGACGTCCATCGTCAGCCAGCCGCCGGCGCGGCCCCAATAACCGCAACGCCAACCACGCCCCTGCACGCGAAACCGATTACTTCGTGCGCGGTTCCTCGGGGATCGTCAGGGCTTAACTTTCGACCTATCAATCGGTTGCGAACTGCCTGACGATGCGCGGCCGTCAGCCGCCCGCGCGGCCGCAATGACCGCAACGCCGACCACGCCGCCGCACGCGAAACCGATTACTTCGTACGCGGCTCCTCTGGGATCGTCAGGGCTTAACTTTCGATTTATCAATCGGTTGCGAAGCGGCTGACGATGCGCGG
>JAJXXL010000030.1 GCA_021781115.1 Planctomycetota bacterium
GCTGGCCGGCCCGCGCACGCTGCTGCAACAGGCGGCCGACCGCTGCCGCCCCTGGATCCCGCCCGAGCAGATGCACGTTGTGACCCAGGCGGCGCACGTGCCGCTCGTGCGTGAGCAACTTCCCGATGTACCGGCCTCGAATATCCTGGCCGAACCGTGCGGGCGCAACACCGCGCCCTGCATTGGCCTGGCAGCGCTGGCGGTGCGCCGGCTTGACCCCGATGCGCTCATGCTCGTGGTACCCGCCGACCACTGGATCCGCCCAGAAGCCGAATTTCATGCCACCGTCGAACGCGGCGTGGCGCTGCTCGAACGCCACCCCGAAGCCAGCGTGCTGCTGGGCATCGTGCCGACGCGCCCCGCAACCGGGTACGGCTACATTCAGCGCGGGCCCGCCGTGGCGGGCAACGACGCAAGCGCGTTTCGCGTGCTGTCGTTCCGCGAAAAGCCGGCCCGTGAAATCGCCGAGGGGTTTGTGGCCAGCGGCGACTATTACTGGAATGCCGGAATTTTCCTGTGGCGGGCCACGGGCATTCTGAACCGGCTCCAGGACCATCAGCCCGCCCTGTACGACCGCCTGCTGCAACTCGATTCGACGCTTGGCACAGAAGCCGCCCCCCGCGCGCTGGCCGCGATCTTTCCGGGCATGCCGTCAATTTCCATTGATCATGCCGTGCTTGAACCACTCGCCGCGCGGGGCGACGACCGCGCGGCGGTGTTTGTCGTACCCGCCGCGTTTGAATGGGATGACGTCGGCAGTTGGCGGGCGCTGCCCGGCCTCCTGGGGGCCGATACTGCCGGCAATACGGTCGTGGGCCCGCATTGCGGGGTGGGCACGACCGGGTGCATCGTGAGTACCACGCCGGGCCACCTGGTGGCGACGATCGGCTGCGAAAACCTGGTTGTGGTCCACACACCCGATTCGACGCTCATCGCCCCCCGCGACGACGAAGAGGCGTTGCGCCGGCTGGCGGCGCTGCTCATCGAACGGGGCCTCGAGCGGTTCCTGTAAGCCGACCGCCCGGTTCAATTGTAGATATCGACCAGGAAAAACAGCGCTTCGCCGGGGCCGACGTTGACAATCGCGTGCGGCACGTCGGCCCGAAAACTGGCCGAGTCGCCACGGTTCAGGAGTTCGGCGTCGCCACCCGACTCGACCCGCACCCGCCCCTTTTCGACCGTGAGAAACTCGCGCGTGCCCTGGAAATGCGGCGCGCTGCGCAACACGCCTTTCGGTTGCAGCAGCACCTCGTAAAACTCGACGTCCTTTTCGAGGTGCAGCGGGCTGAGCGTGCGAATGCGGCAGTGCCTGTCAGACCGGTAATGGTACGCGCGGTCGTCGGCCCGAATCACGACCACACCCGAACCGCCGCAATGCGTTTCGACCAGATCGCCCAGCGACAGCTCGAACGCCCGCGCGATTCGCAAGGCGACCGCCAGCGTGGGGTTGGCTTGGTCGCGTTCGATCTGGCTCAGCATCGACCGGCTGACTCCGCTGGCCCCCGCCAGCACTTCCAGCGACCAGCCCCGCTCGGCCCGCAACCGCCGCACGCGCTCGCCCAGGCGGCCGGCGAGCGCGTCGGCGGGGGGGCGCGGGTTTGCGGGGCGGGCGGGGCGGCGTTCCTTCGGTTTGGGTTTGTCAGTCATGGCAATGTGCACTATACTGGAAACCCGTCTTGGATACAAGAAATGGGGCCGGCCTGCCGCCGCCCCTGGTTTTCGCCTGCATGAAAGTTTCGCATGAGCACGATGCCCGCACTTGTTAAACGCGAATCGGCCCCCGGGCTGTGGCTTGAAGAGGTTCCCGTGCCGACGATCGGCATCAATGACGTGCTGGTTCGCATCGACCGCACCGGAATTTGCGGCACCGACCTGCACATTTACAAGTGGGACGCATGGGCCCGCAAAACCATTCCCGTGCCCATGGTCGTCGGCCACGAATTCGTGGGCGAAATCGTCGAGGTCGGCTCGAACGTCACGGATTTCTTTCCGGGCGACGTGGTCAGCGGCGAGGGGCACGTCGTGTGCGGGCGGTGCCGCAACTGCCTTGCCGGCCGGCGGCACTTGTGCCAGGACACGAAAGGCGTGGGGGTCAATCGGCCGGGCGCGTTCGCCCAGTACCTGGCCCTGCCCATGACGAACATCTGGCACCATCGCCATGACATCGACCGCGACGTGGCGGCAATCTTTGACCCGTTTGGCAACGCGGTGCACACCGCGCTGTCTTTTCCCGTGTTGGGCGAAGACGTGCTGATTACCGGGGCCGGGCCGATCGGCATCATGGCCGCCGCGATTGCCCGCCACGCCGGGGCCCGGTTCGTCGTCGTCACTGACGTCAACGATTACCGGCTCGACCTGGCCCGCAAGATGGGGGCCACGGTGGCCCTCAATGTCAGCCAAGGCCGAAACCTGGCCGACGTCCAGCGCGAACTGGGCATGAAAGAGGGGTTTGACGTGGGGCTCGAAATGTCGGGCAACCCGCAGGCGTTTTGCAGCATGCTTGACGCGATGGCGCATGGCGGAAAAATCGCCATGCTCGGCATTCCCGCCGAGCCGATTGCCATCGACTGGAACATTGTCGTGTTCAACATGCTCACGATTCATGGCATTTATGGCCGCGAAATGTACGAAACCTGGTACAAGATGACCGTCATGCTCGAAAGCGGGCTCGATATCCGCCCGGTCATCACGCACCGGTTTCATTACACCGAATTCGAAAAAGGGTTCGAAGTCATGACCACCGGCCAATCGGGCAAGGTGATTCTCGACTGGAAAACGTAACTCTCGCGTCAACCGGCTAGCGGACCGATCTCAATTCTGCCGCCCAGTCGCGCGCCGCGCCCAGGCGATCGGGGCCGAAGTGCGCCTGCCGAATGACGCCCAGCCGGTCGATGATGAACACCGCTTCGCGCGGCTCGCCCGTGCGGAGGTCGAGCACGCCCCATTTGCCATGCTCGCCGAGCGTGACGTCCGACAGCATCGGAAACGGAAACCGTGCCGACCGGCTTTGACCTTCGCGGTTTTCGGCGGGCCGCGCGGCGCTGATCGTCAGCACGACCGCGCCCGTTCGCTCCAGGTCAACCAGACCTTGCCGGATCTCGCGAATCACCGGGCTGTGGCCCGGCCCCCCGCGACCGTCAAAAAAGGCGATGAGCAGCTTGTGCCGGCTGACGTACCGTTCGAGCCGCACGATTTCCGAATGCTGGTCGTACAGTTTGAAGTACGGCTGCGGAATCGGGCGGATCGCCGCCACGATTGCTGGATCCGGCGGCGGCGGGGCAGGGCGGGTCAGCCGATACCCGACGAGCGCGGCGATGACGGCGGCGGCAACCGGCGGCACAAACCAGATCGTGCGCACCCGCCGCGAAGCGCGCGAATCAGGCATGGGGGCCGTCCGCGGCGACGTGGGCTTCGACCTTGTTCAGTGCCTTGAGGTAAGCCAGGGCGCTGGCCAGAATGATGTCGGTGCTGACGCCTTTGCCGTGAAATGTGCGGTTGTTGTACAGCACTTCGACCAGCACTTCGCCCTGGGCCTCTTTGCCGACTGACAGGCTTCGCACCTGGTAATTCAGCAGCCGCACGGCGATGCCGGTAATGCGGCCGAGCGCGTGAAACACCGCGTCGACGGGCCCGTCGCCAATCGCCGCATCGCAGCAAACGGGTTCGTCGCCCTTTTTGAGTTCCAGCGTGGCGGTGGGAACAGAGCCCGTGCCCGCTGACGTATGCAGGCTGACGAGCTTCCAGCGATCGGCCGGCTCGGCCGTGCGATTTTCAATCAGGGCGGCGATGTCGGAATCGTACACGTCCTTTTTCTTGTCGGCCAGCGCGATGAAATCGTCGAAAAGTTGGTCGAACTTGTCGTCATCGACGGTAAACCCGAGGTGTGCGAGGCGGTCACGAAACGCATGCCGCCCGCTATGCTTGCCCAGCACGAGGTTCGTGCCCGTAAACCCGACATCTTCGGGCCGCATGATTTCGTACGTCGTTCGCTCTTGCAGCATGCCATGCTGATGAATGCCTGCTTCGTGGGCGAAGGCGTTGCGGCCCACGATGGCCTTGTTCCGCTGCACCTGCATGCCGGTAATGCCCGACACCAGCCGGCTGACCGCGCACAGCCGCTTGGTGTTGATGCCGGTCGTCAGGCCGTAATAATCGCCCCGGGTGCGGAGCGCCATGACGATCTCTTCGAGGGCCGCATTGCCCGCCCGCTCGCCCAGCCCGTTGATCGTGCATTCGACCTGCCGGGCGCCCGCTTCGAGTGCCGCCAGGCTGTTGGCTACCGCCAGGCCCAGGTCGTCGTGGCAGTGCGAACTGATGACCGCCTGGCTGATGTTCGCGACGTTCTTCTTGAGATGGCTGATGACATTAAAATACTGCGCCGGGGTGGCGTACCCCACCGTATCGGGAATGTTAACCGTGGTCGCCCCGGCCGCAATTGCCTTTTCGACGACCTCGACCAGAAAATCGAGTTCGGTGCGGGCTGCGTCTTCGGGCGAAAACTCGATGTCGTCGCACAGCGCCTTGGCCCGCTCGACCGACTCGACCGCGCGCTGCACGATTTCGGCCTTGTCCATCTTCAGCTTATATTGTCGATGAATTGAACTCGTGGCGAGAAACACATGAATTCGCCGGCGCGGTGCGTCGTGCAGGGCGGCAGCCGCCCGGTCGATGTCTTCATCGCGGCATCGGGCCAGACCGCAAATCGTCGTGCGGTCGCCAAATTTGCGGGCGATCGCCTGCACCGCCTCGAAATCGCCCGGCGACGCGATCGGAAAGCCGGCCTCGATCACGTCGACCCCGAGCTCGACAAGCGCCCCGGCGACTTCCAGTTTTTCCGGAGTGTTCATACTGCACCCCGGCGACTGCTCGCCATCGCGAAGCGTGGTGTCGAAAATGATAACGCGGTCGGTCATGGGAATACTCCTGGCCAAAAAACAAAAAACCCTGAAACCGGCAAGGGGTCTCAGGGTCTCAATGACTCGGCGTCAACTGGACGGAACCTAAGCCCCCCCTCTCGGAAGAAGGTCCAGCAATAGATTCAGGCTCAGTCGAAATTTAATCAACATGGGGGTGGTCGCCAATTGCCAACTTCAAAACGACTCCTAATATCGTATCGGCGTTGCCAGCACGCGTCAAGAGTCAAAAATCGCCCGGGCCGTGTGCGAGTTATGCCGCAATATCCGTTGGCCCTCCTCAAAACGGCAACCGCAGTTAAGATGAAATCGGTCGGGTTCAGACACAACGGGGATTTGGCAATGGCGAAATCGCGCACGGTTCATTCGGCGGCGTTCAAGGCGAAGCTGGCGCTGGCGGCGGTGTTGGAGGTCGAAACGGTGAGCCAGTTGGCGGCGATTTACGGAGTGCACCCGACGCAAATTCACAAGTGGAAGAAGCAGTTGTTGGAGGGCGCGGCGGGCGTGTTCGAGAGCGGTGCGAACAGGAAGCGACGCGCGAAGGACGAGGCACGTTCGGCTGCCGAGTTGAATAAGCAAATCGCGCGGTTGAAGCGGGAGCGGGAATGGCTTGAAAGCAAGACCCTGCCTGCCGATTGAGGCGTGGGTGACCCGGTGGGCTGGAATCATGACGATTGGCGAAGCGGGGCAGATTTTCGGCCGGCTGTGACCCGTCGAGCGAAAACCCGGCCGAAGCGACTGACAAAATTCAGCGGCTCATTCACCAGACGTTAGGGGCTAGGACGTTTGTGGCCGCCCACCATGCAGGCGATTCTTTGATCTGACCGTAACGCAGCGGCTGGACAGCCGTTGCGGCCGACAGGGGCAGCGCCGCCAACGCCATCGCGCGCAATCCTGCTCACGAAGCCGAGCAGCAAAGTCGGGCCAGTCGTCGGCCAAAGAAAAGTGGGTAGCCTTCCTTGGCCCCCGTTGACTGTGATCGTTTCGATCGGCTGGAGCACTTCGCGACGTCCGGCAGGGCTCGCGCTGCGCGGCACGCCGTTGCCACGCTCAGCCTGGCTGAAAAACCACCGAACTCGGTTGTGACAAAACCTGTCCAACGTCGCCGCAGGTTCTCGATTTGTGTCAATGGCGCGTGCGATCAGCAGACATCGCTCCCGGGTTTGACAGCGATGAGGCGCATTGCACCCGGTCACGGCCCGGTCGTGATGTTCATATTGAGTTGCTGGGCCAGAAAGGCGTAGACGTCGGCTTCCTGGGCGACGCGTTCGGCCAGGCCGGCGCCGATGCCGTGGCCCGAGTCGTAGTTGTACCGCAGCAGCACGGGCAAGCCCGAAGTTGTCGTGGCTTGCAGCCGAGCGGTCATTTTTCGCGAATGGTACGGATCGACCCGCCCGTCGTTGTGGCCGGTGAGCAGCAGTACGGCGGGGTACGCCGTGACGTCGCGCACGTGGTGATACGGCGAGTAGGCCAGCAGCGCGTCGAACTGGTCGCGAACCTTGACCGACCCGAATTCGGGAATGTTGAACGCGCCATTCGGGTGCAGTTCGACGCGGAGCATGTCGTAAATGCCGACATGCGCCACCACCGCCTGGAACAGTTCGGGGTGTTGCGTCAGGGCGGCGCCCATGAGCAGGCCGCCGTTGCTGCCGCCCTGAATGGCCAGCTTTTGCGGGCGCGTGTACCCGCTGTCAATTAACCGGCGCGCGCAGGCTTCGAAATCGTCGAACACGTTTTGCTTGCGAGTCAGGTTGCCGGCCAGGTGCCACTTTTCACCGAATTCGCCGCCGCCGCGCAGGTTGGCAATCGCAAACACCCCGCCTTGCTCCAGCCAGACCTTGCGGCTGGCCTGAAACGCTGGCGACAGGCTGTGGCCGTAGCCGCCGTACCCGTACAGGATCGTGGGGTTGTTGCCGTTCAGTTCCAATCCTTTGCGGCGGATGATGTTCAATGGCACCCGCGTGCCGTCTTTGGACGTGGCGAAGTCGCGCACGACTTCGACATCGCTGAAATCGGCGGGTGATTTGCCAACGAGCGCCGTCTCGGCCGTCGTGCCGCGGCCGTCTGCGAAGGTCAGGCGCTTCCAGCCGGCCGGCGTGATGTACGATTGCTGCCGGTACAGGAACTCAGCGTGTTGCAAGTGCACGATCTGCGCGATCGCGGTAATGGCGGGCGAGCTGCAGGCCACCGGTTTTTTTGCGGCGAGGTCGTAGGCCCACAATTCCGAAGGCCCGCCGACCAGGGCCGTGCCAACGAGTTGATCCTGACCCACGGCAAAGTTTTGAATGACCGCCTCCAGTTCAGGATACACCGGTTCGGCCTGGGCCAGTTGCGGCTGATCGAGCCGAATTCGCACGATGGCGTCGCGATGGCCGGGCGTGTTGCGCGACAGCAGGTACAGCCAGCCGTCGTGGCCGAACCGGGCCAGGGTGGCCTTGTCGGCAAAGGTGGTGATTTGCGACCAAGCGCCTCCGGGCGACATCAGGAAATGCGCGTATTCGCCGCCGTCGCCGTTGGCCACGGTCGCCAGCAGGTAGCGCCCGTCGTCGGTCGATTTGAGGTCGATTTCGGCAATGCGCGGGAATTTGTCTCCGTAGATGTGGCGGTCTTCGCCGGTGGGCGTGCCGAGCTGATGGAAGTAAATCTGCTGGTAGAAGTTGATGTCTTCGGGCGGGCGTTCTTCGCCCCGCGGGTAACGGGTGTAGTAAAACCCGCTCGAATCGCCGTTCCAGGCGACACTGCCCCCCGCCGTAGGGTAGTTTACGCGGGGCACGACGTCGGGCAAGGCCCGCCCGGTGGCGACTTCGTACACGGTCACGTCACCCTGTTCACTGCCCTTTTTCGACAGGCAGACGGCGGCCCAGCGGGCGTCGTGTGAAGGCACGTAAAAGTCGATCGCGGTCGCCCCCTGCTCGTCGAGCGTATTCGGGTCGCACACAATTTTCGCCGAGGCCGGGTCGTCGGCCGATTTGAGCGTTACCAGAAACGGCTGATTCTTCGGGGGCGCGAATTTCAGGGCAAACAGCACGCCGCCCGAAAACGCCAGCGCCGAATGATCGGGCGAGGCGGCCGCGTGCAGCGCGCGCAGGCGCCGGGCGAAATGCGCGCGCGAGGGCAGGGCGTCGAGCACGCCCCGGGTGGCGGCGTTTTGCGTATCGCACCAGGCGCGAACCGCCGGGGCGTCGCCATCTTCGAGCCAGCGGTAGTCGTCGGCAATCGGAATGCCGTGGTATTCATCGACAACGGCTTTCCGTTCGGTGGGCGGAAGTTTCAAGGGTTCGGCTCCGGGCAGGGGGGGCAGGCCGATCAGCAGGCCGACCAGAGACAGCCAGTACGCGACGTGAATGCGGTTCATGGAAATGCTCTTCGCAAACAGATTGACGAGTGTAATGGCCAATACGCAAAACGCGCCGCGCGAATCTCCCGGTGAGTATCGCGGATTCGCAAAACCGCCGCCAGCACGCGGCAACCAGAACGGGCCGGGCACGCCCGCGCCGCGCCGCAGGGTTCAGGTCTCGCCGCCAATCCCGCCGAACTGGCGAACCGCTTCGTAGACGACGGCGGTTGCGGCACTCGCCAGGTTCAGGCTGCGAACCGCGCTGTGCATCGGCAGCCGCAGGTTGCGGCCGGGGTGTTCGGCGAGAATCGTCGGCGGCAGGCCGCGTGTTTCGCTGCCGAAGACGAGCACATCGCCCGGTTCGAACCGGGCGTTCCACACGAGCGCCGAGGCGGTTTTCGTCAGGTACCAGTAGGGGCGGTCAGGCAGCCGCGCGTGCAACTCCTGCCAGCTTTCGACAACTTCCCAATCAACGTGCTGCCAGTAGTCCATGCCGGCCCGGCGGAGGTGCTTTTCATCAAGCCGAAAGCCCAGCGGCCGCACGAGCCACAACTTGGCCCCCACGGCAACGCAGGTCCGCCCGATGTTGCCGGTGTTTTGCGGAATGTCGGGCGTATGGAGCACCACGTGCAGCAGCGGGGGCACGTCAAACCTTTTCGATCCAGAGCGTAATCTGCAATTCACCCACAAGCACCGCTTTGGCCCGTTCGATCGTGGCGGTGCACGCCAGCGAATCGGCCAGCGTTTCGGTTTTGATGTACGATTCCCAGTCGTCAATCGCGGCTTGCAAGGCGACGTCGTCCGTGCTGAACTGCACGCGGATCCGGTCTTGAATTTCCAGGTCGGCGTCTTTGCGCAGTTGCTGCACCTGCCGCACGAAGTCGCGGGCGATGCCTTCGCGCAGCAGTTCGGGCGTGACCGCCGTGGCCAATGCCAGTTGCACGCCCTGGTCGTCGGCCGAAACCCAGTCGGCCGCCTGTTGCGTGCTGATCAACACATCTTCGGGCGCGAGCGGGTAATCGGTGTCGCCGATGCGCAGCGTCACTGATGCGCCGCGCCGCAAGGGCGCCAGGTCGGCGGGGTTGCACGTGGCCAGGCTTTGGCCGATGGCGCCCAGCGCCTTGCCAAACCGCGGCCCCAATGTTTTCAGATTCGGCTTGTACGTGTACGACACCAGCCCATCGAGATGGTCGCACAGCGTGATTTGCTTGACGTTCAACTCCTCCTGCACGACGGGCGACAAGCTGGCAATCGCCGCCCGCTGGTCGGGGCTGCAGGCGACGCGCAGTTCGGCGAGTGGCTGCCTGACCCGCCGCCCGGCCTGTTCGCGCAGCCCATGCCCCAGATTGACGACGAGCTGGGCCAGGGCCATGCGTTCGCTCAACTGCGGGTCGAGCAGGTTTTCGTCGGGCACGGGGTAGGGGCAGAGGTGCACGCTTTCGGGCGCATCGCCGCTGAGCGGCGCCCCGCCGGGGCGCACGAGGTTCTGGTACATCCGTTCGGTGAGAAACGGAATGACCGGGGCCAGCAGTTTGGTCAGCGCGACCAGCACCGCGTACAGCGTTTGATAGGCGGCCAGCTTGTCGCGGTCGGCGGCGTCGCGCGAGCGCCAGAACCGCCGCCGATTCCTGCGGATATACCAGTTCGACAGGTCGTCGATGAACCGCGCCGCCTCGCGCAATAGGCCGGGGGCGTTGAATTCCTGAAACTCGCAGTGGGCCTTGCCGATCAGGGCGTGCAGGTTGGCGAGAATCCAGCGGTCGATTTCGGGCCGTTCGGCAGGGGGAACTTCAGGCGCGGCGGGGTCGAAGTCGTCGAGCCGGGCGTAGTTCACGAAAAACGTGTATGTGTTCCACAGCGGAATCAGCACCTGGCGGCGGATTTCGTCGGCCGGCTTGCTGACGACTTCGCACGTGGCGACGCCCTCGGCCGTTTCCGAAACGGGGCCGGCCGGGGTGTGCAGCACGACTGGCTTTTCGGGCAGGCGCTGGCCGAACCGCAAGTCGGCGGCGGGGTTTTGCGCCAGGTACATCCAGCGCATCGTATCGACGCCCAGTTGTTCGGCCGCCTCTTCAAACCAGATCGCGGTGCCGTCAGACTTATGCATCGGCTTGCCGTCCTGGTTCATGACCAGCCGATGCCCGAGCAGCGTTTTGAACGGGGGGGTGCCATCCATCATGGTGGCCATCGACAGCATGGCGTAAAACCAGTTGCGGAACTGCCCCGGAAAGCATTCGGTGACAAGGTCGGCGGGGTACCACTTCTGCCATTCGTCGCGATTTCCGTTGTAATGCATGGTCGAAAAGGGCACGATGCCCGCGTCGAGCCAGGGGTTGCCCACGTCGGGAATGCGCGACATCAGGTTGCCCGTTTTCGCGTTGCGGATCTTGACCTTGTCGATCCAGGGGCGGTGCGGGGTGTGCCCGGCGAATTCATTCCAGCCGGAAACGGCGCGTTGCTCCAGCTCGGCCAGCGACCCGATGACTTCGAAATCGCCCGTGGCGTCATCGACCCAGATCGGCAGGGCCAGCCCCCAGAACCGCTTTTTTGAAATCATCCAGTCGCGCATATTGGTGAGCCATTCGAGCTCGCGCTCCAGCCCGCCGATGCTTTCGGGCAGCCAGCGAATCTGCCGGGCGACCTGCATGATGTCGTCGCGCCAGTCCATATTGATGAACCACTCGTCGACGACGCGAAACACGAGCTCTTCGCCGGTCCGCCAGCAATGCGGGTAAACGTGCGGGTAATCTTCGACCGCCACCAGCAGGTTCTTCGCCCGCAAGCGCTCGAACACCAGTTCCGCGGTCTGGCGGTCGATCGCCTCGCGGCCCGTAAACTCGCCGAACGCCTCCAGAAACCGGCCATCTTCGCCCAGCGGGGCAATATCGACCAGGCCCAGGGTCTTGCCCAGCGCGTGGTCGACGTCGCCGCACCCGGGTGCAATGTGCACGATGCCCGTGCCTTCGCCAGCCACGACATTCGGTGCGCCGGTCGAATCGCGGCCGCCGTCGACGACGCGGTGGCAGGAAACGCCGGTGGCAGGCTGGCGGTCTTCGCGTTCGGGCCAGCCGCCGGGCGCCTGTTGTGCCGGCAGGTCGTCGAACGGCCCCGCGTATTGCCAGCCGACCATTTCCGCCCCCGCCAGCACGCCCAGCACCTCGTAGCCCCCCTGTTCCTTGAACAATTGGGCAATCGTCTTGAGCCGGGCCACCCCTTTCGGCCAGGTCCATTCGGGGCGGCCAAACCCCTCTTTGAATTCGCGGGCCAGCCGCTGGAATTCGAGGTTGTCTTTCGCGAAATAGTAAACCGCGCCATCGCGCTTGGCCCGCAGCCGCACGTATTCGAGTTGCGTGTTGACCGCGGCGGCCACGTTGCTCGTCAGCGTCCAGGGGGTCGTCGTCCAGACGAGCAGGTATTCGTTGTCGCGCCCCAGCAGCGGGAACCGCACGAACACCGATTTGTGGGTCGTCAGCCGGCGGCCTTCGGCGACTTCCATCTGGCTGTAGGCGCTGCCGCCCCGCCCCGACCAGGGCATGACGTCGGCCCCGCGATAGATTTTGCCGCGCTGATAACACTTCTTGAGAAACGTCCAGATCGTTTCGTTGTTTTCGGTTGAAAACGTGAAATAGCTGCCGCCCCAGGCGGCGTTGCCCAGGCGGGCCACGATTTCTTCGGCGGGCGCAACGACCGTTTGCCCCGAGGGGGTCATGATTGACACCGGGGCGGCGGTGCCAATGCCTTCGGCCAGCCGCCGCAGCGTGGCGGGGTCGTCCCAGTCCATCCAGTAACCCAGCCGCTGCGATTGTTCGGTCTGGCGGGCGGCGAATTTCAGCACGCGGCGTTTGCAGGCGTCGACGAACCGGTCGATGCCATGCTCGACGATGCTGTTCTTCGTCAGAAAATTGAGTTCCTTTTCGACTTCGACTTCAACCCACAACCCCTGGCAATCGAAGCCGTTCTGGTACCGCAGCCGGCGCCCGGTCATCGCAAAGTACCGCTGGTACGCGTCTTTGTACGTTCGCCCCCAGGCGTGGTGCACGCCCATCGCGTTGTTGGCGGTGATCGGGCCGTCGAGAAAACTCCATGCCGGCGCCGTGGCGTTCCTGGCACGCAGTTTGTCGAAAATGCGGGCCGAGTTCCAGAAGTGCAGAACCTCGTGCTCGCCGCGAACGAATTCGCCGTCGGTAGAGACTTTTTCAAACATCATGCGGTTTCAAACAGCAGACATGCAGACAGTTTGCGGGAACTTCCAACCGGCCCGACAATCGCCACGACGGCGCGCCAATGCCCCGCTGCCCCAGGCCGGCGGGGCACTGGCGCGCCAAAGCCACGGGCGATGGTACAATGTGCGGCGCGGGGTTCAAAGCCCATTGGCCCGTTTCGCGCGGCCGCGCGCCGGTTGCGAATGCGGCGCTCAGGCCGGCGGCAGTTTTGCCAGCAGGGCGGGAATGATCTGTTCGAGCCGCCGGCCGCCCCGCGCGGCAACTTCGAGAATTCGGGAAATCTCGACTGGCTCCAGCGCATCGGGCAGGCACAGATCGGTAACGACCGAAAAGCCCAGAACTTTCAGGCCCGCGTGAACCGCCACCAGCACTTCAGGCACGGTCGACATGCCGACGAGGTCGGCCCCCATGCCGCGCAGCATGCGGTATTCGGCACGGGTTTCGAGGTTGGGGCCGGCCACCGCCACGAACACCCCCTTGGGGCAGGACAGGCCCAGGTCGAGCGCGGTTTGGCGGGCGAGGTCGATCAGGCCCCGGTCGTAGGGCTGCGACATATCGGGAAATCGCGGGCCCAGGCGGTCGTCGTTCGGGCCACGCAACGGGTTGTCGCCAATCAGGTTGATGTGGTCTTCGATGACCACGACGTCGGCCAGGTCGAAATGAGGGTTCATGCCCCCGGCGGCGTTCGTCACGATCAGGATTTCTGCGCCCAGGGCCCGCATCACGCGGACCGGAAACGTGACTTGCTGCAGCGAATAGCCTTCATAGTAATGCAACCGGCCCTCCATCGCGACGAGCGGGCAGCCATTCAACTCGCCACACACCAGTTGGCCGGCGTGCGATTCGACGGTTGAAACGGCAAAGTGCGGTACAGCGGCATAGGGAATGGCCACCTTGCGTTCGATGCGCGCCGCCAAGCCGCCCAGCCCCGTGCCCAGAATCATGCCCACGCGCGGCGTGCCTGGCCAGCCACCGCGAATCGCGGCACAGGCAGCCTGAATTTGCTCGGCCAGTTCCACCATGCGGCCCATCGGGTTGCCCGAGGAGTTACGACAGGTCATCGAACGACAAATCGGCCGACTGAACGAGGTCTTGCATCAGGCGGAGGTACTCGGGGTGTTCGCGCAGCGCGTCGAGGTCGCGATCGGCCAGCATGTGGTCAAAATCGTTGTACCCCGCGGCGATCGCCCGCCGCAATGTCGCAACCGCGTCGTCGAACGCCCGCAATGCCGCGTGGCTGCACGCCAGGTTGTAGAGCACCACCGGATCCAGCGGGCGGAGTTCGCTCAAGCGCTGGTCGACCTGCAACGCGCGGCGGTGCCATTTCTTCTTGGAGAACAGCTCGCCCAGATTGGCGAGCACGTCGGTGTAGTTGGGGTCGCGACTGAGAATTCTTTCGAAAAAGTCGATTTCAAAGTCGACTTGCGAGCGCTTCCTGAGCGCGGCCAACCGGCACGGCGACCCGGCCGGATCGGGTGAACTGCCTTCAGAGCCTGACTTATCGTGAGACATGATTTTCGAGCCCTTCATTCCCCGTGCCGATTAAAACCGACCGTGAACCGCAGGACGGACTTGCGTGATTCACCGAATGACTCGCTGGCCGCAGGGCGCGGGCCACACGCCGCCCGACCTGAACAGGCCCGATGGCGTCGTCGCCCGCATACTGCAAAAAAGTTGACCGACCGACCCCGCGCGGCGCTGCCGGGCGACGGGCCAGTTGGTTCCCACACAAAAAGCAATACGCAAGTGGGTTCAGTTTCATTATAGGTACAAACCGAATCGCGGCAATGGGACATCGCCAGTTTCCCGCGGCGAATTCGCGTTGAAATCGGCCGCGCGCGGAAAGCACGACTTCGAACGAAGGAACATCCTCCCTCCCGCATCCGCGGCCCGATCGTCACTCGGTCGCCACGGGCCCCGCCAGGTCGAAGACGGCGATTTCGGGACGGCTGTTATAGCGAATCTTAAACCCAAAGCCAATTCCCTTATTGACATACAGCAATCGTCCATGAATGGGGTACAACCCGGACGCGTAGCATTTCATCCGCCGGCTGAGTGTAATCGCCCCCGCACGCGGAAACACCACCTGCCCGCCATGCGTATGGCCCGACAGCATCAGGTCGCAGCGTTCGGAGGTCAGCAATTCAATCGTGCGCGGGTGATGGGCCAGCATGATATGGGGCAGTGAAGAATCGAGCCGGGCCAGCGCCAGGTCGGGCCGGCAGGCGCGGCTCCACAGGTCTTCGACCCCAGAAATCTGCAACGCCAGGCCACCATGCGTCAGCGTCAGCAACTCGTTGTGGAACACGCGAATGCCGCGGCGTTCGAGGGCCGACGCGACCTGTTTCGGCAATTGCCGCCGCGTCGAAACGCCGAGGGCATTGCGGACGGCGTAATCGTGGTTGCCCAGCACGGCAAACACGCCCAGCGGGGCCTTGAGCGGCGCCAGCAGGTCGGCGATCGGTTCGACGAACTTTTCGCCCGAGTGAATAAAATCGCCCGTGAGCGCGATGATGTCGGGTTGCTCGGCGTTCGCAGCCTCGACGCACGCGGCAACGTACGCCGCCGGAACGCGCTGCTGTAAGTGAAAATCAGTCATGTGCACGATGCGCAAGGGCCGCGGGGGCGACCAGCCGGGCACGATGATTTGAGTGCGATTGATTTCCAGCCAGGTCGGCTCGATATGCATCGCGTAGTTCAGGCGCGACAGCTTGTGCTGGATCCACTTGGCAAAACCTAAGGGAGGCGGCCGCAGCCGCCGCGTGCGTCGCCACAATTGCTGAAACCTGACCAGCACGCCAGACCGCCAATCCTTGCCGATCGCCCCCGGCAACCGCCCTGTGCGGCAACGACCGGGCGCAAACCCTTTACCAAACCCCAATTCGACCGACGGCTGGACGCAACGCCCGCCAGATTCATTGTTTCGCGCGCCCCGCCCCAGGTCAAGCGGCAATCACCGGCACCCCGCCAGTCAGACGCCAAGTAAAGACACGCCGACTTACTCAGACTTACTCGAACGACCGGTTGGCCACCGGCTCAGGGGCGTGCCGCCCTGCGTCGGCAAGCACGCGGGCAACCGACAGCCCGGCAGTTCAAAGCCCCCGTCGAAAACGGGGCGGTCGCCAGGAACGGTGGTCGTCGTCTTTTTTGGCTTGCCCGTCAAATCGAAGCCGCACCGGCGACAAGCCGACGGGCGTTACGTCACGACGTTCTGGCATCGCTCAGGGGGAATCAACGCCCGCTTGTGCCTGGAATGCCCCGGCTGGCCGCCGCAGTTCATTTTCGACCTGGACTTCAGTGCCGCCGGTTTGGCAGCGGATGTCGCTTGCTCGTCGCGAACGACGGGTTTTGAGGTGTCTTGGTCGCCGCCGGCAGTTCGGCTGCCAGTGCGGCAACACGCGCTTCCGGTGCCGCCTGCCACGCGGCTTGGAGCCGAATATCAAACGGCACGGCGATTCAGGGTGGCGGTACGGCTTGCCAGGGATTCGCTGGAAAGCGCTCCCTGATGGTCGCGGCGGGGGGCTGGTTTGCGGTTTTCAATGCGCTGGTCAACACCGGTGGCCTGGCGTGCGGCGGAAGACTGGACTGTTGAAGCAGTCGTAACCTGTTTCCGGGTAGGAGAGCAGGTGAGCCGACCTCGGCTTGTTGAGCGAGGGGAGAACAAGACCCGACGACCGGCACTCTTGTTTTACAAGAGTGCATTTTTATAAAATAAGACTGGTCATTCTGGCTTCTTGTCATCGGACGATGAAATACGATCCCTTTGCACGGCGGGCTTATTATGCGAGCAGGCCGTTTCGTGAAACAGGTGGGGGGCTACAACGCCTTCATCCCCGCTCCGCTCCCACCGGACCCTCCGGTGACGATGGACCCCGAACTTGCACGCCTGCTCTCCGACGCAGACCGAGCCTTGGGACGGCTCGATGGGGTCGCTACGGTCCTGCCCAACCCTGACCTCTTTGTGGCGATGTACGTTCGCCACGAGGCCGTGCTGAGTTCGCAGATCGAGGGAACTCAAAGCTCGCTGGATGACGTTCTCCAGTTCGAGATCAACTCTGCCGGAAAGGAACTCCCGAAGGACGTCGGGGAGGTCGTCAACTACGTCAACGCCATGAACGACGGCCTGGAGCGGATTTCCCAACTGCCGCTGAGCCTGCGGCTGATTCGAGAAATCCACAGACGACTGCTGACGGATGTTCGTGGCGGCGAGCGAACGCCCGGGGAATTTCGCCGCAGCCAAAACTGGATCGGGCCACAAGGCAGTACGCTGGCGAATGCGACCTTCGTGCCGCCGCCCGTCCACGGGATGCAAACGGCCCTCGACAACTTCGAGAAGTTCCTGCACGACACCACCTTGCCCGTCCTGATTCACTGCGGGCTGGCCCATGCACAGTTCGAGACGATTCACCCGTTCCTCGACGGCAACGGTCGTGTGGGCCGATTGCTCATTACGTTCCTGTTGTGCGAACGGAAGGTGCTTCATCGGCCCCTGCTTTACCTGAGCTTGTTTCTGAAGGTGCATCGGTCGGAGTATTACGACCGCCTCATGGCCGTTCGCCGGGACGGGAATTGGGAAGGCTGGCTCAAGTTTTTCTTGCGGGGCATTGCAGAGGTCAGCCACTCGGCCACCGAGACGGCTCGTGCCATCGTGAATCTTCGGGAGACTCACCGGCAACTCATCGGCGACAAGCTGGCGGGGCGAGCGGCCCAGGGGCTGCGGCTGCTCGATTATCTCTTCGAGCAACCGGTGGTCTCGGTGCCCCTGGTGGAAAAGCGACTGGAATGCTCGTTCGTCACGGCCAACAAGTTGGTCGAGCAACTGGAAGAGTTGACGATGGTGCGGGAGACGACCGGCTGGCAACGAAACCGCCGCTATCGGTTCGACTCCTATTTAGCACTGTTCGACGCATTGGCTCCGACGGGAGGAGCGCCGCCAGGCGACTCCTCGGCAACGAATCCGCCTGCGAGTTGATTACAAACCGGGCATCGTCAGCGAACATCTGATCGGCCTCATCGCCAGGCAAGTCGAGGAGCGCTCCCTCGTCGTTTGGTACGACCCCGGTGCGGACGACAGGGCTGTCGCTGAACGTCTCGAAATCCCTGGCACGACCATCGCTCGCTACGATGGCAGCTTCCTCAAGCTGCGGCGAAAGATCGACCAACTGCTCAACGACCCTGAAGCTCCGCAGCTCATCGTTTACGTCTTCAATCGGCTTGAGCACCGCGCGACGCAGTTGGCAAACGCGGCGCCAGGCAGTTGCCGGTTCGCCGCCGCCTGCGCGGCGACCTGGGGGCGCGCGCTGGCCCTGTCGCGGCGGGGGGCTGGTTTGCGGTTTTAACGCGCTGGTCAACACCGGTGGCCTGGCGTGCGGCGGCGGCTGTGAAACGACGTTTCAGGGGGCCGCGGTCGGTGGGGCCGTCCAGTATGCGGGCAGGTCGCGCTTGGTCGCGCGAAGGATTTCGAGGATTGCCGCGCGGTCGGCCGGCGACAATTGCCCCGGGCATTTGTCGCCGCCGTGCCCGTTGAGGATCTCCCAGAGACGCTGATACACGTGGCCTTTCACCTCGCCCGGCAGCGTGTCGAACGCCCGCGAGTAAATGAGGTAGCTGCAGGGGTAGCGGAACAGGCGCGTCGTGAGGTCGAAGTCGCGGAGCGAGCGGCCTTGCGAATCGCGGGGGCCGCGTGCCGCAAAATCCGCCGCGAAGGTCGATGTGCCGCTGACGCGGTCGGTGAGCCGCGCCTCGTCGTGAAACAGCAGGTACTCGACGACCGCGTCGCCGGCGCTGCGGATCCTGCGCCGGGCGCTTTCCGACGGTTCGTCGGGCGGCTGGCCCAGCGCCTGGTTCATGTCGCGTTCGTAATGCAGGGCCAGCCGGGTTTCGAGCGTGGCCCGGGCCAGCCGATTGAGCATGCCCGCCTGATGCTCCAGAACCATCAACGCCACGATGTCGCTGTGCGGCGTAAGGCACAGCGAGGTCTTGAAGCGGTCGTTCAGGTCGGTAAGGTTCACGCCGGGGGCGTTGTCGCTGGCGGCGGGCGCGGCGGTTTCGTGAAAGATCGTGTTGCCCATGTGTTTCTGGTTGCCGCTCGTGCCGGTCACGTACCAGCCGCCCCAGCGTTCGGCCAGCGGGCTGGCATGATCGGTGCGAAACGACCCGTGGGCGAGCAGTGGCAGGCCGTCGTCATCGACTTGCAACGAGCGCACGAGGTGCCCCGGAAACCCCCGATTGGCTGAGGAGCTGTGGCACAACATGCAGGATTCGGTTTGCCGTTCGACGGCGGGCTGCGCGGCGCGTTTCTGGTTCAGCGTGTAGAATACCGTACCGAGCGCGTCATCGGCGGCGGAAATCTCAAGCACCCGGCCGCCGATGCACGAACCGATCAGCACGTCGTCATTAAAGTAGATCGCGCGGGGCGTCTGGGGCGAAATGCGCTCGCGCTGCAGGCTCGTCTTCGAAAAGACCAGCACCTGCGACGACTCAGGTACGTCGAGCGCCCTGAGCAGCGACCGCAGATAGCCGCGTTGCGGGTCATATTCAAGCTGCACCGCGCCCTGGGCGAGCCGATGGGCAAGCTCGGCGACGGCGTTATGCGGCGTCGCGGTGCTATAATGAATCGGGTCGTGCTCGATGTCCTGGCCCGAGGTCGTGGTGGCCAGGAGTGTCGCGCCCGCCGCGAGGCACAGGGCCACGGCATACCGCCGGGGCGAACGGCCGCCGCATTCTGACGACGTGTCATGGTTTGCCATGGGTGCACCGCGCCTGCGCTGCCAGAGTCGAGCCACCGCAATCAAACCGGGTTTCAACTTGGGTGGGAATGCGTGGGCCGGGCAGCCCGGTTGTAATTTGCATTCAGAATACATATTATCGTCATCCCGCCGGTTGTCAATCGGCCGGCAGCGATTTCCTGGCAACCTGGCCCCGTGAGGCGCATCGATGCACCTGACCCAGTTTTCCGACTACAGTTTGCGGCTGGTGATTTACCTGGCCTGCCGCCCGGAAAGGCTTGTTTCCGCCGAAGAAATCAGCCAGGCGTTCGGGGTTTCGCGGCACCATTTGGTCAAGGTGGTGCAAACGTTGACGGAGCTGGGGGTTGTCGCAGCCCAGCGCGGGCGGGGCGGGGGCATGCGGTTGGCGATGGCTCCGGCGCAGATCAAAGTCGGCTGGCTCATGCGACATACGGAACCGCATTTTCACCTCGTCGAGTGCTTCGACCCGGCAACCAACACCTGCCCGATCGCCCCGGCCTGCGGGCTGAAGGGGGCCCTGTTTCGCGCCCAAAAGGCGTTCCTGGGCGTCCTCGACGAGTACACCATCGACGATTTCCTGACCCGCCGCCCCGAACTGGTCGTACTCCTCGACAGCGCCCTCAAGAATTGACGCGCCGCGGATTTATGCCGTCGCAAGGGTTTGAAAATGGTCCGTCGAAATATGAAAAAGTTCGAAAATGACATGGCCTGCCGCCCGCACTTTGGAAAGGCGGGCGATTGCATCACGGCTCGGCACCGGTCCCGAGTGCGTAACCGTCGCTGCAAAAGGGGGTTGCGTTCATGTTGTGCGTGGCATGGCGGTCGCCCCGCGATGGCGCGCCGTTGGAGTAAACTGAGGTTTGATCGGGGGGGCATCGCAGGGCGCTGCGCGACTGCGGGCGATGGGGTTCAACACCATCGGGGGCAGGTTGGCCGCAGGTTTGACAAGTTTGGCGATGTGCCGGTCCTGACCGCGGCAAGTTTGTCGAAGGCCGTATCGACCGCCAGCCGATAAATACGGAAGAATCGGCAAAATCGGTATCATTGGTTCGAAAGGCAGAGGTTGCCGGGTGTGTACGCCCAGTGCAAAACCGCGGGGTTTTGGGGCCAGGGAATCGTCAGTGGGGAATGTCAGTGGATCATCGCGCCCAACGGGTCAGGAGGTCGCTGGCGGTTGTCTGCGGACTGGCTGTCGGCGTGATGGGCGCGGGTTGCACGAGCCTCAGGGAATGGTCGCAGAACGGGTTCAAGGTGGGCCCCAACTACGAAGAACCCGGCACCGCCGTCGCCACGCAGTGGATGGACGAAGCCGATGCGCGGGTCAAGTCGCAGCCACTAGAAAGTGGTCAGTGGTGGAACCAGTTGCAAGACCCGCTGCTCGATTCGCTGATTGACACGGCGGTCAGGCAAAATCTCGACGTCAAAACCGCGGGCGCGCGCATTCTCGAATCGCGGGCCAAGCGGAATATCGCGGCGGGCAATCTGTTTCCGCAATCGCAGCAGGCGCTGGCGGCCAATCCGTATGCCCAGATCAGCAAGAACTTGCCGCTGGCGCTGCCGAGCAGCCTGTGGGCCAGCGGGTTCAACGCTTCGTGGGAGCTGGATTTCTGGGGGCGCTTTCGGCGGGCGGTCGAAGCGGCCGATGCCGATCTGAGCGCTTCGATTGACAGTTACAACGATGCGCTCGTGCTGCTGCTGGCCGAAGTCGCCACGAATTACGTTCAGGCGCGAATTTATCAGCAGCGGCTGGAATTTGCGCAGCGGAACGTGGTCATTCAGCAGGCCTCGCTGGAACTTGCCGAACTGCGGTTCAAGAAAGGGGCCACGAGCGAACTCGACGTGCAGCAAGCCCGCACGGTGCTGACTCAAACGCAGTCGCTGATTCCGACCCTGCGCACGGGGCTGCGGCAGGCCAACAATCGGCTGTGCCTGCTGTTGGGAACGCCGCCTTACGACCTGATCGGGCAGCTCGAACCGAAGCCGATTCCGTCGGCCCCGCCGGCCGTTGCGCTCGGCATTCCCGCCGAATTGCTGCGGCGTCGCCCCGATGTGCGCCGCGCCGAACGTGCCGTCGCGTCGCAAAGCGCTGAGATCGGCGTCGCGACTTCCGATTTGTACCCGCGGCTTGCGCTGTTCGGGTTCATCGGCTATGCCTCTGAGGATCTCAAAAACCTGTTTTCGGCCGGCAGCTTCACCGGGCTGTTGCTGCCGACGTTTCAATGGCAAATCTTCAACTACGGCCGCATCCTGAACAATATCCGCGCGCAAGACGCCCGGTTTCAGGCAAGCGTGCTGGAATACCAGCAGGCCGTGTTGCGGGCCGACCAGGAAGTCGAAGACGGCATCGTGGCGTTTCTGCAGGGGCAGGAGCAATCACAAACGCTCGAAGAAAGCGTAAAGGCTGCCGAAGAT
>JAJXXL010000235.1 GCA_021781115.1 Planctomycetota bacterium
CGATGAAGCGCTCTTCGTGAAACATGGGGCGGTGGGTAACGACACTCATGCGCTAAAATCCTCCCTGATGCAGTTTCTCGCCCCGCGGAATTTTCGCTGCGCCAAAAACGCAGGCCGGTTACGCTACCGGGCCCGGCGACCCGAACCCCGCCGACAGTCCTCCTCTCCAAGACGCCACTTGGCGGCAGCGCAGCGATTCACCGAGCCGAATCGAGCCGTTTCAACAAGGCCAGCAAGTCGACCAAGTTCACCGGCTTGCGGAGCCAGGCGTCGGCCCCGGCCGCCTGGCAGGTTGGCGAATCGCCGTTCAGACTGTGCGCGGTAATGGCCACGATGACGGCCCGACCACCGTGCTGGGCCTCGTGCGCACGAATCGCTCGCATCGCGTCGATGCCGTTCATGCCCGGCATTTGAATGTCCATCAGGACAAAGTCAAACTCCTGGTGAATGGCGGCTTCGACCGCTTCGCGACCAGTGCTGGCGGCAAACACCTCATGCCCCGCCTTGCGGAGCATCAAGACAAGCAGTTTTTGCAGGCTCGGAACATCTTCGACCACCAAAACTCGCCACGCTGTTGTCGCACGGACCGCAAACCGCTCCGAATCGACGACGGCATACGCTGCAGCCGCGGCGGCGGAAAACTCACTGATCTGGTTCATGGCAGACCCTTGCTTTTTTCAATTCCAACTTGGTTCTCACGCGTGAGTCAACTTGACGCATGGCGCGGCGGCATGGCGAACTTCGCCATTATGCTGAGCCGTTTCAGCCGACGTAGCAGCCGGAGAATGTGCCTGGTCGTGGTCTTCAACGGCGCCGCCAAGCCTTAACGGAATCCTGACAAAAAACGCGGCGCCGCGGCCTTTGCCGGCACTTTCACCCCAAACTTCGCCGCCGTGCTGTTCCAGCACGTGCCGCACGATTGACAGCCCAATGCCCAGACCACCGTGGCGGCGACTGGCGCTGCCATCGGCCTGGCGGAAGCGGTCAAACACAAATGGCAGGAACTCGGGCTCAATTCCTTCGCCCGTGTCGCGAACCACAATCTGTGCGTGGCCGCCGCGCGTCTCAAGCAACAGGTCAATGTGGCCCCCCTCGGGAGTAAATTTCACAGCGTTCGACAACAGGTTCCACAGCACCTGTTGCAACCGGTCGGCATCGCCATTGACCATCGCGACCCGCTGGCCCAAGGCCGCCTCGATCGTCAGTTTTTTGGCATGGGCCGCAGGCCGCACGACGTCGAGCGCGGCGCGAACGACATCGGCCAGATCAATGGGGCGAACGTTGAGCTGCATCTTGCCCGTGACGATTCGCGATACGTCGAGCAAGTCTTCGATCAGCTTGTGCTGCATCTGGCCGTTGCGTTCGATAATTTCGAGGGCGGTGTTTGTTTCTTCGGCGTCGAGAGTTTGCAACCGCAACATTTGAGCCCACCCCATGATGGCCGAAAGCGGCGTGCGGAGTTCGTGCGACAAGGTCGCCAAAAATTCGTCCTTGATGCGATTCGCCTCGCGGGCTTGGGCATAAATCGTGTTTTCGACGGCGGTGGCAGCGATCTGGGCCAACTGGCCCAACATGGCCGCATCATCGTCGGTGAAGCCGCCCGTCCGGTCTCCACCGACAAGCAACACCCCCAACACTTCACCACGCCGCCCCGAAAGCGCTGCCCGCAGAATGCTGGTGCTGGCTGGCCCCGCACTCTGGCTGCCCAGCGGCAGGTTCAGCAGACCGGCGGCGAGCCGGGTCAATTGGGGCGGCGCATGGCTAACCAAGCTGGCGATCAGGCCGCGCAGCTCGGCGATGGGTAATGCGGGCGCGTTATTGCCATTGGCCGCAACGTCTGGAGAACGCACGAGCTTATGCTCTGTCATTCCGTGCAAATCGGCCGCAAAAATCACGCAGGCTGCGGCCGCTCCGACAATTTCACGGGCGGCAGCGACGGCAAGCTGCAATGTCTGCTCGATCGCACCGGCCCGGTGAATTGCCATCGACGCCTGCGACAGTGCCTGCAACTGTTGCGTGCGTTGCAACAGGCGGTCAGCCTGCCGACGCACCTCCTGCTTGTGTTCGAACAGATTGAGAAACACATCAACCTTCGACCGCAACACCTCGGGGACAACGGGAGTGATAATGAAATCAACCGCGCCCAACGAATACCCCTCGATGGCGTGCACGTCATCGCCCGACGATGTCAGAAAGATCAGCGGCGTATGGCGGTTGTGCGGGCGCTGCCGAATCAGGCGGGCCGTTTCAAAGCCGTCCATGCCCGGCATGTTCACGTCGAGCAAAACGACCGCATAATCGCCGTTCAGTAGGCAGCGCAGGGCATCGCGGCCCGACGCAGCCATGACCACGTCGTGGCCAAGCGGGGCGAGCATTGACTCAAAAGTCAACAATTTGTCGCGACGATCATCGACGACCAGAACCCGCCCCTCAGAGCAGGTGCGGTGGGCCGGAGCGCCGCGCGTCGACTTTTCGTCTGATCGACAGATCATCAGCCAACCCATTTGCTCAGGAGGTTCAACAACTTGACCGGATCGACCGGCTTCGACAGGTAGTCTGAGGCGCCGGCTTCGAGGCACTTTTCGCGATCGCCGATCATCGCCTTGGCGGTGACGGCAATAATTGGCGAGGTATCGTAGTTTTCGAGGCGGCGAATGGCGGCGATCGCTTCGTAGCCATCCATGCCGGGCATCATGATATCCATCAGAATCACGTCGACCTCCGACGCCGAACGGAGCAAGTCGAGCGCGGCTTGGCCACCTTCGGCAAACATGACCTGCATGCTGGCCCGTTCGAGCAGGCTCGTCATCGCGAAAATGTTCCGCACGTCGTCGTCGACGACGAGCACCCGCTTGCCAGCCAGCTTTTCGCCGACGGCGTGCAGGTCGGCTTCAGGAATGTCTTCCGAATCACCGTCGGAGGCGAGGTCTTCTGACAGCAACGGGGGTTCATTCCACTCGATGGCGTCGTCAGCCAGAACATCATCGGCCGATGGCGAGAAGTCGCAAGGCGCTGCGCGGAACAGGGGGCGTTGCGGGGCCGCCTCGGGCGGCGCAAGCAAGCGCTGCGCGGAGAGTGGTTCGGGATCCTCGCCCGGGTTGCGTACCAGCGCCGACGTCGGCTTGGCGGCCGTTCGCCGCGCCGCCCGCGGCACATAGGCCAGCGGCAGAAACAGGGTAAACGTGCTGCCCTCGCCGGGCAAACTGGCAAGCCGGATCTCTCCCCCCAGCAAAATGGCGATTTCTCGGCTGATCGCCAGCCCCAAGCCGGTGCCGCCGTACTTGCGGCTCGTACTGCCATCGGCCTGCTGAAACGCCTCAAAAATGATCTGTTGCTTGTCGGCGGGAATTCCGATGCCGGTATCGCGCACGGAAAACGCGATGACCTGATTCGCCTGGCTCAGCGTTTCGTTGTCGGGGCTCCAGCCCGAACGCGCCGGTGCACAGCGGAAGGTCACGCTGCCGGCTGCGGTAAACTTGAACGCATTTGACAGCAGGTTCTTGATGACCTGTTGCAGCCGCTTGGCGTCGGTATAAATCGACCCCGGCAGCGACGCCGAGAACAGGATTTCAAAACGCAGTTCGGTCGACTCGGCCACCGGGCGAAACGTGCGATCGATGAAATCGCGCAGATCGCCGAAGGCCACTGTGGCAGGATCGACGGCCACCGTGCCCGATTCGATCTTTGACAGGTCGAGAATGTCGTTGATTAATTCCAGCAGGTCATGGCCGGCGGCGTGAATCGCCTGGGCGAACTCGACCTGCTTGGGGCTGAGGTTGTCTTCGGTGTTCTTGGCCAACTGGTCAGACAGGATCAGCAGGCTATTGAGCGGCGTGCGCAACTCATGCGACATGTTCGCCAGAAATTCCGACTTGTATTTCGACGTGAGCGCCAACTGTTCGGCTTTGTCCTCAAGCGCCGCGCGAGCCTGTTCGACCTCATTGTTCTTGCGCTCGACCTCGACGTTTTGCTCGGCGAGCAATTGCGCCTTTTCGCCCAACTGCTGGTTCGTGAGCTGCAGTTCCTGCTGCTGGCTTTGCAGTTCCTTGGCCAGCGATTGCGATTGCTTGAGCAGGTTTTCCGTGCGCGAATTGGCTTCGATCGTATTCAACACGATGCCGATGCTCTCCATCAACTGGTCGAGGAACGTCAGGTGCATCGGGCTGAAACGGTCGAACGACGCCAATTCGAGCACCGCCTTCATCTGGCCTTCGAACACGACCGGCATCACAATGATGTTGACCGGCGCCGCATCGCCCAGCCCCGACGTGATGCGGATATAATCGGGCGGCGCATTGGTCAGCACGATCTTTTCCTTTTCGAGCGCGCATTGACCGACGAGCCCCTCGCCCAGTTTGAACACATTGTCGATATACTTTCGTTCCTTGTAGGCGTAACTCGCCAGGAGTTTGAGCAGCGGTTCTTCGCCGGAATTATCCATCGTAAAGAACACGCCCTGGTGCGAGTTCACCACCGGCGCCAATTCCGAAAGAATCAGCCGGCCCACCGCCAGCAAATCCTTTTGTCCTTGCAGCATTCGAGAGAACTTGGCCATGTTCGTCTTCAGCCAGTCCTGCTCGTTGTTCTTGACCGTGGTTTCGCGCAGATTGCGAATCATTTCATTGATGTTGTCCTTGAGCGCCGCGACTTCGCCCAAGGCTTCGACCGCGATAGAGCGCGTCAGGTCGCCCTTGGTGACCGCCGTGGCGACTTCGGCAATCGCCCGCACCTGCGTTGTCAGGCGGGCCGCAAGCTGGTTCACGTTGTCGGTCAGATCTTTCCAGGTGCCGGCGGCGCCGGGCACGCTGGCCTGGCCGCCCAGCTTACCCTCGACGCCCACCTCGCGGGCCACGGTCGTCACCTGCTCGGCGAAAATGGCCAACGTTTCGATCATGCCGTTGATCGTGTCGGCGAGTTCGGCAATTTCGCCCTGCGCGTCGACCTCGAGCTTGCGCTTGAGGTTGCCGTTGGCCACGGCAGTGACAACGCCGGCGATCCCGCGGACCTGGTTGGTCAGGTTGCCGGCCATGAAGTTCACGCTGTCCGTGAGATCTTTCCAGGTGCCGGCCACGCCCTTGACGTCAGCCTGGCCACCCAGCTTGCCTTCGGTACCCACTTCGCGGGCCACACGCGTCACTTCCGAGGCGAACGAACTGAGCTGATCAACCATTGTATTGATCGTGTTCTTCAGTTCGAGAATTTCCCCCTTGACGTCGACCGTGATCTTCTTCGACAGATCGCCAGCGGCGACGGCCTTGGTCACGTCGGCAATGTTCCGCACCTGGCTGGTCAGGTTGCCGCCCATCAGGTTCACACTGTCGGTCAGATCTTTCCAGGTGCCGGCCACGCCGCGAA
>JAJXXL010000525.1 GCA_021781115.1 Planctomycetota bacterium
AACTTTGCCGGTTACGGTTCACGCCGCCTGGCGATCGGCCGGGGGCCACGAGTTGCCATTGTGTTTCCGTCTCGAACGGCTGCCGCCGGCCCGCAACGGCGACTTGCGGGCCGCGTATCAGGTCGATGAGGCCTGACCGGTGGCTGGTGTTCAATTGCCGTTTCCATTCCGGGAGATTCAACATGACTCATGTCAGCGTGCAGCGCCGCGATGGCGAAGCGTTGCAAATCGGCGCGGCGATCGTCACGGTATGCATTCCCAAGGGGCGCGGTCGGCGGGTGGTGCTGTGCGTGGCCTGCCCGCCCGGCATTGACGTGTATCGCGTCACCCCCACGGCGCCGATCAATCCAATCGCCGCTCTCGTTTCCGCCGCGGCGGACGCAGCGAACAATACGTTAACCGGGCCCAACGGGGGCGTGTCAGCCCAAGGCTGAATCGGGCGGCCCCTGGGCCACGACGCGGCCTTCGCGGAGCACAACCACCCATTCGGCCAGGCGGCGAACGTCGTCTTTGGCATGGCTTACGAACAGCGTGGGAATGTTCCATTCCTTCAGGACTCGTTCAAGATAATCGAGCACGCGCAGCCGGAGCGCCTCATCGAGCGCCGTCAGCGGCTCGTCGAGCAGCAACAGTTCTGGCCCGCTCATCAGGGCCCGCCCCAGCGCCACACGCTGGGCTTCGCCCCCCGAAAGGCCGCGCGGGTAACGCGCCAACAGGCCACCCAACTCAAGCACCGCCACGACGCGGTCGAGTTCTCTGCATTCGCGGCGGCCCAAACGTTGGGCGCCATACCGCAGGTTCGCTTCGACTGTCAGGTGCGGAAACAGCAGGTGATCCTGAAAGACGAACCCCACCCCGCGCCGTTCGGGCGGCAATGCGATTCGCCGCGCCGTGTCGACCAGCATCGCTCCGCCGGGCCCCAGCCGGATCCGACCCGATTGCGGGTGCAGAAACCCCGCGATCATCGAGAGAATGCTGGTTTTGCCGCCGCCCGACGGGCCGAACAAGGCGGTGACGCGATGCGTGGTATGAAACGCCGCCTGCAACGCGAACCCGCCGCGAAAGCGGTGCGTGCAGTCGAACTCAAGGCCGCTCATGTCGCGCACCCCGGTGTTCGAGCCATTCGCTGGCGGCAAGCGCCGCACAGGCGAGCACGAGGGCCAGCGCCACGAGCCGCCAGCATTGTTCGAGCCCGCCCGGCCGGTTCGACAACGAATAAATGGCCAGCGGAATCGTGCGTGTCTGGCCGGGAATATTACCCGCCAGCATGATCGTGGCGCCGAATTCACTCATGCCGCGGGCAAAGGCCAGTACTCCGCCAGCAAGCACCCCCCGCCGGGCCAGCGGCAGGGCGATCGTGAAAAACGTCCGCCAGCGGCCGGCACCCAGGCCGCGGGCGGCGAGCTCCAGCCGCGGATCGACGGCTTGAAACCCCAGCCGAATCGCCCGGACCATCAGCGGAAAACCAACCACCGCCGCCGCCAGCGCCGCGCCCCACCACGTAAACGCCAGTCGCAACCCCGCCACACGCTCGAGCATCGCCCCGACGGGCGATCGCCGCCCGAGGCACACCAGCAGCAAATACCCGGTCACGACGGGGGGCAGAACGAGTGGCACATTCACTGCGACTTCCAGCAGCCATTTGCCCGAAAATCGGCCCCGCGCCAGCAGGTACCCCATGGCCACGGCTGCGGGCAGGCTGGCCAGCACGGCGAAACCTGCCGCTTGCAGGCTCAATCGGACAGCCGACCATTCTTCAGGCGTAATGGGCGAAAACATCGTCACCTGCCGGTCAGTCGTTACCGCCCCGCGCCGCCGCGGGATTCGTCGGGCAACACCCAGAAGCCATGCTTTTCAAAGATTTCGGTCGCCGCGGGCGAACCCAGATAGTCGAAAAACGAGCGCGCGACTGGGTTAAACTGCCGGGTTTTTATCGCCATCAAGGAGTACAGGATTGGCCGTGTCAGCACCGGGTCGAAGGTATGCACGTTTTTAACTCCCGACGACGCCGCGGCATCGGTGGCGTACACGATGCCGGCTTCGGCTTCGCCGCGTTCTACATACACCAGGGTTTGACGCACGTCGCCGCCCGGCACAATTTTATCCTTCAGCTTGTCCCACAGGCCGAGCGCGGTCAGGGCGGCCTTGGCGTATTTGCCGGCGGGAACGGTTTCGGGGTCGGCGAGTGCCACGTGCGCCACGTCGGGCGCAAGCAGGTCTGCCGGGCCCGAAATGGCCAGCCGTGAATCGGCCGGCACCACAAGCACAAGTGCATTACCCAGCAGATTCCGCCGATGGACAACCAGATGCCGAGCGTTCAAGTCGGCGGCCCATTCTTCACTCGCCGAAAGAAACAGGTCAGCCTCGGCCCCTTGGGCAATCTGAGCAGCGAGTGCAGCCGAACTGCCGACATTGATGCGCACCGGCATGTCTGACTGCTTTTCGAACCCGGCTTTGATCTGTTCAAGCGCATCGCCCGCGCTGGCCGCAGCAAACACGACGAGCTCCGTGCGCGGCGGAGCAGGCGGCGGCCGGCTGGGCCCACACCCCGCTACCGCCAGTACCGCCGCCAGCCAACCGGCGAGGCCGGGCACAAGATTGTGGCAACGTGCCGATCGCCGCGGGGCGGCGGGCGTCATTGCCCCGGCCGTGGGGCCAAGCCCGACGGCAGCCGCCATGAGTTGTTGAAAAAATCGGCCCATTCGGTCGTTTCCTGGTACCCGCCCGCGGCGAGTGGTTCAAACTTCTGTACCGCCACGTCGCCCAGCCGCGGGAACAGCCAGGCATTGGAGTTCTTGAAATCGGCCTCGTGAAACGTGTGCCCTGAATTGAGCACCACGTATCGCCGGGGTGCCTGCGGGTTGGGGTAAATCAGAGCCGCGGCATAATGCGCCGGGTCATAGGCCCGGTCGTTGATCGTGAACGAGTCCCTGGTCCATTTCAACGGGAGACGAGGCAGCAATTGAGCCAAAACCGAATTCGAACCAGGGTCGCCGAACAGGATCAGGCTTTTCGATTCCATCAGTTCCGGCGTGACGTCAGAGTCATTGACGATGGGAACCCGCCCGCGAAACCACTTGTCAAACTCGGCGGCAAAGCGCTGCCACACCCAATCGGTGTACGCGGCGTGCGCAGGCGACCACGCGGCGCCCGTGCCGCGGACGCAAACGAACGGGCCCATGAAGGCGTCGTCGATCGGCCCTTGCAGGTCGTGCCGCTTGCGCAGGTCGAGGTTCTTTGGAAAATTCAGAGACGACTGGTAACCGATCGTATGCCACGCATTGTCGAACGATTCGTAGTACACACCCGGCAACAGCCCCTCGGCCGCGTTCGACAGCTCCAGCACCGAACCGTCAATGTCGACCTGTTCGGCCAGATCGCGCGCGAGTTGCAGCACGGCGACATTTTCGGTCTTGAGTTTGAGCATGCCGGTCTTTTCGTCAATTGCCGCCTCGACGCGGGCGGGCCGGTATTGTTCGATGAGTTCTTCAATCGCGAGCCAGTCGCAGCGGTTGTATTTGGGCGTCCACGTCACGAACCGGAGCTTTCCAGAACCAGGGTACGGTTCGCGCCCCTGACGCTGGTGTTCGAGAAGAAACGCCATGTATTCTTGGAAGCTGTCGGGGTGAAACTTGTGCCCCATGCCGGGGCCAACAAGCACCTTGATCGAAACACCCAGCTTTTCGGCCGCGTCGTGCATCAACGTGCTGGCCGCCAGTTGGGGGTCCTTCTCGCCGCCGTACGTGCAAATCGGCACGTCGGCTGCGTTCAAGGCGTAGTCGAGCGCGTCATAGATGTGCAACGCCTCGTGCTGATAAAACGGTAACCGCTGGTCGCGCTTCTGGTAGTGGTAGAAATCGACGAACCCCGCCCCCGGCCCGACCGAACACCACTGCGACGGGTGATGCACACCCAGGTGCCACGCGCCGGCCCCGCCCATCGAAAACCCCCGGAGCACGACCCGCAGGTCATCGACACGGTACCTTTGCTTCACTGCGGCAAGTCCTTCGAACACGTCGGTTTCACCGCTCCAGCGATAGGCATTGTTCGTGCGCCCGAACAGGTCGAGCTGAATCCAGGCCAGGTCTTTCGGGGCGGGTTTGCCGTCTTGGCCGCTGATGAAACTGACCTCGTTCAGCCCCCCGTCGCGACCGTGCAACACAACGTGCACCGGCCAGCGTTTACCGGGCTCCTGCCCGTACTCGGGGGGCAACGTCACCAGAAACGGTTGCAGCGATTCATCGACCGCCGAGTGATACGCCAGAATCGACGCGGTGCCCGTTGCGGTTTGCCAGGGCGCCTTGCCGCCCGCCAGGTCTGCCGCGCGGGCCAACCCGCGCTCTATGACTTTGAGCGCGCGTTGCACGTAATCGGGCTTGAAGAATTCGTCGTGGCGTAAAATCCATTCGACCGCTTTGGCAAACACGCGCACGTCGTCATTCGCACGCTGGTCGTTTCCTGAGGTGGGCAGGGCGGCGATCGCGGCGTTCAGCCGAGCCAACCCGTCTTCGATTGGCTGGCGGGCTTCGGCAGAAAGGGCCTGGGCCTGCGTGGAGGTCGGCCAACCGAACAGGGCCAACACCGATGCGAGCAACAAGGAAGGGTAAGGAAGTCGCATGGTGCGGACCTTGCGGAGTTTTCCGTTGTCAGTCGGTGGATATGGACAAACCGGGTTCTTCATGCGGTGGGCGGGGCGAGTTCGGCCGCCGCAAAACCGCAGGTGCGGTGGCTCCCGTCGCAAAAGGGGCGCTTGGCTGAGTGCCCGCAGCGGCACAACGCAACGTTTTCCTTGCCGGTCAAATCGAATTTCTGGCCCAGGTGATCAGTCAGCGTGAAGGCACCGGTGACCAGAAATGGTCCATTTTCGCGAGCTTTAATCGAGACATCGGACATCGTCGCAATTCCTTGTCGTGAGCATGAGGAACGGGTTCAGGCGCCGGGCTGCGAGGTTTCGCATGCGAGCGCCCGGTCGATGACCGGCCGGCGCGCAACGAGAAACCCGGTGACAGCCGCAATGCCATAAAACAGCAGGTCGAATGGTACAAAAGTTTCCAGGAGAATGTCGCCCATCTGGTCAGGCGATGCGAACAGCCGCCCCAGAAAATCGGCAGCCGAGACGTTTTGATGTTGCGCTCCAATCGCCACGCAACTCAGCAAGTTGCCCCACACTGAGCCAGCCAGCGCCAGGCCACCGCCGATGCAGCCCCACGCGAGCGCGCCGTGCCGCGTAGGTTCCTTCCAATGCCCGCCGCGCAGGCTGAAACCAACGGCTGTCCCCATGCCGACGGACATCCACGGCACGCGAATATTGCCCAGCGTGAAGGTCAGCCAGCCCCAGGCGACGCCGCCCGCGATGGCAACCGCCAACGCAATGCACAAGCCCGCGATTGCCCGTAACGTAGAGCCCCGCCGCGATCGCCGGACAACGCCGCGACGGTCTCGCGCCTGAAACACAGGAGTGATTGGAAAATCCGACATGGCGGGTGGAAGCGACCAATGCGTCGAACGCACGTTTTGAAAATCATCGCGACGACAAAGACGGCCGTTGGCGCAGCACCGCAGCAGCCAGTGCGGGGCGTGAACATCGGCCGGTCGCTTTGCCAATATACTGAACCTGCCCGGGAATTGACACGCCAGCCTGCGCGCCCTATTCGGCAGTCCTGCCACAGCTTGCCCACAACCAGCAGGCATGACGCCAGCCGGCCCAGGCGGCGCCGTGCGGCTGGAACGCGACTGCCCGCGCAGCCTCTCGTTGAGGCGGTTCTGCGCCCAGTGGCCCGTCAGCGCGAGCCTGACCCCAGAAAGCTGAACAGCCCCTTGCGCTGTTTCTTGTCGTCGGCTTCGGGGGCAATGTGAGCCGAACCGTCGATGCTGTGCGCCAATTGTTCGAGTGAGCGCGTGATTTTCGCGCGGGGCGACTGCACGATCAGCGGCACGCCGTTGTTGCGGGCTTCGACCATCGTGGCGTAGTCGTTGGGAACCTGCCAGTACACCTCGCGACCGATCGTTTCGAGCGCCTTGTTCAGGCTGATTTGCGCATCTTCGAGGCCCAGGCGGTTCACCACGATCTTGATTTTTCCGGAAAATCCCTCGCGCTGGTCAAAAAACTGCATCAGCCGTACCACGTTTCGCAGGCAGGGAAGGTCGAGTTGCGTCACCAGCAGCGCCGTGTCGGCCGCGCCCAAGGCCGCCAGGTCGAGTGCCGAATAGGACTTGCTGATGTCGATCACGAGATGCGTAAACGTGGCCTTCAACAGGGCAATCACGCGGCGGAGCTGGTCAGGAGTGATCTTGAGGCCGTCATCCATTTGTACGGGGCGGGGCAGCAGAAACGCCCCGCACTCATGGCGGGTCAACGAACGCTTGAGCAACGAATAATCCAGCCGTGTGATATTTTCGGCAACGTCCTGAATCGTGTAATCGGGAATGATGTCGAGCCAGACGTCGGTGTCGCCCAGGGCGAAATCGAGGTCGATCACTGCGACGCTATTGTGCTCGTTGCGGGCCAGAATGCACGCCAGGTTGATCGCCAGCGACGTACAGCCGACCCCCCCGCTGACGCCGCATACGGCCAGCACCTGGCTCTGGCGGACCTGCCCGTCGCCACCGCGGCCCCCGTGAATCTGCACGATGCGATCCAGCGCCGCCATAAAGTCCTCGAGCTTGAGTGGAATGCTCAGGAACTCCTTGGCGCCGTTGCGCATCGCCTGCAATATCAGGCTGCCCTCGGCCGACGAACTTAGGACGAGCACATTGCACGCGGGCAGATCCTGGGTGATCCGGCCCACCAGGGCCAGCGCCTTGACCGGGTCGCTGTCGAGCGTCACCAGGGCAATGTCGGGCTGCGATTGCTGAACCACGTCGGAAAAAAACTCGTAGCGCGAACATTCGGCGTCGAGCCACACCGAGTCAATTCCCAGCAGCATGCTCTTCAGTGAGTTGCGGGTCGCGTCACGCGGGTCGACCAGCGCCAATCGAACGACGGTTTTCATGGTTCACAGAATTCATTGAACAGGATCAGGTGGTGGTTTCGCGGGCGCTCGGCGAGCGGCGTTACTGCGGGGCGATCAGCGGCGGGTGTGCGGCGCTGCGCGATGCTGTTGCCTGGACTTTCTTTGCCGCTGCGGGAGCCGCATTCGCACCCGGCCCGATCAGGCCCGGTTTGCCCGCGCGCCGCGCTGGTTTGACGCGCGGCGCCGCGGCCGCCTCAGGTAGGGCCTCGAAATTGCCGCCCAGAAGTTCAACTCGGTTCGCATTCGATTCGCCGGCATCCGCCGCATGGTTGGCGCGCTGCACAGCGCCGGGCGAGGAACCCGGTCGCGCCGCCGCCGGCTTTGCGGGCGGCGCGCCCGGGCCGACCAGGCCCGGTGCGCCCGGTTTCGCGGTCTGCCTGCTGGCGGTTGGCGGGCGCTGCCGCGTGCCGGCGGTCGGATCGATCGCGTCGGCGGGCAGCGGCGGCGGCAAATCGGCCGGCTCGGCGCCACGCGGGCGGGCAACGTTTGCCGCCACGCGTTCGGGCCGCGACTGCGTTTTCAGCGCCCGCGCCTGAGGTGCGGCCGCCGCAGGCGGCGGCATGGCTTCCATTTTCGCAGCCGGCGGAGGCGCTGGTCGACGTTGAGCTTGAGGAGCGGGCGCGATTTGTGGCGGTTGGGTCGGCGCGGGTTCGACCGGCGGCGCCGGCACGATGTCGGCGGGCATGTACATGTTGGGCGGAGCCAACCCGTTGGGCGTGTCGCCGACGTTGTCCATCAGCGGTTCGGGGTCGGGGGCGAAACGTTTGACTTCGAGAACGCCGTGGCCATACAGCTCGCGATCATTCGGCGAAACGGTCCCCAGGCCTGGCCCACCCGGAGGTACCTGGTCGTTTTCCAGCGGGGCCACAAATTCCGGCGTGACCATCACCAGCAATTCGGTTTCCGACTCGTCGTAGCTTACGGTGCGAAACGCTGCGCCGATCCAGGGCAATTCGCCCAGAAACGGAACTTTTGAGGTCGTGGCCTGCACTCGGTTGTTGATCAAGCCGGCGATGATCAGCGTCTGGCCGAAGTTCATTTCGACCTGCGTGTTCACCCGCCGGGTGATCAGGCCGGGTACCGTCGTGCTGCCCACGACGACCTTTTGAGTGAAGTCTTTTTCGCTGACTTCGGGCATGACTTCCATTCGCAGGCGGCCGTTGCCCAGCACGATCGGCACGAATTCGAGCTTCACGCCGAACGGTTTGAACTGGATGCTGATCGTGCCCAGCCCCTGCGGCACGGTAATGGGAAATTCACCGCCCGACAGGAAGTTGGCCGGGCGGCCATTGACGGTAATCAGGTTTGGCTCGGCCAGCGTCTTGAGCAGCGACTCCTGCTTGAGCGCCTCCAGAAAACCCTGAAACACATTGTCGTTATTGACCAGGCCAAATGTGGCGGTGGCGAGCGCGGGGTTCACGGCCGACGACATGACTGACCCCAGCGAAGTTGTCAGCGGGTTTTCGAGTGAGGCGGTGCTGGCACCGGCCACGCCCGCGGTCGTCGCACCGGCAGCGAGCGGCGCGATGGCGCCCGGCGTACTGGCCATGAAGCTGTTGGCCCGCTGTTGCAGGAAGTTGAAACCCATCGTGCGAATCACTTCCCGCTGGACTTCCATGATCTTGACTTGCAGCGAAACCTGCTGGATCCCGCTGACGCGCAGGTAATTGAGCACCTTGGGGTGAAACTGCTCGGCGATTTCGACGATCGTCGTGAGTTGATCGGGCTGGTTGACCCAGCCCAGCAATAGTACGCTGTCCTTGACCTTGATCGCCTGCACTGACGCGTCGGGAAATGCCTTGCGAATCGTGGCTTCGAGCTGTTTGACGTCGCCCGAAACGAAGATTTCGAGCGTGTAGCTTGCCCCCGCCTCATCAACCAGCACGAGCGACGTGACACCCGGCGCCACCGCCTGGACGCGAATTTGCCGAGGGTTGTTGTTGATCGTCGTGACCTTGACGACCGTGGGGTCGAAGCCATCGACCGTGCGGATCCGTGCACCGAGCTGAATCACCCGCGACGCCTTTTCGATCAGCGTCAGGTTGCTCGTCTTGCTGCTGACCACAAAAATGAGCGAGTTTTGAGGCAACTCTTCAGCGGCGGGCGCGGCCGGATCCTGGGCTTTGAGGCCAGGCGGCGACAGCAGCGCCAGGAACGCCCATAAGTACGCGGCTTTGGCCCACCCTCGGTGTTTCGTTTGCATCCGTGCACCTCAAAACGTGTTCGTCCGGTTTCGCCAACCCGCAAGTTCTTTCAGGCGGAAGGCGCGGCGGGCTGATCGGCCGCCGGCAGGCTCTGCGGGCGGGCCGCTTTCGACGCGGGCCCCGAGCCACCGTTCAACTCGATCTCTTCGACGCGACGACTTTCGCCTTCGAAAATTTCCATGATCCAAACTTCTTTCGCCGGCTCTGGCACCGCGTCGACCACCGGTTCGATTTTGGGCGGCGGCTGAACCGGCGGCGGCTCGGGGGTGCGATCGACCCCCATACCGACGGGCGCTTCTTCAAACAGGGCGTCATCGACCGCCGACGCATTAACCTGATCCTTGTCGTCGAGATGCCGCAACGCCATTTGCAGGGTCCCACGGCTGACGGCGGTCATCAGCAGGTTGGCCTGCTCGGGCGTGGCCAGCACTGACAAGTTTTCGGCTTTGACTCCTTTGACTTCTTCGCTGCCTTCGACGTTCCGTTGGCGGTCGACGGCAAACACCTCAATGAATTCGAGCACCGTTTTCGTCCGCGACACCTGGGCGCCGCCAGTTTTGCTGATCTTGTAAGTCACCAGAATGTCAACGCGATCGCCCGGGCGGATCAACCCGCTGTTGGCGGTGGTCATGTTGACCGGCACCGTCACTAACCGCATTCCCTTCGGAATCGCCGACGATGCACTGAATGCACCTTTGTCTCCCAGTTTGGCTTCCAGAATCACTTCGCCGGGGTAAGCTCGCGATTTGAGCGATCGCTCTTCATAAATTTTCGGGTCGGTAATCGCGCCCGGAGGCACGGCTTGTTTCGGGTAATCTTCAAACTTGACATATTGCTCGTCGAGCGGTGCGCCCGGCGGGATTTCCTGGATCGCCACCAGAACCTTGACGGTTTCAGCCTCGGCGGCCTTGTTTCCAGCGAGGATTTGCTGGACCCCCAGCATGGCAATCAAACCACAACCCAACGCCATTACGAGCAAAACGAGCGATTTGAGTTTCATCGGACGTACCTGTCTCAGTTAGTCATCGGCAACGAACAGTCAAGAGCTTCAGTCTATGACGCCTGTGCCGGTTGGAATGATCGTTCCGAATGTTCCAGCGGTTCGGGCAGTTCACTGGCGACCGGTACAAAGCGCGCAAACGTGGCCGGACAACCACGTTTGCGCCAAGCTCTGAAACCCGGTCTAAATCATTCCAGTGAACGCAAAGTAGCCAATCGAACCGATGCAAATCGGAATGGCGTAAGGCAACAGCAACATCCGCGGTTTGCGTTCCGCGGCAATTTGCGAAAGTTGGCGAGGATTTTGAATCTGCATGAATTCCGACAGAATCATCCAGAAATTCGTGTAGTGTTCGCGATAGTCGCCGCGTCGAACGACCATCAGCACAGCGAGAACCGCACCCACGACCGCCGAGACGCAAAACGCCGAAAATGTCGTCGATGCGCCCAGCCAGGCGCCGATACCGGCCATCAACTTCACGTCACCGGCCCCCATTCCGCCGACGCTATACAACGGCAGCAGGCACAGCAAGCCGACCACCAGGCCCACGACCGCGGCCTCGACACCGAGCCAGCCCGAGCACCACGCCTGGTACGCGATTCCCGAGAGCACCAGGGGAAACGTGAGCCAGTTGGGCACGCGAAGTTGCTTGCCGTCGATATACGCCGCCAGAATCAGAACCAGGCAGACCAGCTTGACTTGCCAGTTCTCAAACAGAACAACATTCCAATCCATGATTCATGCAGCCTTTCGCACGTGATGGAAACAACCGGGATTGCGTGTGGGGGGGAAGGGGTCGTCAACGCTGGGGCGGAGGAGGGCGATCTGGCGCTTGCCGCATCAGTTACACGTTCGCATTCACCTTGCCGAACATCGTGTTGGCACTGCCGCCGAGCGTCCTGATCGAGGCAACGCACGCCACGATGATCAGGGCCAGCATGACCGCGTACTCGACCGAGGTCGGGCCATCTTCGGAAACCAGAAACGCGTGCACTGACGAAATGATCGACTTCAACATAAACTCCATTGGTTTGCAGGATCGTTGCAGAACTGAAACGAACGTCAACCCGACCGAATCGTTAGTTGTGCGGAGCGGCCGGAAGACCCCGCCCCTGTCTCGTTACGCGCTCGCGTGCGCGAATGACAGCATCAGAATAGTGACAACGGCCAGAGCCTGGGCCAAAAATGCAATCTGTGAGTCAATCCAGAATGGAAACATGATGAAACTCCTCGACGGACGGGCCGCATTGGCTTCTGGCACGCCCCGCGTGAACTGTGAATCAAAGCCTGGCCACGCCGCGATGCGGCGGGCCGCGATTGTCGATGAACCAGAACCGTCTGGCCGGAATTGGAAGTACCGGCCAGACGGTCGAACCGCGCGCAGGGCGGCGATTACAGGTTGGCGTTGACCTTGCCGAACATGGTGTTCGCGCTGGCGCCCAGGGTCGTAATCGTGGCGGCGCAAGCGACGATGATCAGGGCCAGCATGACCGCGTATTCAACTGCCGTCGGTCCATCTTCAGAAACGAGAAACTTCTTGACGCTCAAAGCCAGAGTCTTCATGGTGCTGTCCTCTCTCTCGATGGTACTGCGACAACTCAAAGCCAATCTTCGAAGTTGTCAAAACGTCTTGCGGTCAAATGTTTACCTGGCCACACCGGGAAATTCTGGGGTTTCCGCAGTGCAACACCCTGATCGGTCAACATTGCCGCGACACGAAACCTCAATGTGAGGCCGAACGCGTTTCGAGGCCAAGCCAATACGCAATCGAACCAGCCGGGTTCAATTGCCATTCGGCCAAACCCCGTGGCGAACCTGTTGCTTAAACCGGAGTTCGCGCAACAGCCAGAAGCATTTTTATTCGCCTTCAGACCAACCCTAGGTCACGCCCGGCGCGAGTCAAGCCGTCACGCCCACTAAACTTTAAGCATTTTTCCCGAATATCCCGAATCCCCCAACCATTCCGGCGAACACCCACCCCCAGCTATCAATAAGACACCCTAAGTCTGTGCGGCGCTGAACGGCGTTCGCTGCGACCCGAAATATCCTCACCGTGGTGATCTTTCGATTCCCGCAACCGATTATCCTGCCGATTTAAGGATTGGGCGAGTCGACTGAGCGTGGTACGATATGCGGCAACGGCCTTGGTTTCGCTCATGACCGCGTGAAGTCCATGAACAACACAACCGGTTCCTGTGCCCTGCGTCAGAACGGCAGACACCGGGTGTGTGTCGCATTGGCGTTCTGGTGGGGGTTGAACCTGGTGACACTGGCGGCGGGTCTGCTCTTCGCCGAACCGCCAGGACCTGCAGGCAAAAAAGATTCGGGAACCCCCAAACCCGGCCCGCTTGAACGCGTGGTTGTCGTCGACGCGGCCAAAGTTCAGCGGACGATCGCCGGCGAAGTGCTCGTCGAGGCAGAAGACGGCGGGCTGCTCGTGCTCGAACAAGACGGGCGACTGTGGCCCGTCGAAAAGGCCGAGCTCATCGAGCGCCAGCCGACCGGCCAGGTATTTCAACCGCTGACAAACGCGGCCCTCGCGAAGCAGCTTCAGGCCGAGTTCGGCGCCGGCGTCGGTGTCGTGAACACGAAGCACTACGTAATCTGCGGCACGGCGGGGCGAGCGTATGCGCAATGGTGTGGCATACTCTTCGAACGGTTGTTCGGGGCATTCCACAATTATTGGAAGCAGCGCGGCATGAAACTCCGCGAGCCCGAATTTCCGCTCGTGGCGATTGTGTTCGCGAGCGAGCGCGAATTCGCTGCGTACGCCGCGGCCGATGCCGGGCCTGCCGCGGCCGCCGCCCGGGGCTACTTCAAAATCACGGCGAACCGGATGGTGTTGTACGACCTGACGTCTGCGGGCCGCGGGCCGGCCGATTCGCTGGACGAGATCAACCGGCGGCTGTCGGCAGCGCCGCTGAACATCGCCACGGTCATTCATGAGGCCACGCACCAGATTGCGTTCAACAGCGGCATGCACACGCGGCTGGCCGACAACCCGGTCTGGCTGACCGAGGGAATGGCCATGTTTTTTGAAACGCCCGACCTGTCCAGTTCGAGCGGCTGGAAGACCGTGGGTGCGGTCAACACGCCGCGTCTCGACCAGTTCGCGGGCTATCTGACCGAACGGCCGGTCGATTCGCTGGCCAGCCTGGTGCGATCGGACGCAAGGTTTCTGGACCCCGATGCGATGCAAAACGCGTATGCCGAAGCGTGGGCCCTGACCCACTTTCTGATTAAAACCCGCAAGACGGCCTACGTCGATTATTTGCGGCAGATCTCGGCACGGCGGCGGCTGGAATTCAACACGCCCGAAGAGCGGCTGCGCGACTTTCGACAGGCGTTTGGCGACGACCTCGCCACGCTCGACGCTGAATTCATCAAGTACGCCCAGCGACTGTTGCGCCGCTGAAACGGCGCGGCGGCGCGACTTCGCCAAACATGGTTGCATTGGGGCGGCGTGGCCGACAAACTACCGGTTTGTCGTGGCGCTGCGCCGCGGGCGGCGGAGAATTGCGTGCGTTGTGCGGTCGGCGCACGACCACTCTGTGCGGCCGGCATGGCGATTTGCAGTTGCCGCACCCCGCGTTTTTCTGAGGAGTATTCGCGATGCCCCCCTGGCAGCGCATCTTTTGGCGGCTGGTGCGAACGTACCACCTGGTTTTCGCCCCGCTCGCCGGTTTTGCGCTGTTGCTGGCGATCGTGTTCATGCAGCCCCAGACCACTGTGGCGCTGGGGCTGGTGATTTTGATCGGGGGCGTTTCGCTGCTGGCGTCGCTCGTGGCCGCGTATATTTCAACGCGGCAGATCGGGGCCGCGCTGGGCGTTGTGCTCGACGCCGTGCAGCACATCACCAGCGGCGATTACGACCGCCGCGTGCCGATTCAAAAGCGGTTCTTGGTCGAGGGGCTGGTCGACGCGCTCGACGCGATGCAGCACAACCTGCAATCGCGATTCGCCGAGTTGCAGGCCAGCCGCGACCAACTGCGCGCCGTGCTGAACAGCATGGTCGAAGGCGTGATTGCCATCGACAAATCGCAGCGCGTGATGCTGATCAACCACGCGGCCTGCCGACTGTTTCTGCTCGACGAGGCGCAGGCGATCGGGCGGCCCCTGTTTGAACTCGTGCGCAACCCCCGCTTGCAGCAATGGGCCGGCGAGGCCCTGCAACAAACCGAGCAGGTGGGGGGCGAATTGACCTTGCTCGCGCCGGCGTCGCGCGTGCTGTGGGTGCGGGCCGCCGGGCTGCCCGGCGAATCGGCGCCGGGCGCCGTGATGGTCGTCAGTGATTTGTCGGAGCTCCGCCGACTCGAAGGGGTCAGGCAGGAATTCGTGGCCAACGCCTCGCACGAGTTGAAAACGCCGCTCGCGTCGATCAAGGCGTGCGCCGAAACGCTGCTCGATGGAGCTCTGGACGACATCGACCATCGCCTTTCGTTCCTGAACACGATCAGCGAACAGGCCGACCGGCTGGATCGGCTCGTCAGCGACATGATGTCTCTCACACGCATCGAATCGGCCGAATCGAAGCCCGATCTGCACCCGGTGCAAATCGAAGAAATCGCCACCCGGTGTCTCGAACGCCACCGGCAAAACGCGGTGCGGCGGGAAATCGCCCTGGCCCCGTTGCCACACGACGGCAGCGTGTGGGTGACGGCCGATGAAGAGGCGCTCGAACAGATTTTCGACAACCTGCTCGACAACGCCATCAAATACACGAACGCCGGGGGCGTGGTCGCCTTGCGGTGGCGCACGCTCGGCCAGGAGTGCGAAATCGAAGTCGAAGACACGGGCATTGGCATTCCGCAAGGGCAATTGTCGCGGATTTTCGAGCGATTTTACCGTGTCGACCGGGCCCGGTCGCGAGAACTGGGCGGCACCGGCCTGGGGTTGTCGATCGTCAAGCACCTCGTGCAGGCCCTGGGCGGCACCCTGTCAGTTTCCAGCCGGTTGGGCAAAGGCTCGACATTTGCCGTGCGGCTCAAGCTCGACCACGCCGGCCCCGATGAACCGGCGCCACGAGACGGCTGATGCGGCGACACCTGCCGCGGCTCGAGCAACGACGACTGGTTCGAAAAAAAATGCCTGGCGGCTGTGTCATGCCCTGACATGCAGAATCTGGCGGGGTCGTTTGAACGTGCGCCTTCAATCGAACTGACGACGAGGGCCGCATCGGGGCGCCGGCCGAAAGTTCTGATGTCTGTGCTGGCGTCGCCGCATCGACTCAGGTAGGCTCTGGTGAACGTCGCAGCAGAGAGGATCGCCGAAATGAAGGGAATACCGGCTGACATGCAGAGTGTGCAACTTGTGACAGTCGCAATGCCAAACCGTGTGGCTTTTGGCGAGTACCTTGCGGCGGTGGATTGCCATCCGCTCTTTCTGCACGGTGACGCCTTCACCGTACTGGACGAGTTGCCCGTTGAGTCCATTGACTGTGCCATGACGAGCCCACCGTATTGGGGGCAGCGAAGTTACGCAGGGGGCGGGATTGGGCTCGAAGCGAACTACGAGGACTACATCGCTCACCTGCTCGTCATCTTTGAGAAGGTCCAGCGGGTGCTCAAACCGACGGGCTCCTTCTGGCTGAACATCGGCGACACCTACCTTAAGAAGAACCTGCTGGGGTTGCCGTGGCGGGTGGCGCTCGCCATGACCGATCAGCAGGGCTGGATTTTGCGAAACAACATTGTCTGGAACAAAGTGAAGGGTGGGCCCGACAATGCCAACGACAAACTCCGTAACGTGCACGAGATGGTGTTCCACTTCGTCAAGACGCCCAAAGGGTACTTCTACGACGTCGACGCAGCCAGAAATACACCCCGGCCAACGAAGGTCGTTAACGGCGCCGTGGTTTCGGCGACTGGCGTGAGCGGCATCAGATATCGTCGCCAGATCGAACTGTCGACGGCGTTGACGGGCGACGAACGGAAGCAGGCCATCGCCGCATTGGATGCCATTCTGTGCGATATCAGCGACGGGCGGCTGGCCGATTTCCGGATGATCATCAGGGGGCAGCAGCGCGCCACGCACTCAGACTCAGAACGTGTATCAGGGCGAGCTCGTGAACTACGCGAAAAAGGATTCTACTTCCTGAAATACCACCCCAACGGCAGCAAGTTGAGTGACGTGTGGGACATTTTGCCCGAGGATACCCAGAAGCGAAAGGGGCATTTCGCAGCCTACCCTGAAGATTTGTGCAAGATTCCGATCCTGACGACGTGTCCTGAAGACGGGGCCGTTCTCGACCCGTTTTGCGGAACCGGGACGACGAACTTCGTCGCCTTCGGCCTTGGCCGGAAGTCCGTCGGCATCGACATGTCTGAGCAGTACATCAAGGCGGCGACCGACCGATGCAGGTTGCTGCTATGAGCAGAATCGTCGAGTTGTACGGCACGATCACCACGTCGAATGCCGACTGGCCAAAGATCCTCGCCGACGAACAGTGCCCATTCCTGAAGCGAAAGTGCTTGAAAAATCGCAAGAGCGCGCCCGAACTTACGATCGGTTCCTGTACGCTTGCGGTGGGAAAAAACCGAACGCAGGTCATTGTTTGTCCGTTCCGCCTGCTCGAAGGGAACCAGGTATTTCTCGACTGCATCCACTTGCTCTCGCTTCATGAACCGGGAAACGAGTTACACGTCATTCCCCAGTTGAGCGTGCCAGGCGGCAGCATCGACTACTGCCTCGTTTCGGTGAGGAATGGCAAGCCCGTCGATTTTGTGGGCATCGAATTTCAAACGCTTGATACAACCGGGACAGTCTGGCCTGAACGCCAGCGATTTGCGCATCAACACGGCCGCGCGGTGAAAGTTGCCGATCGAAAGTCGGACAAGTCGTTTGGAGTGAACTGGAAGATGACGGCCAAAACGACTCTCGTGCAACTTCACCACAAAATCGTGACTTTCGAGCATATCAACAGGCACCTCGTGCTCGTCGCTCAAGACGACTTGATCGCGTACATGAAGAAGCAATTCTCGTTCGATCACTTACAGAGGGCACGCCTGGGCGACCCGATGCATTTTCACGCGTACACACTGCAGCAGGCCGATGATGATTCGCTGCGGCTGCAACTTCAAGAGCGGTTGAGCACCGATGGCCAGGGGGTCGCACGGTGCCTGGGCATTCAAAGCGAGGCGAATGTCGAAATCGCGGTAATCTTCCATCAGCTTGAGGCAAAAATCTCAGCAAAAACCCGGTTGAGTATCGAGGCCGCCGACGCCCGTCTCAGCCCTGATCGATGAACCACCCAGCGGTCGAAGCTGCATGATAGACCGCACCTGCCGGCTGATCGCAAACGACGATGCGAACATTGCCTCGGTCGCCGACGATATGGCGCGGCTTGGCGATTGCTTAAACAGTCAGGTGATAAACGACCCGCGACCGCGAAGGAGCGGTAATGCTTGTCCATTCTTCGCTCGAAACCACTCCCTGGCGGTCGCGGCTCGAAGTCGATTTGCGTTTTTCAACGGGCTGATAAGGAACGGCCGGCACGGTTGCGGTCACGCGGCATGGCAAGGCCGTGGCGGTTTTGCTCGGCGTGGATTGATGATGAATTGGGGCGGCTGATACTGGCAAACGCGTTGTAAGGCGCTGCTCGGAAGTTCCCGGCGGCAGATCGCGAAGTCCTGCGGCGTGCCTCACGGTGCGTTTTGCCGCGAGGCACGACCAGCCCGCCGCAAACCACCCGTTTCAACAATGGCTCCTGGCGGCTTTCGCGCGGCTTAGCCGCGCTTCACGCCCATGATGTTCACGCCGCTGCCGATCAGCAGGTTATGTGCATAGGCCCAGCGGTACAGCCGCCCGGACTTTTCCGGCGGCAGGATGCGCAGGTCGGCGAACCCCGCCTCGCTAAACCAGGCGGTCAGTTCCTCCAGCGTATGGTGGTGCTGGAACTGCGGCGCGTACCAGTCGAACGTATCGCACACGCGGTTTTCAAAACTGGGGTGAGCGCTGAAATTGACCAGCTTGTTCAACGTCTTGTTCACCACGGGTACGCCCCCCAGGAGCGCCGCCCGCCGGCACCAACGTTCAAGCCGCTCGACCGGCATGTTGGTCGTGCGCCGCCTGAGCGCCGTGTTCAACCGTTCCTGCCACCATTGATTGCGGCGGTACAGCCAGACGGCGTACCGCCCGCCCGACTTGACCATACGGGCCACTGCGTCGAACACGGCCCTCGTCGCCGCGTCGTGATGCATGACGCCGATTGAAAACACAAAATCGAACGACTCGTGTTCCAGCGGCAGCAGCTTCAAATCGGCCTGAACGAACTGCACGTGGGGCAGCCCTGCGCACAGCGCACGAGCCTTTTCAACCGCCGTACTGTGGTCGGCACCGATCACCCGCGCCCCGGCGGCTGCGGCCACCTTGCTGTATCGCCCGCCGCCGCAACCCGCGTCGAGTACGCGCAGCCCTTCGAGTTCCGTCAGGGCGACGCCGGTTTTGGCCTCAAACGTGGCCCGGTCTTCGGCATCGTGGGCGACGTCGTACCGGTTCCATTGCCGGCTGAAGCTGGCCAGGTGTTGCTGGCCCACGAATCGCGGAATGCCGTCGATGATCGGGTACGAGCGCCCGCAGCCAGGGCAATCGAGCGATTGACCAGACGCGTTCAGGTCCAGCGGTTCGGCGGTCTGGGGGCAGAGCAGCCCGCAAGCGATCGGCTCAGTCAAAAGTCGATTTCCATCAGGTCTTCGGCGAGCACAGTCTGCGGAAAGATCGCCTGGGCGGTGGCCAGCCCGATCGGGTCGTCGCCAGGCCGGTCGGGGTCGATATGCAGGAGAACGAGCCGCCCCACCTGGGCCGCCCGTGCCAGTTCAGCGACGGGCGTCGTGTGGCAATGCCCGGTCTTTGCGGCGGCGGCGGCATCGACGTCGGGAAAATAACATTCGTGAATCAGCACGTCGACGCCGCGAATGAACTCAAGGTACGAGTGGTCGACCACCGTATCGGTGATGTACGCCACCGACCGGTCAGGCCAGGTCGCCTTGAACCCCAGTGCACCGCCGGGGTGCGTCAGCGGGTGGTGCGTCAGCACGCCTCCCAGTGGCAGCGGCGTTTCGGTCGCCAGCGGAACGAATTGGTAGGGTGGCATGACGGGAAACAGCGGCCCCGAAAACAGGTGCTCGCGCACCGCCTGCAAATACTGTTCTGTGCTGTACACCGAAACCCGTTGCAATTGGCCACTGAACATAGGCGCCAGCAGGTAGGTCAGCCCCACGACATGATCGAGGTGGGCGTGCGTCAAAAACACCTGCAACTCCTGGGTTTGGGCGCGCTCGGGCACACGAAAGAACCCTGTTCCGGCGTCGAAAACCAACCCGATTTCGGGAAACATCACCCCGGCCGTATGCCGCCGCTCATTCGGGTGGTAGCCCCCCGTTCCCAGAAAGATGAATCGCATGACGCAATTTTCCCCCTGCCGGCCGTGGGCCGTTTCGCTTCCCGCGACCGGGCCGCACGGGCCCGGCGGTCGCGGCCAGACTCGGCGCGCCATCGGCGCGGGCACCGCGGGTGGCAGGACCGCAGCGCCCGCATCCGGGCGAACTTGAACAATCGGGGGCTGAAATCAAGCCCGCCGGCTTACGGCAGTTTGCGGGCCCGGATCCAGTCGGTATGAAACACGCCTTCCTTGTCGGTGCGCTGATAGGTGTGGGCGCCAAAGTAGTCGCGCTGGGCTTGCAGCAGGTTGGCCGGCAGGCGTTCACGGCGGTAACCGTCGAAATAACTCAGCGCCGCGGCGAAAGCGGGTACCGGCAGCCCGAGTTCGACGGCCGCCGCCACGACCCGCCGCCAGCCGGGTTCAGCCCGCTTGATGGCGGTCGAGAAGAAGTCGTCGAGCAGCAGGTTTTCGAGGCGGGGGTTCTTGTCGAACGCCCGCTTGATGTCTTCCAGAAAGCGGGCACGAATAATGCAGCCCCCGCGCCACAGCAGCGCGGTCGAGCCGTAGTTGAGTTCCCACTTGAATTCGGCGGCGGCGGCTTCGAGCTGCACAAACCCCTGGGCGTAGCTGCAAATCTTCGAGGCGTACAGCGCCTGCCGAATGTCTTCGATGAAATGGTCGCGGTTGCCGGCGTACTTTTTGGCGGTGGCGGCGTACACCTGCGCCGCCCTGACCCGCGCGGGCTTAAGCGCCGACAGGGCCCGCGCATACACCGCTTCGGTAATGAGCGTCGTGGGCACGCCCAGGTCGAGCGCGTGCTGGCTCATCCATTTGCCTGTGCCTTTTTGCTGGGCGGTGTCAAGAATCTTGTCGACCAGCGATTCGCCCGTATCGGGGTCAATCACGGTGAAAATGTCGCGGGTAATCTCGATCAGGTAGCTTTCGAGTTCGCCCTTGTTCCAGCGGTCGAACACCTGGCACAGTTCGGCGTTGCTCAGCCCCAGCGCATGCTTGAGAATAAAATACGCTTCGCAAATCAACTGCATGTCGCCGTATTCGATGCCGTTGTGCACCATTTTCACATAGTGCCCTGAGCCGGCCGGCCCCACCCATTCGCAGCACGGAATGTCGGCATTCGGCCCGACCTTGGCGCTGATCTTTTGCAGGATTTCGCGGACGTGCGGCCAGGCGGCGCTCGACCCGCCGGGCATGATGCTCGGCCCGAACCGCGCCCCTTCTTCGCCTCCGGAAACGCCCGCCCCCACGTACAAGAGGCCCGCCTGTTCGACTTCCACGGTTCGCCGATTCGTATCGGGAAAATAGGTGTTCCCCCCGTCGATGATGATGTCGCCCCGCCCCAGCAGCGGCAGCAATTCCTGAATCAGGCCGTCGACCGCCGGCCCGGCCTTGACCATCATCATCACCTTGCGCGGCGCCTTCAGCGATGCGACCAGGTCGGCCAGCGAATGGCAGCCGACGAGTTGTTTGCCCGGGTTTTCAGCGATGAATTCATCGACCTTGCTGACCGTGCGGTTGAACACGGCGACGCGATACCCGCGGCTCTCCATGTTGAGGACGAGGTTTTGCCCCATGACCGCCAGGCCCACCAGGCCGATATCGCAGTTCGCCATTGCTGTTTCCTGTTCTTGAGATCATCAAACCACCAGCCCCGCCGTCAATTGTGATGAAAACCAGGCCGACTTTCCAGAGACGGCCAGATCAACCCGCCCGCCCGACCTGAGCCGCACCACGAGTTGTGCCGTGTGATTGCGACATAAATCGCGGTAGGGATGGCCCTTACGGGCCACCCCCCGCACAGATCCGTACGTGCGGAACTACCGCATACGGCTCCTACCTTGGATGCTGACGATCAAACCGCACGCTGGGCCAAGGATGCAGGATT
>JAJXXL010000025.1 GCA_021781115.1 Planctomycetota bacterium
GAAGATCACCGATTTCGGGCTGGCCCGAACTGCCGACGATGTCAGCATTACCCGGACGGGCGAGATTTCAGGAACGCCACAGTACATGTCGCCCGAACAGGCCTCGGGGCTGCGCGTCGACCCGCGCAGCGACCTGTTCAGCCTCGGTTGCGTGCTGTACGCGATGTGCGCCGGCAAGCCGCCCTTTCGCGCCGACAGTATGGCGGCCGTCATCAAAAAAATCTGCCATGATTGTCCGCAACCGCTTTCAGATTTTGACCCGCAAACGCCAGAGTGGCTGGTTCAGACGATCAATCGGCTGCTCGAGAAAAACCCCGAAGATCGCTATCAAACGGCGGCCGAAGTCGCAAAAAAACTGGGCGATGCGCTCGCGTTCGTGCAGGCCGGGCAAACGCCCGTCGCCGACGCGACGGCGCGGCGACGATTGGTTTCTGAATCGGCCGCCACCCGCGCGACGATGCCGGCCTGGTTGCTGACGCCGCTTTTCACTTCGGGCGCCGCGGGCCCGCTGCCCGCGTGGTGGTATGTAGTCGTGCAGGGGTTGACCGGGTTCTGGCTCACGCGGCTGGGCGTAATGGGCAATGAAGAGTTTGCAGTCCTGTGGAGTGCCATTGCCGTTTCGGTCATCGGCGGAGTCGCGCTGATCCGGCAACTGACGTTGAAATCGACCACGGCTGGGCTGGTCGTCGCGCTCGGGTTCGCCGCGTTTCTCACAGCCCATGGCATGGCTTACGATGCCCGCGGAGCAGAATTCGGATTAATTGACCTGGTGCTGACGGTGGTGACGATCCCTGCGGTCCGCTGGGTTTTGAAGGTCATCAGGCAGCGGCCGGCCGTTGCGAATGTTGACGCCGCGCCACCGCCCCCCACGGTAGGCTCTGGCAAACGGCAGCCGTGGAGCGTTGCCGGCTGGCTGCTCGTCGCGTTGTTGTCGTTGGCTTTATTAGTGCCCGCGCTGGTCGTCGTCGCCTTGTGGATTCCTGCGTGGCAGGCTCGGCAGTTCGCTGCGAGTCAGCACGCCGCCCAGGCGAACTGGGCCCGCTTGACGATGACATTTGACGAAGACCTGCCAATTGTCGAAATACAGATTGACGGTGTGTCGTGCGGAGCGATCGAGCTCACGCCGGTGGAGCGACTCGTCGCTCCGGGAATGCATACGGTGACCGTCATTTACAAGCATGGCGAAAGAAAACGCAGCGTGCGACAACCCGTAACTGTCATTCCGAATGGAACACATACGATCGACCTGACGCCTCTGGTCGTCGGCGACATGGAGACGCGCGAGAGGGAACAGAAAGCCAACCCTTTCCCGCGAACGGCGGCGCCTGGTTCGCCATAATTGATGGGGCCACCTGGTTGCCAGTTGACAATCGCCGCGCCGAGGACTGGGGCGGGGGCTGGGGCAATTCGCTGGGCGGAAGGGAACCGGCACGCTAGAATCGTGCGCAGGACGGTCGTCATCAGAATTCGTAGTCATTCTGTGAGAAAGGCAGCGTTATGTTCGTTCGGTGTCTCGCCGTTTTCTGTGCGATGTTTGCGCTTGTTCTGCCCGGCCGGTCGCTCCTGGCAGCAGACCCGCGCGAGGTATTCGAAGCCCGGGTTTTCAGCGGCGGCGAAGGCAAGAAGCTGAACTATCGGCTCATGCGCCCCCAGGATTACGACGCGGGCAAGAAATACCCGCTTGTGCTGTTCCTGCACGGCGCGGGCGAACGGGGCGATGACAATGTGGCCCAACTGGTGCACGGCATGGCCGACTTCGCCAAGGACGAGAACCGTGCAAAATACCCCTGCTTTGTCCTTGCCCCGCAATGCCCCAAAGGGCAGAAATGGTCTGACGCCGACTGGAGTTCCGATCGCTCTGAGCTGCCCGCAAAGCCATCTGAAGCGATGCAGCTTACGCTCGATGTCATCGCCGCTCTGCAAAAAGAGTTCAGCATCGATGACCACCGACTGTACGTGACGGGCCTGTCGATGGGCGGGTATGGAACCTGGGATCTCATTGCGCGGTTTCCCGAGCGCTTCGCGGCGGCCGTACCGGTTTGCGGCGGCGGCGACGAAAAACAGGCGAAGCGGCTCGTGAGAATTCCGATCTGGGCCTTTCATGGAGATCAGGATATGGCGGTCAAACCCATTCGCTCGCGCAACATGATCGCCGCTATCAAAGAGGCCGGTGGCGAACCGAAGTACACCGAGTACCCCGGCGTGGGCCACGATTCGTGGGTCAAGGCGTACAGCGACCCCGAAATGCTGAAGTGGATGTTCGCCCAGAGCCGGAAATAATTGCCGGCTGTGTCAGGCACCTTTCTTTTCGGCAGAGATTACGTTTCGGACTGTGCATGTCCTGCAAGTCGGTTGACACCTTTTTTGTGAGTGCGAATGTCTTCGCGACTGGTGACACAACTGCCGCCACTGCCGCCCCGGCCCGATGTGAGCCACAAGGGAACGTTCGGTCACGTCCTGATCGTGGCGGGCAGTCGCGGAATGAGTGGCGCCGCCTGCCTGGCCGGGGGGGCCGCGTTGCGGGGCGGGGCGGGGCTGACGACCGTGGCGATTCCGCAGGAAATCGCGTCGATCGTCGCGGGGTTCGAGCCGTCGTACCTGACGCTGGGGTTGCCGCAGACCGATTGCGGGCAGTTCGCGGTCGAGGCCGGGGCGCAAATCCTCGAACTCGCCGGGCGGGTCACGACCGTTGCCTGCGGGCCGGGTTGGGGAACATCGCCCGGCCTGGTCGAACTGGCCCGCCTGTTGCACGCCTCGGTGCGCCAGCCACTCGTTGTCGACGCCGATGGTTTGAATGCACTGGCAGCGCTGCCAGGCGGTTGCCCCGCGGCGCCACCGGGAATGCCGCGCGTCTTCACGCCGCACCCTGGCGAATTCGCGAGGTTGCTCAAAATCGACACGCGGGTCGTGCAGGAAAATCGGGAAACGTTGGCGGTCGAATTCGCCCGGCGCCTGGGCGGGGTCATTTTGCTCAAGGGGCGGGGCACCGTGATCACCGATGGCGAGCGCGTGGCCATGAACTCAACTGGCAACAGCGGCATGGCGACCGGCGGCACCGGCGACGTACTGACCGGCCTGATTGCCGCTTTGCTGGCTCAAGACATGCCGCCGTTCGAAGCGGCCCAGCTCGGGGCACACTTGCACGGCTTGGCTGGCGACCTGGCCGCCGCCGAGCTCAGCCGGCATTCCTTGATCGCGAGCGACCTGCTGCGGTACCTGCCTCACGCCTGGAAACAGCTCGACGGCTGACTTCTTGCCGCGCCGCGATCGTCAGGCGGGCTTTGCGGGTTGCCGCGTATCCAAGCCGCGGTGTCTTAACAGGGCGCACATTGAGTCCCGTGGGCTACCGCGAGGTTGTCGCCAAGGGCAGTTCGGGGGCGGCAGTATCAGGGGTTCGTTTCAGGAGTTCGCTCAATTGAAAGGCGAAGTACTTCTGGTTGGCGGCAGGGCTTGTGTCGGCGCCGGCGTTCGCAACCCACAGTCGGGTCGATTTTGGCTCGAACAGCACGTCGTGCAGGTTGGATTTCATGGCAACCGGGCAGTCCATCAAACGCCGCGCCGATTCGGCGTCGAATTGACCGTGCCCCGCCTTGGCGCGGCGCACGAGTTCTTCATAGCGGCTGCCCGCCGACAACAACACCGCATCGGCAACGGGGTGGGCCAGCAACGGGTGGGCCTCGCCGGGTTGCACGAGGCTGAAGATGTTCCACGAGGCTTCCATGCCTACGGCGCGGTTCGTCTTGCCGTCGGCCACGACATAAAAGTATTGGCAGGTTCGGGGCGCATCGCGAAAAATCGCGACTGCGGCGTCGAGGTCGCCGCCGCGCTCGAGTGCGTCGCGCACGAGAAACGACATGGGCACGCCGGCCCAATGCCCCCGGCCTCCGCCGCCCATTTCACCGATCGAGACGCCTTTAACGTTCATGCCGGTCACCGACCCGATGAACCCGGCGTAGGTCACGTTGACAAAGGGAATGCCTCCCTCGGGTTCGGCGACGATGAGCACGGCGTGCTCCTGCAAGCCCCAATCGACGGCGTAGTCGAGCACGCGGCCATGATACAGTGTGCCGTCGCGCGTGGCCGAGTTCATCACGGCGAACCCGCTGCAATGAAACAGCTCCGGAATGAAATTTCCCGCCACGACATCGCGCGGCTTCAGCCCAGAGCCTGCCGCAAGACCGTCGAGTTCTTCCAAATATTTGCGTGGGACGTAAGGGCGCTGAATGGCAATGATCGACTCGATGACCGTTCGCGGCTTGAGGCTGACCCACCCCAGGTGCAGCGTTTCCTCTCCCTTTTTGACAAGCAGGTTGTCCAGGTTTTCGCGAATCGACTCCTTGAGCAGGGCCCCCTGCTGGTACCCCATTTCGTAGGGCGCCCCCTTGAGGTGCAAGACAGGGTAGCCGTCAATTCTTTCGAGCCAGCCCTGGCCGCAGCGCGCGACGGTCTGGCCAAAACAATGGGATTCGGCCATCCAGCCAACGAGGGCCACGACCAGCCAGAAACCCCACGTGCCGCGTTCGAACCGCCGGAACATGATAATCCTCGCGTGGACCTGAACGTCGGTTGAAAACGACTTCTTTCGATTGCGCAAATTGGCAGGCTTACACAACACTGCTTAGCAACTCGGCCATTTCGTCGTGCAGGGGCGTGCCGTTGCTGGCCAGCACGTCGGGCACTTCGATATCGAGCGGGCGGCCGCTGAGCTGAGTCACTCGCCCGCCGGCTTCGGTGACGATCAGCGAGCCGGCCGCCATATCCCACGGTTTCAGGCTGGTCGACCAGTACCCGTCCATTCGCCCGGCGGCGACATAGGCCAGGTTCAATGCCGACGAACCCGAACGGTGCACGGCTTGTGCGCAGCCCAGCGCCGCCAGAAACCGGCGGATCGGCACACTGTCGGGCGCCACGCCATATGGAAAACTGGCCAGGACCAGCGCCTGATCGAGCCGCGAAAATCGCGTGGTTTGCAGCGATTGGCCGTTCAGAGTGGCGCCCTGCCCGCGGCTGGCGGCGAACAGTTCGTCGCGCGTGGGATCGAACACGACCCCCACGATCATTTCGTGTTGAAACTCCAGGCCAATCGACACCGCATAATAAGGAAAACGATGCACATAGTTCGAGGTTCCATCCAGCGGGTCAATCACCCAGCGGTAGCCCGACTCGCCCGAACTTTTGAGCAACCCCTCTTCGCCCAGAAATCCATGCGCGGGAAATTGGGGATGAATGATGTCGTAAATCGCCTGCTGCGCGGCCACGTCGGCTTCGGTGACCAGGTCCGATCGGCCCTTTTCGCTGACAGTGAATTGGCCGGCCCAGTCTTCGAGCACCTTGCCCGCGACGCGCGCCGCCTGCGTTGCGATTTCGACAAATTCCTGAATCGACGACAAGCCACTGACCTCCGGGAGGCTTTGCCCGCGCTTTGCCCGGCGACAATCGCCGCGCCGTGCCGATTATCGCCGATCGTTCGGAAATTGACAACATGTGCCGCCGAAACTGCCGCGAGTCGATTTCGCGGCACTGAAATCACCAGGCGCCTCATGGACATTGCCCGGCCAAACCCGCATAATCAATGGGCCTGCCCCACATGACGCGGTTTGTACGGTGCGCCGCGCCTCACCATCAGGGAAAGTCGGTTCATGACCCGGCAACACTGCAATTGGAATCACTGGCCGCGACTGCTGGCGTGGGCTGCGGCCGCCGCCCTCGTCTGGCTGTCTGTGCAACCGCTGCACGCTGAACCGCCAGCGTTTGACGAGCTGGGGCGGCAATACACGGCCGAAATTCAGCCACTGCTCAGCCGGTACTGTTATAAGTGTCATGCCGAGGAAAACCCCGAGGCCGACCTGGACCTGTCGGCGTTCAAGACCTTGGCGGAGATTCGCCGGTCGCCGCGACCCTGGCGGAAGGTGCTCGATATGGTGGCCAAGGGCGACATGCCGCCGCGGGCCGCCCGGCAACCCGCCGACGTCGAGCGGCAGTTGCTGAAAACCTGGGTTCATACCTATCTGAAACTCGAAGCCCGCGCGCTGGCCGACGACCCCGGTCATGGTGTGTTGCGGCGGTTGAGCAACGCCGAATACGACAATACGATTCGCGACCTCGTGGGCCTCGACCTGCACCCGGCCCGCGAATTTCCGGCCGATGGCGCCGCGGGCGAGGGGTTCACCAACACGGGGCAGGCGCTGGTTATGTCGCCGGCCATGCTGGGCAAATACCTTACGGCCGCCAAGGCGATTGCCGCGCACGCCGTGCTGTTGCCCGATGGCGTGCGGTTTTCGCAGTACACCACACGCCGCGACATGACCGATGAATGCCTGGCCGCGTTGCGGGCCTGGTACCGGCAATACAGCCCCGATGGCAAACTGCCTCTGGAATCTTACCTGCGGGCCGCCGAATTGCATCGCGCGCGGCTGGCGTCAGGCACTGCCCAAATCGACGCCGTTGCGGCCGAATTGCAACTCAGCCGGCAGTACCTTGCCATCTTGTGGCAAACGCTGGCCGGCGGGCCGGCGCCTTTTCCGCTCGACCAGATCCAGGCCAAGTTTCGCATTGCCGGCCCCGACGACATCGTGGCCCTCGCCGACGTGGTGCGCGCCTGGCAGGCCCTGTTGTGGAAGTACAACAAGGTCGGCAGTTACATGAATGACCGTTGGCAGGATGCGGCCGACCCAAATTTCGTCGAACAGCAAACGCTGCGGCTCAAGCCCGATGTCAAGCCGGCGCAGGACGATGTCGTGCTGTACCTGTGCGCGCGTGAATTGACTACGACCAGTGCCGACAGCCGCGTCGTGTGGCGGCGTCCCCGGTTTGAAGGCGGCAATCAGCCGCCGCTGCTGCTGCGCGACCTGCGTGCACTTGTCGAAAACCAGCAAGTGGCCGCACAGGCCATTTTTTCCGATTCGGAAAAATACCTGGCTGCAGTCGCCGCCGCGACTCGGCAGCCGAATCGGAACCTCGCTGACCTGGCGGCAAAGCACGGGGTGGAACCTGACGTGCTCGGTCGGTGGGTTGAGCTGTCAGCCGTGCCGCAGCCCACGAATCAGCCCGCCGAATTTCAGCCCGACGACAAACCACCGGCGCCAGTGGAGCTGTTGCCCAAGCGACACCGCGGTGGGGTCGCCTCGATTTCCGGTTGGAGTTCCAACGACGCTGGCGAACTACCCATCGTCGTCGCCAACTCGTCTGATAAAACCGAGCACATACCGGGCACAATCAGCGGGCACGAGGTCGCGGTGCATCCCACGCCGACGCACTTTTCGGCCGTCGCCTGGGCCAGCCCGATCGATGGTGGAGTGCGCATTGGTACCCATGTGGCCCACGCGCACCCCGCCTGCGGAAACGGCGTGGCCTGGCGGCTCGAGGTGCGTCGCGGCGAACAGGTTCAAACGCTGGCGGGTGGGCTCGTCGACCTGGGCAAGTCAAATGATGCCGAATTGGCCCCGATCAGCGTTCACAAGGGCGACCTCCTGTTGCTTGCCATTGGCCCGCGCGATCGCAGCCATGTTTGTGACCTGACCGTCGTGAACCTGATGGTTTCCGAAACCGCTGCCGGCGGCCGCGCCTGGAACCTGGCGCGCGACGTCGCGGGCGACATTGCGGCGGCTAACCCCCACGCCGACGCTATGGGTACCTTGGGCGTGTGGCAGTTTCTGATGGGGCCTGATTCGAACACCCCGGTCCGGCCGCCACCGCCGGCATTTGAACTGCCCCGCGACTCGGTCTTGGGCCGCTGGCGCGACGCTGCCGCCGACCCGGCCCGGCAGGGCGAGCTTGAAGCCCTGTCGCGCGACGTGCATCGCGTGCTGGCGGGCCCGCGCCCCGACGACGGGCCGAATCGCGTGCTGTACGATCGGCTGACCGGGTTCGACGGCCCGCTGGTGCGCGGCCTCGATTTGACCCGCTGGAACTCGCGCACGGGCCAGGGCCGGGCAGGCGACGAAACGCAGCGGTTGGGGGTCGATCAGTCCTTGTTTGGCCATCCCGATGGGGGCGAAGTCGACGCGGCCAGCCTGATTTTGCCTGCGGCGCACGCGCTCGCGGTGCGGGTGCCGGCGGCGCTGTTGGGCAATCGCGAATTTGTCGTCGACTTGCTGGTCGACCGGCAATCGCCGCGGGCCGCAATTCAAGGCCAACTGCGCACGTCGCCGCCTGACTTGCGCCAGCCGTTGGGGGGCGGCGCGGCGTGCGTTGTGGGCGTCGAATTGCAAAGGCTTGACCCGGCGGAGCGGGCCGCCGGGCTGGCCGCATTCCGCGCGTGCTTTCCGATTCACTTGTACCACCCCAAAATCATTGCCGAGGACGAAGTCATTTCGCTGCGGTTGTTCGTCCGCGAAGACGACGACCTGGCGCGATTGTTTTTGGGCGAGGCCGAGCGGCAGCGACTCGATCAGTTGTGGCGCGAGTTGCAGTTCGTCAGTCAGCAGTACCTGACCGAGTTTAAGAATTATCCTGTGTTCATGGGATTTGTTTCACAAGACGGCAAAGACTCGTACGCCCGCGTCGAGGCCCGCACGCGCGAACCGGTGCGGCGGCGGGCCGAAGAATTCAATCGTGAGCTCGAAGCGGCTCGCCCGAGCCAGGCCAAGTTCCTGCGCGAATTTGCGGCCCGGGCCTTCCGCCGGCCGCTCACGCCGCCCGAAATCGCCGAACTCGATCAGCTTGAACAGGCGCTGCAACGGCAGGCATTGGCGTACGACGAGGCATTTCGCGTCCTGCTGGCCCGGGTTCTGGTGTCGCCGGCGTTCTTGTACCGTGTCGAACAGCCACCAGCGGGCGCCGAGCCGCGGCCCGTTTCCGATTGGGAACTGGCCACCCGCCTGAGCTATTTTCTGTGGGCGTCGACGCCTGATGACGAGTTGCGGTCGCTGGCCGCCCAAGGCCGATTGCATGACGAACAGATTCTGGCCGGTCAGGCGCGGCGGCTGTTGCGCGACCCGCGCGTGCGGGCGCTGGCGGTCGAATTTGCATGCCAGTGGCTGGGCGTGCGGGGCTTCGATGCGCACAGTGAAAAGAGCGAGCAGATGTTTCCCACGTTCACCGCGGTCCGGGGCGATATGTACGAAGAAGCCCAGCAATATTTCATCGACTTGTTTCAAAACGACCGATCAGTGCTCGAATTCATCGACTCGGATCATCTGTTCGTGAATGAGCCACTTGCCAAGCACTATGGCATTCAGGGTGTGGCGGGTGGCCAGTGGCGGCGGGTCGAGGGGGCGCGGCAGCATGGTCGTGGCGGCGTACTCGGAATGGCCGCCATTCTGACGCAACAATCGGCTGCGTCGCGCACCAGCCCGGTTTTGCGCGGCAATTGGGTCAGTGAGGTTCTGCTGGGCGAACGCTTGCCGCGGCCGCCCAAAGACGTGCCCCGTCTGCCCGAAAGCGAAGCCGAAAGCGACGGTCTCACCGTGCGGCAACTGGTCGAAAAGCATCGCAGCGTGGCGGCGTGCGCTCATTGTCACGAGCGGATCGATCCGTTTGGCTTTGCTCTCGAAGAGTTCGACGCGATTGGCCGTCGTCGCGACAAGGATCTGGCGGGTCGCCCGGTCGATGCCCGGGCCCAACTCCGCAACGGCGTACAATTTACCGGGGCCGCCGGTTTGCGAGGCTATTTGCTGAGCGATCGCCGCGACGACGTGCTCCGTCAATTCTGCCGCAAGCTGGCGGGGTACGCCCTGGGGCGCGGCATTGACCTCGCCGATGAACCACTGTTGGACGAAATGCTCGCCCAGCTTCAAAAACAGGAATTCCGGTTTTCGGCGGCCGTCGATACAATCATTCGCAGTCGGCAGTTTCGATACCAACGCGGCCTGGCCGCCGCCCCTGAGGAGTCGACTCCATGACCCCGAACTCTACACTCCCTGTGCGTCACCCGCTTGACCGCCGCACGTTTTTACGCGGGCTGGGTGTCACGATGGCGCTGCCGTGGCTCGAATCGCTGACCGTCTGGGGCGACGAACCTGCTGCGGCCGAACCAGGCAGCCAGCCGCCTGTGCGGTTCGCCTGCCTGTTTGCGGGTAACGGGTTTCACAGCAAGGAGTGGTGGGCCAAAGGCCGCGGGGCGGGGCTGGAATTGGGCCAGGTGCTGGCGCCGCTGCATGATTTTCGCGAAAAACTGCTGTTCATTCGCGGCTTGTACAACCAGGAAGCGCTCAAGGGCAACATTCACAGCTCGCAAACCGGCAACCTGCTGTCGGGGGCGCCGCTGGCCTCGGGCGGCGAGATCCGCTCGGGAATCAGCATCGACCAGTTGCTGGCGCAACAGATCGGCGGCCAGACAAAGATCCCCAGTCTGGTGCTGGGGTGCGAGCCGTCGATCGCGGCGGTGCACAAGAACTATTCAATGCTGTACAGCTCGCACATCTCCTGGAGTTCGCCCACCACCCCGACCCCGCTCGAAGTGTACCCCGCGCTCGCGTTCGATCGGCTGTTCAAAGACGAAGTCAGCCAGGCCGATAAAAGCGTGCTCGACGCGGTGCTCGAAGAGGCCGCGGGCCTGCGCGGGCGGATCAGCTTTGCCGACCGCGCCAAGCTCGATGAATACCTTACCTCAGTGCGCGAAGTCGAACAGCGCATCGAACAGGCCGGCAAGTCGAACCGGCTGCAAGGCTGGCGCCCCGCGTTCGACAAGCCGAACATTCCCCGCCCGCCCGATGGCGTTCCGCAGGATATTGACGAGCACATGCGGCTGATGTGCGATGTGTTCGTGCTCGCCTTTCAGACCGACACGACGCGGTTCTGCACGCTCAAGCTCAACAACGACCATTCGTCGTTGCGGTTCCCCAACCTGGGCGTCGATTACATGATTCACCACTTGCTGTCGCACACCGATTCTGCCGACTGGCTCAAGGTCAATCAGTTCTTCGTCAGGCAACTGGCGTACATCGCCGGCAAGCTCAACGCCATCCAGGAGGGGCCCCGCACCGCGCTCGACAACTCCGTGATCATGTTCTGTTCGAGCATGCTCACGGGAAACCACGAGGCCGACAACCTGCCCCTGATCACGCTGGGTAGTGCCGGTGGCCAGATTGAAACCGGCCGCGTGCTCGATTACCTCGGCAAGCCCAACCGCAAAATGTGCAGCTTGTACCTGTCGCTGCTCGACCGGTTTGGCATGCACCTCGACCGGTTTGGCGATTCGACTGAGCGCCTGGCTGAACTCTGACCGGGGTGACGGCATTGCGATGCCCGTCTTACAGGCGGCCGTGCGGCCCGAAACGAGCGGCGCCAGGGCCCGATTGGTTCAGAAACTGCCCAGCACGTTGCCGTCGGCAATAGCCGCGAGGTTCTGATAGGTGCTGCCGGGTTTGGCTGGCGGCCCATTGGCAATGTTCTCGCTGATAAACCGCACGGCACCGTCGCCCATCAGGAATTGGCCGCCGCCGACATGCAGGCTGCTATAGCCGAGGTAGGGCAGGGGGCCGGCGGCCGAGGGCGCTGTGGTTGACTTCAGATTCAGGGGCAGGGCCTGTTCGCACGACCCCAAGTGCATCGCAAACCCTTGCCAATCAGGAAAGTTGTCGTCGTTCGACCCCGCCCAGATCGAATCGCCCCCCGTGAAAAAGCCGCTTTGAATCGCCGGCGAGCGGCGCTCGCCCACCAGAAACGTGTTGCTCAGCCCGTCGGTGTAGTCGCGAAATCGTTTGCAACTGCTTTCAGAAAACGTGCCATCGCATATGAGCAGCCCGCCGCCGTTGCCGTAAGTACTGCCCAGGACGCCGGGGTAATTCGAACGCCCGAACATCGAAGTCGCACCGGGGTTGGTGCCGTTGATTCCTCCCGCGGGAATCGTCAGCACCTGGCTGCCGGTATCAGACGGGCAGCGGTACACGGGCAACACCGTTTGCAGGGCGACATTGGACGGATTGAACGACGTCATCACCGCACCGAAGCCGGTCGCTGCCGACCCCACGCCGCTTTTGCCTCCAGGGGCTTGCGACAAAATGGTGTACAGCGGCGCCTGGTCGAGATACGGCAGAATCATCGTGCCCCACCCCCACAGGCTGCCCTGGTTCGTAAACGGAAAACCGCCGTAACCCGAAGGCAGCGCAGTAAACGTGTCGTGGTAGTTGTGCAGGGCCAGCCCCAACTGCTTCATGTTGCTCTTGCATTGCGACCGGCGCGCCGCCTCGCGCGCCTGCTGCACCGCGGGCAACAACAGCGCCACAAGCACGGCGATAATGGCAATCACCACCAGCAACTCGATCAGGGTGAACCCTCGCGGATTTCGTGCGCGGCGTGCTGCGGACGGCGGGGCGATCGAAAGCGGCAGGTTTGACAGGAGCATGGCATTTCCGGCGATGGGAGAGGAAACAAAAAGCTGGTTGAGACCGACCGCGATGCGTTCTGGCATGACGACGGCAGTTGCAATTCCGGATTTGCCGATGAAGTCGGCAGAGCGAGGCCGAATGCCTGCCCACGTCTCACGAAGCGCCCGATTGTTCAAAGTTACCCGTCGCCCGACCACGATTCAAGAAAAATCGCGCGATTTCGCAGCACAACGCCCGTCTCGTCGTCAAACCGCCCGGTTCTGACGCTAACCGGAAGGATGAGACGCAACCGGCTCGAAAATCGCGAAATCGACGCCCGGTTCTTGGATACCATGCGGCACGGCTGCCGCCGTCATGCCCCGCCGCTTCGCCCCGCCGGGTTCAAGTTTGAACCCGGCGCTGCGAAACGCTGTTGCGCCCCGGTTACTTCGCGCTGGTCGCGGTGTTGGCCACCGGTTTCAGATAGTTGTCATTCAGCTTGTCGCACGACCAGAGCAGGCCGCGCGAGACCAGGTCGAGGTACCTCGGGTCACCGACGGTTTCGTTGTTGTGGCCGATCGTCGTGCTGAACACGCGTGTCGCCCCGAATTGGTTGACCCACGCGACGACAAATTCCTTATCGGCCTGTTTGCCCAGCGCCAGGGGCGTGGCCGTGTCCATGACCTTGATGTTGTTGTACAGCTCTTCCTTGATCGTCGTCCAGTTTTCAAGTCCGGCGGTTACGGCGTGATCCTTTTTCGTGAACGTAATCTCAATTGGCAGTTGCGGGCCGTGGCCCGTCGATTGCAGCCCCACGAATCTGAACCAGTCGTCGGTGCCTGTGCGGTAGCAGTGCATGGCACAGTGCAGGTTGACCGCGGGAATGCCCCCCTTATGCGCGTTGAGAATGTTTTCGACGTAGGGCAGATCCTTGACGTCGGAAGTGCATTCATCATGAATGATGACGTCATAGCCCTTGGCCCAGTCGGGTTTCGCATACACATCGAACCGGGCCTTGGTGCTGCCGTCTGACGTGTACACCACGGTCACGTCGAGGTGCGCCCGTGCTTCGAGGCCCTGTTTCAGCAGCTCCTTTTGTTTGTTGTAGTCGTGGCAGCAGCCGCCCGCCAGCAACAACGCCTTCAGCGGTTTGAGTCCACCCGGTTCGCCAGCCTGCACGGCGCGGCCTGAAACAACCGCCGCGAGGCAGGCGGCCCACAACGTCCAACTCAGGCGGATTGTCATGATGATGCGTCTCCTGGAGGGGAATGGTTCGGGTTAAGCCGCCCCCTTGTGCACGACCGCTTTCGGGCGCGTGGGGGCCGCGGGCGTTGGCAGTTATCGAAAACGGGCGTGGCCGAATTTGCAACTGTGGCGCCGGTCGGTTCACGATTGTAACAGAGAATGCCCGTCTGGCAGAAGCGTGCGGCCCCAGACGATTGATTTGGACCGGATGTTGCAATTTGCCATTCGGTTCTGCTGCCCGGCAACCGCCCGCACTCAATGCACCGCGATCACCCGTTCTGTTGTAGTTCGCGGCGGAGCGCTTCGAGGTCGGCATCGATTTCAGAAGCCCGCGAACGCAGTGGAGCCTCATCTTCAGCCGGCCCCGACAGGGGCGAACCAATCGTGTTGCCAACGTCGGTTGCGGAGGCACCCGATTCGATCAGGCGTCGCCGGCGGTTGGCTTCGGCCACGCGGGCTTCAATGGCGTGCAGCGTGGTCGTCAGGTGGTCGCGTGTCAGCACGGCCGCGGCGTGCTGTTGCTCAAGTCCGGCGACGAGGTCTTCCTGCTCACGCTTGCGGAGCAGGGCCAGCCGGGCCTGGTCTTCACGTCCGGCGGCCAGTTCCTCGCGGGCCGTGACGCCCCACCGTTTCGCCTGGGCCGAGTATTCGTCGGCTTCGGCCCGCAGCCGCTGTTCAGAATGCGCCGCCGCGGCAACGCTTCGCCGCGCGCCGGCCAGGCCCTGTTCCATTTCGGCGATGATCTGACGCAACGCTGCCAGCGGGTCGGCCGCTCCGGCAATCAGGTCGTTGACGTTGCAACTGATGATGTCGCTTAGCCGGCTGAAATAACTCATATTCGCCTTCTCTCCGTAATCGGTGGGCTCAATCAGGGGCAGGTTCGTCCGTTCGCTGCTGGCGGGCCGCGATTTGCAGGCGCGCCGCAATATTGCGCTCGCGGCGCGACGGTGGGCAACATCAATAGACTGTCAACGCGACAATGCCGTCATCGGATCATTGGGTTTCGCAGGTAGAGCGTGTGCTGGCCGAACATTCAGGATTTGTCAATGCGATTTGTCATCTTCATCGCTGGTTGCGTCGTGCGGGGTGGCCACGCCCTGTGCCACCAGAGCTTCACGCAGCCGCTCGCGCGCCAGCCGCAACCGGCTCTTGGTCGTCGAAACCGAGGTTTCGAGAATCTGGGCGATTTCCGGCAGGCTCAAGCCGGCAAAGTGGTGCAAGGAAAACGTCAATCGTTGTTCATCGGGAATTTTTGCCAATGCGGCATCAACAAGTGCCGCGAGTTCTCTGCCGCCGGCGTCGTCGTCAGGCGAGAGCACGTCGCCCGCGATGCTGGCCAGTGCGAATGGTTCTTCAGCTTCGGACCGTACGGCGCGAATCAGCGCGTCGCGCGATTGCCGCCGGATCGTGTCAATCATCAGGTTGCGGGCAATGCGGTACAGCCAGCCGCGAAATCTTCCGGTGGGCAGGTAGTCCCACGCCTGGTCGTAGACCCGCAACAGGGTTTCCTGCGTCAGGTCTTCGGCCAACTGCCGATCGCGCGTATTGGCGACAAAGAACCCCACCAGCGGGTTTTGATGGCGTTCGACGAGTGCGTCAAATGCTTTTGCGTCGCCCGCCTGCAGGCGAATCATCAACTCGTCGTCTGACTCGGCGGCTTCGGCGGGTCGAGCAGCCGATGTCGGTTGCGAATTCTGACCGGAATTGAAATGATCCACGAATGCCCTTTGTGAGCAACACGAATTTGCCTCAAGGCACAATGGCCGGGGCCTCACCCGCGCCAACCCGATTCTATCATAACGCCCCGGTTTGAGCCTATTGTGACGAATTCGTTTCAGACATCGCTGGAATTGACCTACGGCGCCGCCGGGCGGTTCGTGTGCCAAATCGACGCCCAGCGCATCGTCGAATACCGGCAGGCGCCGCCAGCCTGCAATGACGTGTCGGCCGCCCTGCGGGCCGCTCTGGCCCAGCCCCTCGATTTTCCTCCCCTGGCGCAGGCAGTTGTTCCCGGCGATCACCTGGTGCTGGCTCTTGATCGGCATACACCCCAGGCGCCGACGCTCGTCGCCGAGATCTGGAAGGTGCTCGAATCGCGGCAGATTGAGCCCGAAGACGTGACTGTGCTGCAACCGGCGGCGCTCGAACGGGGGCCGTTGCCTGACCCCCGCGGCCAACTGCCCGCATCGGTCAGTGGTCGCGTCTGCTGGAAAACCCACGACCCGCTCGATGAATCACAGCGGGGCTACCTGGCGTCGACCGCCAATGGCGAACGCGTTTATCTCGCCCGCGAGCTGATTGAAGCTGATTGTTCGATCGCCGTGGGAATGATCGCATTCGACCCGGTGTTGGGCGTGCGCGGGACAAGCAGCGTGTTCTTTCCTGGGCTTTCGACGGTCGAAGCCGTGGCGCGGTCCCACGGGCTGGGGCATAGCGAACTCGAACCCAACGACGAACGGCCCTTGCGCCAGATGATCGATGAAATTGCGTGGTTGCTGGGCACGCAGTTCGCCGTTCAGGTGGTTTCTGCAAGCCAAGACCGGGTATTCTCCGTGCTCGCCGGGGCCAGTGAGCCTGTCTTTCGCTGCGGCAAACAGTTACTGGCCGAGCATTGTCAAATCGCCCTGGAACAGCGGGTGCCGCTGGTCGTCGTCGCCGTAGACGCCGATGCGGCTGGCCACGGCTGGCCACAGATCGGTGCGGCTCTGGCCACGGCGCAAAACCTTGTCGAAAAGGGCGGAAAAATCGTTGTTCTGTCAGAACTTGCCGCCGAACTCGACCAAGGCATGAAACTCATTGCCGACAGCAAAAGCCCCCGCAACGCCCTGCAACCGCTGCGAAAACTGGCTCCGCCCGATCTAGTCGCCGCCAGCCAGTTGGCGACGACTGCGGATTGGGCCCGCGTGTACCTGCTGAGCCAACTTGAGGGCGATCTGGTCGAACGCCTGTTCATGACGCCGCTGTCGAATGAACGCGAAGTGGCCCGCTTGCTGAAAGGCGACGAAGAGTGCGTCTTCGTGGAAAGCGCCCAGCACACGTATGGACGCATCGGAAAAAGCTCGCGCGTCGTGGGGTAGGAGCAGAAAGGCCGATCGCCGGCCGTTCCATCGGCGCGGTTCACGATTCACCTTTCAAACAACCAGAAATCTGGACTTGGCGAACCCCGGCCCGATGCGTAGAATCGTAATCCTCTTAAGCCCCGGAGAGGTGACAGAGTGGTCGATTGTGCTGGTCTCGAAAACCAGTGTCGGTGCAAGCCGACCCAGGGTTCGAATCCCTGCCTCTCCGCTCACGATGCAAGGGGTCAACCGAACGGGTTGGCCCCTTTCATGTTGCGCGAATCGCCCGATGGCCGGTTTTGTCATTGTGCTGAAACTGTGCTGAATTGCGAACCGCGATTGGGCGTTGTTCATCGGTTACTCCTGTGCGTCCTTGCCGGACGACGTGGGGCTCCGCGCCTCGGAAAGTTTGCGCATGGCCGACTGAGACGCGGCGTCGGCAATGTGGGTGTAAAGCTGCATGATTTCCTGATCGACATGCCCCACCCAACTGCGGACGACCGCTTCGGGCGCGCCTGCCGTCAGGGCGTGCGAGATAAATGCGTGCCGAAACGTGTGCAGGTGCCCCGGCAGGTCAAGTTGCTTGAGCAGCCCCTTGAGGGTCTGCAGCAATCGCCGGTCGGAAATCTGCGACGTGCCATCGGCGGCCGTCAGCACCCAGGTTCCTCGCCGGGGAAGCGTTTCGAGCAGCGTTCGCAGCGTCGCCGTCATCGGCACGGCGCGTTGGTCGCCCGTCTTCGGTTTCCACCCCTCCTTCGGCCGGATGCGCAACACGTTGCGCTCGAAGTCGACGTCGGGCCAGGTCAACCACTTCAATTCGCCGATTCGAAGGCCGGTTTCGGCCAAGACGGTGTACGCATTTTTTTGCGGCGGCTGGCTCGCGGCCAGGATCCGGGCCACTTCGTCCGGCGACCAGCACGGCTGGGGCGTCGGCTTGGGCCGCGGGATTTTTAAGCCCGCCAGCGGGTCGGTATGAATCAGTTTTCGGGACAGGCTGAAGTTGATCAACTGCCGCACGACGACGGTTTCGGTGTAAATTGTCTTGTGGCCACAACTCGCATCGACGCGCCATTGCCGGTAGGCGTCGATGAAGGCGAGGTCGATGCCCAGCAGGCTCGACCGCTTGAGTTTCTGCGCCAGTTCGACAACCCGTTCGAAGACCCGTGCATATTTTCCAAGCGTCCTGGCGGCGCGCCCTTCGGCGCGCAGGAAGTCGAGGTACGGCTTCACGGCCGCCTCGACTTCCAGCGGCCGCTGATCGGGCTGGTACCGATGATTGATGATCTCGGCCTCCAGCAACAGGGCCCGCCGCCGGGCCTCCTTTTTGCTGGACGTCTCCAATGACTTGCGCTGCTGCTTGCCCCCGTGCTGAAAATTGGCATGCCAGCGCGTGCCGCGCTGAAAAATGCTGACAACTTCACCAATGCGTTCGGCACCGTTCGGTTCAGGAGTTGTGGTCATGGCGTGAGGCCCTTGTTGAAGATGTGGTGCAAAAAACGGTCTCGAAAGACGCGGACGTGCTTGCCCACCTTGCGGCTGCAGCCGTTGAGCAAACCGCGCGACCGCCAGGAATAAAGAGTTTGAAGGGGCACCTGAATCAGCTCCGCCGCCTGGTCGAGCGTCAGGACCGGCGGATACTTCGAGGCCCAGGCCGGGGCCGAGAACGCGGCGGCGATTTCTGAGGCAGTGACGTTCAGCCCGTCCGTCTTATGTCGTATCACGTCGGTTCCTCCGCTGAACCACGGCGATCGCCGCGACTCCGTTGGTGAATTCAGCGATGAACCGACGCGGCATCCATGTCGCGCGGAACAATCGCCTGTCACAGCGCCAGTGACAACCGAACGATTTGTGGATCTGCGCGGCAGAAAAACGCAGAAATTTCAATGAAAAGTCGTTCCATCCGAGGCGAGTTTGACTATAATTTACAGTGAAGATTTGAACCGAATTCCGACCGGCTGCCGCCGATTCAAGGATGAAACATGGCCTCCCCCGATAATGCCCGGTACGGCGCAATGGCCGTTGCCACGCCAACACCACCCGCGTCGATCGACGCGGGGCCACCGAATGTGGCTGAAGCCGGCCGCATGCTTTACACGTGGCGCCCCTCAAACCTGATCGCGGCCCACCTGCCCGAGGATTTCGCGTTCGCGATGACCGGTGCGACGGGCCCTGATGGAATTCGTCTGTTTCGTCTGTGCCGCGGGTGGCATGCCGACCGGCATTACGCGTGGTTGGGCGGGCTGGCGATTCTGTCGCACTTGAAAGGCGTCAGTGCCGAAGTGCGCCAGAGTGAACGCGTGATGTACCTGCTTTACGTGCGGTCGTTGAACACGCGCCTGCGGCTGAGGCGGCAATTCCAGTGGTCCCGCGATCTTTTCATTCGCGGGTCACGACTGCGGGACGAGCGCAACATTTTGCCGGCGGACATTGGGCAGGATGCTGATGGCAATGGACGGCCATGGTCCGTTTCTGATTTGACGGCCCGTGGCCGCGAAGCCGCAATGCAGGCTGGACTTCGAAACCCGAGCCCAAAACAAAGGGTGCAATACGGACTCTTCGCCGCCGCACAGCGCCGGCCCTTATCGTTGCCGGAAGACCAGGTTCCAGGCGCGGTCCGTGCCGCGCTCTATGAAGGGACGGCAACCGATGCCATCTCGCCGGAGCTGAGGGCCGAAATTACGGCCAGAATACTTGCGGCGATTGAGGCTCATGTCGCGGATTCGACCGAAGATTTTCGAATTTGGCTTCGTGGAAGCGAAAGTGGCTTCGTGAATCAAATCGCCAAACAGAAATGCCGACCGCACGGTGCCGTGTCATCGGAAATCGTGCACTCGGTTTTGTGCAACCTGGCGACGGAGTCATTGCAACACGTGTCGTCCTGCCTCAGCCTGATGATGCAGGCGTTTCGGAACGCGATTGACCCGCCACTCAATGAACGGGAACGCTCGTTGTTCGATGTGTTGTATTTGCCGCAACTTTATTTCGGGGGCTTCCCCTTATTTCTGCTGGCCGACCGGTTGTTGTATTTGCACTGTGCCATCAGACACCTGGCGGTCGTCGGGCCGACTCCTCAAGCCATCGGCGCGCTGCACCGGCTGTTGGTGTGGTATCCTGAAATGACCGCCAATCGACGCGATGCCGATCGCCGCGCCCAACAGTTCCGCAGGGCAACTCGCGTCGGCTCGCGGGCGCCGCGCGAGTTTTCGTTTGACGAGAACCGCGATTTCCATCGTGCGACGCGCGACGACAGCGACGCCGATGAAAACGAAGCGCAGGATTGAGTTGGGGAATGCCTGCGGGCCGAACCCGTTGGAGTCGTTGCCTTCTCATCCAGTTGCCGGCGATGAATCCTCATCGGAAGATGGCGGTTTTTTCGTGTTGCCTTCGTTCGGTGCGCGACCGTAGGGATTCGATGTGTCCCGGGAGGCGTCGCCATAAATCAGCCGGTCCATCAAATCGGCCATGTCGCGGTCCCTGAAGGGCTGCAGAACCTGGTCATCGTCCGGCAGTTGCCACAGCCATTTTGACTGAGCTCCGCTGAAAATCTTGCAAGATTTGACGCCGAGGATTTTTTTCGCCCGCTTCAACGTGCGTTCGGCGATGCCTGCTCGTTTCGCCGACGCGATGGTTTCGTTGGCGGCAACCGGGCCCTCGGCAAGCAGCGAAAAAAGAACAGACATCGCTTCATTCAAAGCCGACCGGTCATTGGCGCCGGCCGCCTGCGATGCCAAATCTCGCGCCGTATGCGGGCTTTCGCCCAGCCACTCAATGCCCGTCGTACCGTCGGTTCGTTTGACAGTGCGGTAGCACAGTGACGGGGCGTCGGCCAGATTGCTCTTGTTCAGGGCCAGAACGTGCTGAAACTTTTCGCCGGTTGGGTCGTCGCCGACAATGAGGGCCGATCGGGCCAGCGCGATCATTGCGATGGATCCCGCGCCACGATACAGCGACTGCGACGTCGCCCATTTTGTCAGATGCCGGATGAGAACCACGGAGGCATTCCTGCGTTCTGCCAACGCTGCCAATGGCGCAAGAGCCCGGCGAACTCTGGCATCGTTCGCGGTGCCCCGATCCAGAAACGAGCTGATCGGGTCGATTACGATCAATCGCGCCTGGCAATCGCTGACAGCCGTTTCGATCAGTGGCAAATCGTCGGGAAGCAGGAGCGGCCGTTCGTGAAAACTCTGGCTCTTATAGACAATGATTTTGTCGACATCGGCGCCGGCGGATTTCAAATTGGGCAAAACGGTCGTGGCGAGATTTTCCTCGGCCTGCAGCAAAACCACTCCTGCCGGGGCGCCGGGTTCAGTGCCGTTGGGCATGGCACGGCCGGTCGTCAGGCGGGCGATGATGTCGTACATGACGCACGACTTGCCACAACCGGGGTCGCCCTCCAGAATCGTCACCCCGCCCAGCGGCATTCGGTTCGACCAAAGAAACGAAACCGGCTCAGCAACAACTTCTGATAAACGCACAAAGCGGCGTACGGGCATGATTCGCGCTCCAAATGTTCAACTGGGCCAAGGGGGTCAAGGCCCGCAGTGGCAATCTTGGCATCCTTGATGAAACGGCCGTTATCAGCGCCTGTGATTGCCGAACGATTTCGATGCGACGAATGGCCGATCTTTTTCGAGATTTTGAAATCCAGCGATTCTGCCCATCCTGCCGCTTTTACGTCGTCGATGCCAATGTATTCCCCAATGGCGCCGGTGTCGTCTTGTCGGGGCGGCTTCTGGTCTGATTCTGTTCGGCCCAAAGTTCGGCGAGTTGTCGGCCAACAAGTGCTCCAAACTCGATTTGCTCGGGCGTGAGGCCGGCCCTTGACTGAGCTTCAGGTTGCGGGCAATCTGCTCCGCGTTTATCGGTGCGTCGG
>JAJXXL010000063.1 GCA_021781115.1 Planctomycetota bacterium
CCGCCGCTTGCCTGGGGCACCCTCGCGCGGGCCCGCGCTCGAACGAGCGCGAGCCGGTTCGCGGCGTGCGGGTTACCATCGTGCGCCGTGCCCGTAATTAAAGCCATAATAAAAACCCGGGCTGCAGCCGTAGTGCGGGTCGTACCGGCCGCTCGAACCGCTCAAATAGCCACCGAGTGGCACCTGGTTGGGCCCCCACCCGAACCGTTCGTGGTCATCGACCGGTTGATACGGTGTGAACTGGATCGACTTGAAGAAGTTCTGTGCCTGAAATTTGGGTTTGGGCTTGGGCGTCGCCTGGGGCGAGAGGTGTGGGTTTTGCCAGAAGTGCAATCGCCGCGGCGGCGCGGGTGACGGCGTAAACGGGTCATCGGCCCGCGCGGGGCCAGCCCAAGTCACACCGAGGCAGCCGACAAGAACGAGCGCCGCATGGAAAGACCGTTTCATGGTGATTCTCCTGCGTTATTGGAATATGCTGGAATGTCGTTGGAATCGTTGCCAGCCCCTTTCAGAATGGCCGGCATTCAGGTTTTCAAGCAAACGCAATGCCAACACCGGGGGGCAATCGTGTTAGCGTTATAACATGCGTTTGAAACACGGGTTGCGGCAGTCGTTCGGATACGGTGGTAATGCCGCCGATCGATCAAAACCGCAACGGCTGCTGGTCGGTTTGATGGAACGCGTCTGGGGGCCGTCACGAAAGGCCGCTGCGATTCATCGCCAACTGGCCGTCGCCGCCGCGCAGGCCATTTTCGTGTCATTCGACCGGGGGCGGTGCTGAAGTGCAATCCGATCGCCGGATGCCGAATGGAACGATCAGTGCTGGCGACGTGTATTCCATCCGCAGTGGATTTGACCTCGGTGCCGCGCGGTGGGCATCACAACAGATGCCCTCACGCTCAAATGCGCGTCGTGGCGAGCGCGTTTGCAGTGTTGGGGCAGGTCGCCTTGATTTTCGCCGGCCGTCGGCGGAAACTGAAGCGAGACAGTCCAATCGATGTTCGCGACTTTTAGAGAGGTTCAACCTTCATGCCTGGTTCCACTACGGCGGCCGCCGTGCTCGATCGCGCCTATCTGGATATTCGCGCCAAGCTGCTGGAACTGGCCGCGCTGCTTGACCGCATCGAACGCGGGCGTGATGCCGGGCGGTTGCAGGGCGACCCGCGGTTGCAGCAAATTGCCGCCGGAATTGCTGCCCTCGAACAGGCCGGCGGCGATCGGGCCGAACGGGTGCAAATGATCTTCAGCGACCCGTACGTGCCGCACTGGAGCGACGATCTGCCGCGCCGGGGCTAGGCGCGTCGGCTAGGGCGGCGTGCAGGGTGGGCGGCCTTCGATGAGCCAGAGTTCGCCTGGCGTGGCGATGTTGTTGAACCGTTGCACCAGGCCCGACGGCCAGCGGACGACGAGTTCGTCAATTTGTTTCGCATCGCCCAGGCCGAAGATCAACCGGCGTTCGTTTGTGGCCTGGTAACCGTCGCCCGCGGTGAGTTGCCGCACGAGCGTGCGGCCGCCCACGCGGGCCATCGCCGTGGCGCCAATCGCGTCGCGGTTCGATTGCACGCCAAACAGCTTCAGCGACAGGTACCGGCCCGAATCGGGCGGGGCGTTGGTCAACAGGGCCATCTCGTCGTCGAGTAAACCCACCAGCAGGTCGTCGCGGCCATCGCGGTTCCAGTCGAACCGGGCGACGGCGCGCCCCAGCCAGTCCTGCTCGAAGAACGGCCCCAGTGCGTGCGCGTCGGCAGGGTCGAACCGGCGGCCGGTCCAGCGCAACAGTTGGGCCGGCATGTGGTACGGCTTGCCATACGCCCGCCAGTCGTCGATATGCCCGTTGGCCATGAACAATTCGAGCCACCCGTCGAGATCGGCATCGAGAAACTGCGCGCCAAACCCGAGCTGTTCGCCGGTCAGGGCGTGCAGCCCGGTTTCGCGTGCGCGGTCTTCATACTGGCCGCCCGGCCGGCTCAGGTACAGCGTGGCCGATTCGCCGAAGAAGTTCGTAATCGCCACGTCCATCAGGCCGTCGTCGTTGAGGTCGCCCAGGGCAATGCCCATGCAGCCGGTGGCCTGCCCCGCGCCGTTCAGAGCCAGGCCGGTTTCCATGCCGCGCTCGCGCCAGCCCGGCGGATTGTCGCCGGCGCCTGCCGGCTCGAACCAGAAATTGGGCGTTGTGTCGTTGGCCACGAGCAAACTCAGCCGCCCCGTGCCGGCGGCATCCCAGGCAGCGGCGCCCAGCCCCTTGCCGGCTGCGGTGGGGCGAAAGAATACGCCGGCCGCATCGGTAAACCGCCCGTCGCCCGCATTCAGCCACAGGCGATCGGGCTGGCCGTCGAAATCGAACGGCATGCAGATTTTCGGGGCGCCATCGGGGTGGGTGCACACGCGGTCGAACAGATCGAGCCCCTCGAGGTAGTTCACCGCGTAGATGTCGGGCAGGCCGTCGCCGTTGAAGTCGGCGAGCACGGTGCTGGTGGTCCATTCGTTTCCGGCGATCCCCGCGGTCGTGGTCATGTCGGCAAATGTGCCGTCGCCATTGTTTTGCCAGAGCAGGTTTTCGCCGATGTTGGCGACGTACAGGTCAGGAAAGCCGTCAGCGTTGAAATCGCCCGCAGCCACGCCCTGCCCGAACCCGTGCTCGTGAATTCCGGCGAAGTCGGAAACGTCGGCGAAATCGGCACCGTCCTGATTGCGAAACAACCGGTCGCCTGGGGCGAATGTCGCGGGCGCCGGCGATGGCCGGGTGGGTGGCCAGGGGCAGCCCTGCGTGCAAAAGACGTCGGCGAAACCATCGCAGTCGAAATCAAGCACGCCGATTCCGCCGCCGGTAAATTCGTACATCCGCCGTGCAGGCGGCCCGGCGGTTCCGTTGAAGTATCGAAATTTCAGCCCGGTCGCCGCGGCGTCGTTGCGAAAGGCCAGTCGCCGGAGGCGGGGCGCGACGGCGGCCGTTGCCGCAGGCGCAGGCCGCCGGGGTTGCGGCAGCGGGTATGCCGAAAAGTCGCAAGCCAGGGCAGGGTTGGCCGCGTTTGCGGTGAGTTGCAGCGGCATGTCGGCGACAGCGCGGGTCAATTCGGCCAGCCGCCGCCGCAGGCGCGGTGGCACGTCGCCCGACTGTGCGGCGAGCTGGCACCAGCCGCAGGCTTCCCACAGCCGCCCGGCATCGCGATAGGCGTCAATCAGTTCCAGCAGCGGCGTCAGATCGTCGTGTGCGTGTGAAAATAGGATTCTGTTCTGCAACATTTCCAGGTTCTGCAACCGCTGGAGTTGCCGTGAAAAACGACTTGCGGCGGCATGGTTGCCCGCTTCGGCCAGCAGGCGAGCCAGGCGGAAATTGGCGGTTTTCAATTCGGGTGCCCGGCGTAGAGCCTCGCCATAACAGCGAATGGCGCCCGGGGCGTTGCCCTGGTGTTCGGCCATCCGCCCACGCACGAGCCAGGCTTCGGCGAAGTCATTGGCCGCAGGCGGCAACGCGGCAGCCCAGCCTGCCAGTTCGTCGAATTGCCCGGCAGCGAGCAGCAGCGTGCCCTGGGCGACGTGCGCCGCCAGCAGGTTCGGGGCGAGTTCAACCGCCTGGGCGACCAGGGCGAGTGCTGCGCTGAATTTTTCGGCAGAGGCTTCATGCCAGGCGCTGCCCAGGAGCGGGTTCGGGTCGGCAGGATCGGCCCGCCGGGCCCGTTCCAGCGCCGCCTGATCGTTCACGACGCCATCGGGCCGCGACAACAGTACGAGCATGTCGGTCGCCGCGCCCAGGCGAATCAGCCGCAAGATGTGTGGAACCGCTTCGCGTGTGCGACCGCACAGCGCCAGCAGGTTGACCAGCCCCGTATTCGCCTCGCGATCGTCCGGCGCGAGTACCAGCGCCGCCCGGTAGGTGCGCTCGGCATCGGCGAGCCGGTAAAGCCGTTCGTGGTTCAACTTCGCGGCAAACAGCAGCGCCTGCGATTGAACCCACGGGTCGGGCGACTTCAACTGCAACGCATACCCAATCGCGGCGTGCAACTTGTCTTGTGCCAACGCAGCGCCGGCTGCGAGCATAGCCGCTTCAGCCAGATCAGGGTTCAGTTGCCACGCGGCGGCCGCCGCGTGCTCGGCGCGGGCCGATTCGCCCCGGAACCGAAAACCGCGGGCTTCGGCGAGCAGGCGGCTGGCCCGCGCGGCGGGCTGCATGTGGTTCCACCAACCACCGGCGCTGGCGATCACGGCTGTGGTCAACCCGATCAGCACGCGCCACGGCATTTGACGACGGGAAACGCCTGCACTGTTGGCCGCCAGATGGATCATGCCGCAACTTTCCTTGCCGGGCGCCTTGCGCATCGGCGTCGCCATTCATTTGAGCGGTTGCACCGCCGCCGCGAGCGAACCGGTTTCGGCACCACGCCAGACGAGGGCCCGCGGCGAGGACTCGACCAGTACGAGCGTGGCATCGACGGGAATTTCGGACACGATGGTCGTCCCTCCCGACGGCCATTCGACGCGCAGGTTCTTGACCGCGGCAACATCGCCCAGGCCGAATTGCAAGATTCGCTCATTGCTGGCCATGTAGCCGTCGCCTGCGACGAGTTGCTTGCTCCAGTTGCGGTTGCCCGCCGCGACAGCAACGACGCTGCCGATGGCGTCGCGTGCGGTGGTCGTGGCGTGCAGGCGCACGTTCAGAAATCGCCCCGGGCCTGCCGTCTGGTTCGTGACGAGCGACGCGGTTTCACCAATGTTTGAAACCACGAAATCCATCCGCCCGTCGCCGTTCCAGTCGAGCCGGGCCAGGCCCCGGCCCAGTCGCTTATGATTGAAGAATTCTCCGGCCGCCGCGCCCAGAAGTTCGACAAATCGCCCGTCGCCCGTATTGCGAAAGAATTGCGGGCGCATCTGGTATTCGCCGCCGACGTCGCGATAGTCGTCGACGTGGCCATTGACGAGCACCAGGTCGGCCGCGCCGTCGCGGTCGGCGTCGAGGAATTGCGCGCCCCAGCCGACGAACGGCACGCTGGACGCGCGCAGCCCGGCGGCGTTGGTGGCATCGACGAACAGGCCGGCGGCGTCCTGCAAGAAGAGAATCTTCGATTCGTCTTTGAAGGTTGTCACGTAAAAGTCGAGTCGCCCGTCGCCATTGATGTCGTCGGCGGCAATGCCCATTGAAGCCATCGCCAGACCGTCTTCGTTGAAAGCCAGTCCGCTGGCGAACCCCTGATCTTCGAGTCGAATGTTCAACCGGTCGTTTGTGGGCGTGTTGCGCAGCAGGTAATTCGGCACCTGATCGTTGGAGATGAACAGGCTGGGCCGGCCGCGGGGGCCCATGTCGAATGCCACGACGCCCAGCCCCT
>JAJXXL010000010.1 GCA_021781115.1 Planctomycetota bacterium
GCGACCGCCTCAAAATCTTCAGTGACATTCTGGCCGCGGCCAGCTTCTTTACCGACGATTACCCCTGCGACGAATCGGCGTTTGCGAAGAGGGTGAAAAAGCCGGGCGTTTCCGCACACCTCGCCGTCTTTCGCGACCGACTCGCCGTGCTGGAGCCCTTTACCGCCGCCGCCATCGAAGCCGCCCTGCACGCCTACTCGCAAGAGACCGGCGAACCGACCGGCACGCTGATCCACGCGCTGCGTCTGAGTACGACCGGCCAACCCGCCGGCCCCGGCGTGTACGATTGCCTGGCCCTGCTAGGCCGGGAAAAATCGCTGGCTCGCATCGCGCAGGCGCTTGCCCAGGCCGATGGCATCTGAACTGAACACGAGCTGCCTCCGGACCGTGCGACCCGGCCAGCACGCATCGCCGCAGGTGTAACCCTTGGGCATGTCTCCTGCCCGGTCGAAATCGTGAGCGCCGCGAGCGTCAACCGGCCAGGGTCTGAAATGGGGCAGGAGTTGCACCCCAACTTCCGCGGCCCGACTCGCCCGTTTTGGGAAAAATGTTGCCGAAAACGTCGAGGAGGCACCAGAAGTCGGCGATTGCGATGTCGGTCCGGCGTGCGGACGGATCCCGGCAGCGGGCTGAAATTCGAATCGTCGTTGCGAGTCGAGAATTCTCAAGAATTGCGGACCTCGGTGTTTCCGAGTGTCGAAATTGCCCCGTCTCACTCGTCTGATAGTAGTGGCCGGGCGCGGCGCTCGGCTTGAACGGGCTGGTCGAATCCTTTGCGAGGAGAATCTTGATGCAATATCTGTTGATGTTGTTTTGCGACGAAGCCGGGTGGTCAAAAATGACTGAGACCGAACAGAAACAGGCGGTCGCAGATTATACCGCTTTCACTGAGGCGCTGACGGCCGCGGGCGCGTTCAAGGCGGCGAACCGCCTGCAGCCGACGTCCACCGCCAAGACGGTGCGCGTGGCGAATGGCAAGCGGCAGGTGCTCGACGGACCTTATGCCGAGTCGAAAGAACAACTGGGCGGCTACTTTCTGATCGACGTGCCCGATCTCGAAGCCGCGCTGGCCTGGGCGGCCCGCTGCCCGGCGGCCAGCCACGGGGTCATCGAGGTGCGGCCCGGCTGGTGTTGTTCATAACGAACCTGTGTTTGGACTGAGGTTATTCCGACGTGGGCGATTGGCGCGGGTCGCCCGTTGTCCCTGCCCCTTTCCAAATCGAAAGGGGCGGGGGCGGCGGCGGAAAACGCGGCCAGAGTCGCTGCTGCGGCCGAAGCTTTATCGCCGCCCACGCGGCCTGACAAACAGCGCCGCGAGCGCGACGACGACGACGAGCGGCAGCAGGGCCAGAAACGCCTTGCGGCTGGCGACGATCAGAATGACCAGCCCCACGATGATCGGCACGGCTTTAGTCCACGCGACGTTGCGTCCCTGCGGGGGCAACGCCAGCCACAAGGCCGACATGACCAGCCCCACGCGCATTAACGCAGCCCGCACGCCATCGTGGGCGGGCAAGCCAAACCACATCGCCGCAGAAATGACGAGGCATGCCGCGCCGCTGACGCCGATAATCAACCGTTGTGTGGCATTTTCCGGCGAAGTCATGAAGGATTGTGCCGAGGGGTGGGGTGAGCGGCGGCGCGACGCTTTGCGGCTTCAGCGCGCGCCGCACGGTCGGCGACACGGCTATCGCTGTTCGTTGTCTTTGCTGCGGTAGCGGTCACTGGCCCGTTTGAGCTGGCGTTTTTCGGATTCGGTCAGCGCGTCGATGCCGCGTTCATGCACCTTGGCGAGCAATGCGTCGAGTTGGGTTTCGGCGGCCAATGCCTGCTGTTCCTGGCGGCGGCGTTTTTCGGCCCGCCGGCGGTCGAGCCAGCGCTGCACGAAGCCGGGGCGCGGTTCGCGTTCGCGCGGGTCGGCGCGTTCGAGGCTGGTATAGCCCTGAGAAAAATCATACCCCATAAACGAATCTTCAAATGCTTCACCCGTTTGCAACTGCTGTGCTTCCTGCATCGCCAGCACGAACAGCACGAAGGCGATGCTGAGGAGAAACACATGGTTGAATACCAGAATCGCCGCCAGCGCCAGGAGAAATGCCGAGATATAGGCGAGCCGCATCGAAAGCTCAATGCCCTGACTGCCCAGGCGGTGCATCAGCCAGGTGCGCAACATGCGGCCGCCATCCATCGGGTAGGCTGGAATCAGGTTGACAAGCAGCAGCATCCAGTTGACCGCAAATACCAGCACCTGCAGGTCAAGCAGCAGGTTGGTTGCCCCAAACATCGGCCGTTCGAGGCCGGGCCGCGACGCGAAGGGCAGGTACAGCGGGTTGAACGCGAAGCGGGGAAAATCCCAACTCAGCACGGCATACAGCGTCAGGCCGCACACAACGAGGTTAACGAGTGGGCCGCCGAGCGCAGTCAGGAACTGACCCCGCGGCGAGGCCGAAGCCCCGACGAACGCCAGCCCGCCGAATGGCCAGATCAGAATTTCATCGCCGCTGCCCCCGACGGCTCGGGCGGTAATGACGTGTCCGAATTCATGAAACAGCACACTGAGAAACAGAATGCTTGCCAGAGCGGTGCCCATTTGCCAGCCGAAGACCCACCAGCCCCATACGAGCAGCAGCGGGAAAAACACGCTGACCCGGATGCGCACCCCAAACCACGCGCCGATTCCAAACGACCAGAATAACGGGTTGTGGTGGTGGCTCATATCTTGGCCTGAACGACCCGCACCGCGCGACGCTCGCCCGGTGCACAGCAGCGTCATGATCCTTTGCAGAACCGTCCCCGGTCGCCCTGCCCGACAACCGACAAAAGACAGCCACAGGCGAGATGAATCAGGCAGGGAGCGGGCGATTCGCGTTTCAACCGGATTGTCGCATTGTAGCACGCGCAAAATGCGTTCGCAATTCCCCGTTGCGGGTTTGTTGCCACGGGTTGCCCGCTGGAAGGTTTTCCCGCGGGCGGGTACATTGACAGGGAGGAATGCAAACGCCGTCATCACGCGGACGATGTGCCGGTGACCAGTCGTCAAACGCCCTGCTTCCGCCCGACGGATCGTGGTCGAAACGTGCCATGCCCACGCGGTTGCCATCAGACTGCCACCATGCCAGACTTGTTTATTGAATGCGGTCAGGTACTCGTCGTATGGGTGTGGGTGATGCTTGGTATCTTGGCATGGGTGCCGGTTGTCTATCAAATCGGGAGGCGATTCATGTCTGAGCGTTGGGCGACGCGCTGTGTAACGCTGGTTGTCGTTGCTTGGGTGATTGCGGGTGTTGCCGTGTGGGAAAAGGCTCAGGCGGCCCAAGATACGTCGGCGAAAAACAGGGCTGTGCAGGTCACCGAAACCGACGAGCAGATTCGTATTGAAACCCCCGAGCTCGAAGCGGCAATTCGCAAGCAGGGCTACGTGACCGGCGTCGCTGCGCAGTCGTTTCTCGACAAGCGCACCGGGTTTCGCGATGCGGGATTTGGTTTGGACATCGTCGACTGGATCATGGAACCGGGCAGCGACGCAGCCTGGCGCGATCAGCTCGACAAGGAACTGGTGTACGACTTCAACAACGCCTGGCATGGCAAAACGCCGAAACGGTCGATCGAAGGCCCGCAAATCTGCACTCGGGCAAAATCACTGGCGCCGCAGGTGATCGACGGAAAAGACTTTGTTGCCGTGACCTCACGTTTTCAGTACCGCACTGCTGCGCCCGGCCGAAAGGCCGGCTCGGTCTGGAACCAGTCGCTGGTGTTTCCGGCGGGCAAGCGGTATTTCCTGTCAAGCGACAAAATCACGGCTGTGAACAGCAGTGATGCGATGTTCTTGCGGCTGGACATGCCCGGGCACATCAAGCACAACCGGGGCGATACGTTCAGCGAGGTGTACCTGAGCTACCAGGGGGTGGTTCCTGCGGCCGAATTCCGGGAAAGCTTTGCACCCGATGAAAAGTTCAACTACGTGCGCGGCCGCGACAAGCGGCCTGAGCGGTTCATTCGCGCGTATCACCTGCGCAACCCGCAAACCGGCGCCGCCGGGCCATGGCTGGCAGGCATGACGCTCGACCCCGACGTGGTCTCAGAAGCATGGTGCCACCAGCGGGGGTACGTCTGCCTGATCGAAGAGTTCGGGGGCCGCCCGATTCGAGCAGGCGAATCATTTAGCGCGGCGTTTGTGGTGGGGTTCTTCGATTCCATCGACGAAATGAACGCCGTTTATGACCAATACGCCGGCCATACAGGGCTGGAGGTCGACACTCAGGGCTGGAAGCTGAAACGGTAGCCCGAGTTCGGGTTTTTCAGTTTGCTGTTTTCAGCCACATCAGGCTGTGGCTTCGACGACATGGCGGACTTCGGCTTCGGGCACGTCGGCCACGAGTTCGACGTGACCGGCGCGACTGGGCAGCACAAACCGCAGAGCCCCCCCCGCCGACTTCTTGTCAAGCCGCATGCAGTCGAGCACGGCTTCGGCCGTAAGCTGCGAACTGGAGGGCAAGTCCGTCGGTAACCCCAAGGCGTGCAGCAGCCCGATTTGCCGCTCAGTCAGGCTGGCGTCAATGCGGCCGAGCCGCTCGGCGAGCCGACTGGCGTAGACCATGCCAATCGCGACCGCTTCGCCGTGCAGTAGCTCGCCGTACCCACACAGCGCCTCAAAGGCGTGGCCAAACGTATGCCCGTAATTGAGCACTGCCCGCAAGCCCGTGCGCTCGAATTCGTCGCGCTCGACGACGTCGGCCTTCAGCCGGCAGCTCGCCGCGACCACATGCCTCAATGCCCCGGGCTCGCGGGCATTCAGCTCGGCAGCATGCTCTTCGAGGTATTCGAGAAAAGCCGCGTCGAGGATCATGCCGTACTTGACCACCTCGGCCAGCCCCGAGCGGTAGTCACGGTCGGGCAGCGTTTCGAGCAGAGCGGTGTCGATGAACACCCCCCGTGGCTGGTGAAACGCCCCGATCAGATTTTTGCCGCGGGGGTGGTTGATTCCTACCTTGCCGCCAACCGAACTGTCGACCTGGGCAAGCAGGGTTGTGGGCACCTGCACAAACGGAACCCCCCGCGCCCAGGTCGCAGCCGCGAAGCCGGCCAAGTCGCCCACGACTCCCCCGCCCACGGCGACAACGACCGTCTCGCGGTCGGCCCGCATTTCGACAAGTTCATCGTACAATCGCTCAGCCCCGGTGAGCGATTTGGTTTGTTCGCCGGCCGGCAGGATGGCGGTTCGGCAGTTCCAGCCGGCAGTGGACAAACTGGAGGCCACACGTGTGGCATGCGGCTGGTGCACATGGGCGTCGGTGGCGATGAGTACTTTACCTGCCC
>JAJXXL010000557.1 GCA_021781115.1 Planctomycetota bacterium
TGATTTTCGCGATTTCGCCAAGCAGGCCCTGACACCTGACCAGGCGGCCCAATTGGAATGGGCCGCGGTCGACAGCGACTGGTCGTACACCGCGCTCGTGCGCATTGGCGACCCGGCCCGGGGGTTAAATGACGCCGTGAGCGCCACGTTCCGGCATTCGGCGCTTCGCGCGGCGCTCGCCGGCGATTCCATTGCGTTTTACGGAGAAAAAGGGACGCTGCACGTCGAAGGGTGTTACATGCAGGGGGCCGTGTTGCTGAAGGCCGGCGGCCCGACTTGGGAAGAACTGGCCGTGCCGCTCGACATCATTGATGCCCTGCCCCCCGATTCCGACAACACGCAGCGCAACTGGAATCAGTTGGCCCGCGAATTTATCGCCGATATCGAGGGCCGCGCGCACGAACCGTACCTGACATTTCGCGACGGCTGGCTGTACCAGGCCGTCATCGACGCCGTGCGCTCGAATTGTTGCTGGCAGCCGTTGCCCGCCGCCGAATAACCTGCGCGGCAGGCGCCGCGTGCCAGAGTGCGTTTTCGAGATTAACCTCAGCCGATGCCCACGCAAGACATTCGCACGATCGTCGACGCCATTTATCGCGCCGAGTCGAGCCGCGTGCTGGCAACGCTCGTGCGTCTCCTCGGCGATTTCGACCGGGCCGAAGAAGCCATGCATGAAGCCTTCGCCGCCGCCGTCGAGCAATGGGCCACCGCGGGCGTGCCTGAGAACCCACGGGCCTGGCTCGTTTCGACCGGTCGCTTCAAGACAATCGACGCCCTGCGGCGGCAGACGCGTTTTGCCGAGTCGATGCCCGATTTGGCCCGCTGGCAAAGCACCGAACCGCCCGATGATCTCGAACTCGATGAACCCCGGTTTTGCGACGATCAATTGCGCTTGATCTTTACCTGCTGCCACCCCGCGCTCGCCCCGGCGACACAGGTGGCGCTGACCCTGCGCGAGGTCTGTGGTTTGACAACTGAAGAAGTGGCGCGCGCGTTTCTGACCGCCCCCGCCACGATCGCCCAGCGGATCGTCCGCGGCAAGGCCAAGATTCGCGACGCCAGAATTCCCTACGAGGTTCCTTCGCTGGCCGACCTGCCCGAGCGGCTCAGTTCGGTTCTCGCCGTGATTTACCTCGTCTTCAACGAAGGTTATTCGGCGTCGTCGGGCCCCGCCATCAATCGCACCGACTTGTCTTCGGAGGCGATTCGCCTGGGCCGGATGCTGTTCGAACTCTGTCCTGACCCCGAAGTCGCCGGGTTGCTGGCGCTCATGCTGTTGCACGATTCAAGGCGGTTGGCGCGCGTCTCGCCCGGCGGCGACCTGATCCTGCTCGACGAGCAGAACCGCGGGCTGTGGAACCGCGAGCAAATCGCCGAAGGGCGGGCGCTGGTGAATCGGGCGCTGTCAACCTTGGGGTTCGGCGTGCACGCTATTCAGGCCGCCATTGCCGCGCTGCATGCCGAAGCGCCTGCCGCAGCCGAAACCGACTGGCGACAAATCGTGGCCCTGTACGACGTGTTGCTGCAACTGACGCCTTCGCCCGTCGTCGAACTGAATCGTGCCGTGGCCGTCGCCATGCGCGATGGCCCCGAATCGGGTTTGCAACTGGTCGATGCGATTCTCGATCGCGGCGATCTGGCCGAATATCACCTGGCTCACGCCGCACGCGCCGATTTCTGCCGGCGGTTGGGCAAGATTGCCGAAGCCAGATCGGGCTACACCCGGGCTTTGGCCTTGGCCGAACAAGAGCCGGAACGCCGGTTCTTGCAGCGTCGCCTGCGCGAACTAGGCTGAAAAAATTATCACTTGCCCTGTCGATTTGCCGAACAGCCGCACGACTACATGGTGAAACCCGAGAGTTGACCGGCGACCGCCGGTTGGCCCCGGCGTGTCAAAGAACCCGACCAAACTGTCTTGGAGATTGCCATGAAATATTTACTGCTGATTTATACCGACGAAGCCAGTTGGACCCCCGCAGCGCGCGAACAATGCGTGGCCGATTCGACGCAACTCTGCCATGAATTGCACACACGCGGCCAGTACCTCGATGCGTCGCCCCTGCATCCGGCGGCCGCCGCGACGAGCGTGCGCGTCCGCGGCGGCAAAAAGCTGATTACCGACGGTCCCTTCGTCGAAACGACTGAACAGCTCGGCGGCTATTTTCTGATCGACGTGGCGAATCTTGACGAAGCGATTCAAATCGCCGCGAGAATTCCCGGGGCGGCCAAAGGCACGGTCGAAGTTCGCCCGCTGATCGAGCTGCCGGGCTTACCCACGACCACAGACGCGGCTCTGTAAAAGAATTACAGCCAACACGACCTGCTCTCTGGAGACCACGCGATGAAAGTGATGGTGATTGTCAAGGCAACGCAGGCATCAGAGGCGGGCGTCATGCCCTCGCAGGAGCTTGTTGTCGCCATGGGCCGATTTAATGAAGAACTGGTCAAGGCGGGCGTGCTGCTTGCGGCCGAAGGGCTGCAGCCCAGCTCCAGGGGCGCTCGCGTGCGGTTCTCTGGAACATCACGTACCGTAATCGATGGGCCGTTTGCTGAAACCAAGGAGTTGATCGCCGGGTATTGGCTGTGGAAAGTCGCGTCACTGGACGAAGCCCTTGAATGGGTCAAACGCTGTCCGAACCCGCATCTCGAAGACGGCGACGTTGAGATTCGCCCGCTGTTTGAAAGGGAAGACTTCGGTAAGATTCTGACGCCTGAGTGTCGCGAACGCGACGCGAGATTGTGGGCCGAGGTGCTGGGCCTTGCAGGGCCCCGCTTCGAATATGGCAGCCAATTGCGGATCGCGGGGTTCAGCGACTCGTACACGCTCGAAACCCGGCAGAATATACCGGCGCAATGGGCGAGATTCGTTGACCAAATCGCAAAAGCGCCGGAACGTATCGGCGACAATGCTTACGGCGTGTGCGAGTTTCAATCTGACTGCGGGTTCAGTTATCTCTCGGGCGTTGCCGTGGCCGATGGGGCCACGCTGCCCGCCGGGTGGAAGGACGTGCAGATCACCGCCCGGCGATACGCGGTGTTTTCGCATCGCGACCACGTGTCGTCGATCGCGGGCACGATCGACTGCATCTGGACCAAATGGGTTCCCGACTCGGGGTTGAAAACTGCTCCCGCGCCATTTTTCGAACGTTACACCACCGATTTCAACCCGCACACCGGCCTGGGCGGAATGGAAATCTGGATTCCGCTGGCCGACCCCGTCGCCTGACAGGTCGGTTCATGGGTCGAGTTGTCGGTGAACAGCAGCAATTTCCGATTCTGTTGGCACAAACTGCTCACTGGCGATGCGAACGCCTGAACCAAACCCGAGGCGATTCTCGTCAACTCGCCGTGAGCAGCGCATCATTCGCCGCCGTTCTAATGCGGCCTTGAAGCTCAGTTTAATCGGCGGCTTCCACCCAAACCGCCAACTGAACTGCCGCGTTGAGCGGCATTTCACTGACGCCCAGTGCCACGCGGGTATGCCGCCCCGCGTCGCCAAACAGCATGACGAACAGTTCTGAAGCACCGTTCAGCACCGCCGGCTGTCCGTGAAAATTGGGCGCCGATTGCACATAACCTTCGACACGTACAATCTGCCGCACATGGTCGAGGCTGCCCAGACAGGATTTGATTTGCGATAGGGCGTTGACCGCGCAGATTCGTGCGGCATTCTTGCCGTCCTCTTCATGCAACCGCTCGCCCACCTTGCCGGTAAAGGCCAGTTCCTTTCCCATAAAGGGAAGCTGCCCGCTGGTGACGACCAGGTTTCCGGTTCGCAAAACCGGCACATAAAACCCGACGGCGGGCGGGGGCGCCGGCAACGTCAGCCCCATCTCGGTCAGCTTCGATTCAATGGTGTGCGTCATCGTGGGCATGTCCTGTACGGGTTATGCAAAGTCTGCTACCTCCTTGGCCATTGCAACAGCGAGCGGCCGATTCTCACTCAATGCCACAACGATTGCCGGCCGGGTTATTCCTGGCGCAAGTCGTAACACTGCAAAATGTCTTGATCGCGCAGGAAAAGTCGGCCGGCGGCCACGACGGGGTACGGCCAGGTTTGCTTGCCGCTTGGCGACCCGGGTGCAAACTGGCTGATTTCACGATAATCTTCGGCCGTTGCTTCGACAAGCGCCACCGGCCCTGATTCGCTGCGCAGAATCAGTTTGCCGTCGGCCAGCGTCAACGAACCTTTGCCCACCGAGCGGTTTTGCCATTTCACAGTTCCGGTCGCCAGGTCGAGGCAGGTCCACGTGGCGTCGTCGGCGCCGTACAGAAAGCCCTTGAGCGCCACCATGCCGCCATGATGGTTTTTCATCTTGTTGGTGCGATATGCGAGAGTTGCCGTCGTGGTCTTGCCCGATGACGCCAGTTTCAGCATGGCGCCGCCCGTTCCATAATCTGAGGCGGTAAACACCATATCGTCCTGCCAGACCGGGGCCGAACAATTGGCTGTCGGATTGGCCGACGAATCGTTGGCCCACAGAAACTTGCCATCCTCGGCACGGATCCCCACGGTGCCGCGTTGCATGAACTGCACATACTGCCTGACGCCGCCGACTTCCATTGCCACCGACGACGCGTAGCCGGCGTCGCTGCCACCGGGCACGACCGCCTTCCAGAGCACCTTGCCCGTGACCTTGTTGAGCGCGACCATCGCGGCCTGCTTGCCGCCGGGGGTGCAAATCAGGCGGTCGCCGTCGATCAGCACCGATTCGCAAATGCCCCACTTGATGGGGTTGCCTTCGAACTCGGTGAGGATGTTCTTGCGCCAGCGGATCTTGCCGGTGCGGGTTTCGGCACAAGCCAGGTCGCCCGAGGCGCCCAGCGCGTACAGCGTTTCGCCCTCGACAGTGGGCACGCCGCGCGGGCCGTCGCCCATGCCTTCGCGAAACGTGGGGCCGATCGCCGCCTCCCACACGCCCGCGCCATTATCCAGCCGCAATGCGAGAATCGACTCGCCCTGCGGACGATTTCCCATGGTGAATACAAGGCCCTGCGCAACCGACACCGACGAATAGCCCGCTCCCAGCCCGTTCGCCGTCCACAACAGCTTCGGCCCGTTTTCCGGCCAGCGCTTGAGCAGCCCCGTTTCATTCGATTGATTGTCGCGGTTCGGCCCCAGGAATTGCGGCCAAGGGGCGGTTTCGTCGCCTTCCGGCGGCGTGCTGCCGCCCCGCGACTTTTTTCCCGCCGGCTTTTTGGCCGGTTTGCGGGCCGGGGGCGCATCGCCAAGCAGTTCGGCCGCGTGACGGGCCACGATTTTCGTCACCTGATTCGCGGCATTGGTGAACACCGAAATCTGCATGC
>JAJXXL010000353.1 GCA_021781115.1 Planctomycetota bacterium
AGACCTTCCAGAACATGAACATCCTCTTCCTTGACGAACGGCCCGACGGCAAATGCGACAGCCTTACTTTTACCGCACCACCGGGAGCCGACGCAAGATGTGACTGGCCAATCTGGCCGCCCGAATTGGCGAATTCCGGCGGAGTCGGAGGCGGCGGGCCGATCGGACGGCAAAAGGCGTCATTTCTTCAGCGCGCGAGCGACGAATCCGAACAGTTCACGCGTCGGTTTATCGTCCGGCAGGTCCGAGTCGGCATTGATCGTGCCCTGCGTCTGGCCTGCGGCGGCGACGACGGTTGAAGCGCGCCACAGAAACGCAACGATCGGGCGCGTCAGGCTCAGCCTGGGTAATGAATGGCCAACCAGATCGTGGGTTGCAGCGGGTCGGTCCATTCGACCCGATGCCGCCGATGGGCGGGAATTTCAATGTAGGAACCCGGCCACATTTCGAGTTCCTGATCGTCGAAACGCAACCGGGCCGCGCCTTGCAGCAGCACGACGAACTCGCGCTCGGGTTGATCATACCAAAAGCCGGCGGGCGAACCCTGGCCGCACGAAACGATTCTTTCGATGCGCACGCCCCCCCGGTTGAGAAGCGTTTCGATCAATTCGTCTGGCAGGCACGTCGGAACGCCCACATACAGGTTTCCGCCCTGGCCGGCATTTGAGCCATCGGCGTGCATAGCGAACAGCCCCTGCTGGGAACAGCCACTGGCGCCGCACGGCAGCCCAGATCTCGCGATTGGCCCGCGTGCTGCCGCGGGCAGGCTGGGGCGCTGCGGCAGGTCGCGACGACCTTGGTTTACCCGGCCAGACGAATTGTTGTCAAGCCGCGCGGGCAAAAGGCGTTTGCCCACCAGGGGGCGAACCCCCTCAGTCGCGCGGGAGATTACCGGGCACGTTGTCGATGCGCTGCACCGCGCGATATAGGCCGTAGCCGAGCAAGGTCATCAGCAGCGTGATGATTCCACCCAGCAACAGCGGGTTGTTGACCAGTGTTTTCGCGCTCAGACCCGACGCCCGGGCGGGCTGCAGCGGCAGGGCGAGGCCCAGCCCGGCCGCGGTCGGATGAAACCGTTCGCCGAGCAGGCCTTCGATCACCGAGGTGTCGAACTGTGGCGGCGAAGCGTCTTCAGAACCATACAGCAACTGGTATTGTGCGCCGGGCACGGCAACGAATATGACTTCGTACACATTGCCCTCGGCCAGAATTCCGGAAATATTCAGCGGTGGGCTGTCGCGATCGTCAATGACCACACGGCATTGCCTGCTTCGCGTTTCAGGAAATGAAATCGCCAGTTGCTCGCGCTTCAGCCGCTGAAAGTCGAGCCGAATCAGTGCCCCCTCGCCAATCGCCTGCCAGGTGTGCAATGCGCCCCGCGTCTGTTCGACTTCAACCGACGCCTTGCGGCTGAAGTTGCGATCGGACGTTTGCAGTGTGAGTGCGGTCAGCGGTTCGCGTTGCAGGTCGACGTACACCAGCGTTTTCTTTTGTGCCGCATCGTGTTCGACGCGGAAGCCGGCCGCCGGGTATTTCGATTTCGTTTCGCCCACAGAACGGTCGTGTTCGACCTCGCGCCACAAGTCGACGGCCTCGACCCGAAACGGACGGCGGTTGATTTCCTGGAACTCGATGCGCTCGGTTTCGGCATTGTCGCGCAAGCGGCGGGCCAACCCCATCAACTCCGATTGCTGCTCGTCGGTCACGTTCTGCAGTACGACTCGAAACCAGGGTCCCTCCTGTTCTGGAAACGCGATGTCGTCATTGCGCACGTCGGCGTAACGCGAATAATCAAACAGTGTCGCTTCGTCGCCGACTGCCACCCAGTTCGCGCCGTCGGCTGATGCGAAAACGCGGGCCTGTTTTTCAAAATCGCGCAGCGGCGAAACGAGCCTGAGCCCGTTGGGGCGAGGATCCTTGGCATCGCGCTGCACCGTAATTTCCAGGCCGCCCCCCGCGACAGGCCGGGCCGAAAGCTGCCGCCCGCGCCAGGTCGTACGTGTGGGGCGCGGGCTGGTCGCTTGCGCCCGCCGCAACAGGTACGGCACCGGGTGGTCCTGCGCGTCAATCAGGCGGATGTCGGCCAGGCCGTGGCGGGTTGCTGCATAAACTTCGGCGTCGAGCGCGATCGACAGCAGGTCGTCCTGTTTCCGCGCGGGCGCGGCGACAGCCTTTGCGAAGCGAAAACCGGGTTCGGCGGCCAGGGCCGCGGCAGACCACGCCCAGATCAGCCAGAACAGGCTCCATTTCATACGACGTCTCCCTTGTCGATCGGCGGTGGCACGGCAAACTGGTCACGCGACTTCAGGTACAAGAACGACCCGCACAACACGAGCCCCCCCAACAGCAGAAAGGCTACGATGCGGAAGAACTGATCGAGTTGCGCCAGGTCGAAGAAAAACACCTTGGCGGCGACGATTGCAAACAGCCCCAACCCCAAGTACCGCGATGCGGCGGAGGCGGTCGCGATGCCCCGCAAAATCAGCCCCAGCGCGAACAGCGACCACAAAATGGAAACTCCGCCGGGCCGCAACCCCGGGACATACGCAAACAGGAACGACCCGGTTTCGAGCGTCAGGTACACGAACAGCAGCCCCAGGCTGGAAAACCCGAAAAACGCGACCAGGTCCTGGGTGCCGGTCCGCCCAGCCATGACGGCATGAGCCGCGGCGAAGAACCCCACGACCGCCCCGAAGTCGATCAACCGCAACGCGGCGTCATGAAACGAATAGGCTCCATCGTACAGCAGGCTGCTGGAGGTTAGCGACCAGCTCGCGACGTCGAAGTACAAGAGCTTGACCATCAGCGCGACCGCCACGACCAGCAGCACAACCCGATCAGCGCTCGGTTCGCTGCCAATGACCCGCCGCAACATAAGCCCGCCTAGGGCCAGCCACAGCAGGGTCAATGATGGCAGCCTGAACGCGGGGTACAGCATGCCAAACGTGTGGCTGAACTCAAGATGCAGGTACAGAAAGGCCATTCCCAGGACGAGCCAGCCGAAAGCGTGCATCGTCAGCGACCGGTTCAGCCCGGCCCCGATGTCGTTTTCGCGGGCGATGACCGGGCGGGCGGGCGCGTCCTGCCGTGCCAGCAGCCGGCTGGCAAGGCTCAACGAGGCAATCGGTACACCAAACAGAACCAGGCGCTCGGCCAGAATCAAAAGGTACTCCGGCAGCGGCAAAGGCGCCGGGTGGGCGGCACCTGGAAACTGGCTGCGCAAGTCGATGAGGCCAAAGCGGTACAGAACGAGGGCGTACAGCGCGTAGCTGACATGCCGCAGAAACTCGCTGCCCAGTTTTCCAGCAATCCACAGCAAAACCAGCGCCTGAATGGCCCAACTGACCGTCACCCATTCGCGTGCCAGGAGGAGCGGCATTGTCAGGGTCAGAAAAAACGCGGCCAGGCCAATAAACGTCACGAGCAGGGCCCGATCGACGATCTGGCGTTTCAAGAAATAGTACACGTGCGCGGTGTAAAACGCTGCAAGCGACAAGGCGACGAGCGCCGCCCATTTCCGCCCGCCAACCGGTTCGACGAGATCGTGCGCCGCCGCATAATACAACCCGGCATTGATCAGCAGCACGAGAATGTCGAGCAGGTTCGACTGCGCCCGGTTCACGAGTTTGTAGAGGATCGTCATTGTCGAAAACAATACGAAGAACGCGCCCACGAACGGCATGACCTCCTGGAAATGACTGACGTCATACGCCCGCATCGAGCCGGCGTACAGCAGGTACGTCGCCGCGAAGCTGAGATAATTCACGAGCGGCCAGTCCTTCCAGTAGCACAACCCCAGCACGCCGATTCCCAGCAACAGCACGTACGAGTACAGGCCGGTGAAATTCACGATTCCCGTCGACAACAGGATCGGCGTGGCGTAGCCGCCAATAATTCCGAGCACGGCCACGAGAATCGAGTTGAACCGCACGGCGACACCGCCCGCCAGCACCGTGACGAACGCCATCGCGGCGAACGCCGCGGGCTGCTCGATGAGGTGGTAGAAATTGGCGGCAGCGAACACGGCAAAGTACAGCGTAGCCAGGCCGCCCCCCAGCAGCCCCTGGCCCAGCACATGGTAGCGGCGACCGAGCAATTGCGCGCCGGCGATCATCAACCCCAGCCCCGCAACCACTGACAGCGCAACGCGCGCCAGCTCATTGATCAGCCCGTGCTCGACGGAATACTTCAGGAAAAAGCCAATGCCCGTCACCAGAATCACGATACCGACGCGCATCAGCCATTGGCTGGCCACGGCGAACTCCATGGACACACCTTGGGGCACATACTCTTCGCCCACGACGATCCAGCTCCAGATCCGCCGCAGCGTTTCGTTGGCCGCGGCTTCAAACTGCTCGGCCGGCCCCGGCGAAACAGCGTGTGGCGCGGTGGGGGCGCCCGGCAAAGCAGCCGAGGCAGCGAACGCCGCTCCTGCGCTTGGCGCCGGCGGCGCGGTGAAATCAAATACCGGCGGCTGAGCCGCCGCCTCGATGACACCGGGCGGCGGTGCGGGGGGAGCGGCATCCGGCAGTGCAACAATCGGCGTGGCGGGTTGGGTCGGCGGCGGTTCAGCGCTCGCGACCATTGGCTCAGCCCGGAATGGAACGGCCCCCGCCGCCGGATCCCGCGCACGATCGGGCCGGAGTTCGCGAATTTCGACCGTCAATGCGTTGAGGGCGGCACGCTGCTCGTCGCGCATCTTGAGCAGCACAATCAGAATCGGCAGTGGCAGGAGCAGGGCGACACCGACTCCGCAGATTACCAGTACTACGAATATGGCCTCCATGGCGCGCGCCCTGCTGCAGAAGGATTACGGCGGCGAATCGCCAACGCCACGCGATCGGCTCGACCGATCAAACTTGACTCGCCCGAATTGTCAGCCCGCGCTCGCGCAGCCACCGCGGGTCGACGTGAAAATATCGACAACGCGACACCACGGGCCTTGAACGAACCCGGCGGGAACCACGAGAAAATGCGATGCATGCAGCATACCGTGGGGTGGCAGTCGGGCACAAGGAGCGCGGCAGTCGGGCCGACGCAGCACACGACGTTGGACCGATGCGCTCTCGCTGCGATGGCATGCGAGCCAATGTCCCTGGGAAGTGGGCACGCTCGGAATTCGCGATTGACTTCAGACCGACGACGGCTAGGATGCACCGTATGAGCGATTACCTTTTGCGCCGAAGACTTCGCTCGCTTCTGTGCGATCGCCGATTCGCCATGATTCACCAGACCTCATTAATAACCAGTCGTGGTCGATGGGTGTCGGCATTCGTCGTGTTCGGCGCTGCGCTCGCAA
>JAJXXL010000451.1 GCA_021781115.1 Planctomycetota bacterium
CGCAGTATGCCCGTTCCCTGCTGGAGTTAAACGATCTCTGCCAGATCGACCATGTACAAATCAGGGCGTGTAAAGATGGCGGCGTACACCGGTTGCGGATCGTGACGTCGAACTGTCGTTCGAATTCAAACAGCAAGTCGGCAAATTCGAGACTGTCGCAGTGCAGGTCTTCAAGCACGTGACTGGCGGGGCTGACTTGGCAGCGCGGCAGATCCAGCACTTTCGCGGCAATGTCGCAGAGTTGTTCTTCGATGGCGGTCAGCGTAAGACGTTAAATATCAGTCATTTTCCCAACCATCTGATCAAGCCGGCCGCCGGATCCTTCTGCCGCACCCCAACCGTGCCGTCGGCATCGGCCAGCCGTCAACTCCCAAATTCCGGCTGCCACAGCGGGAAAAGTTCGTTCGGGGCGAATTCATCCCCTTGCCCGTGGCGGACTTGGCCCTGCGGTGATCAGCCGACGCTCTGGTGAGCCATGATGCGGAAGAGCCTGGCCGGCACAGGATGGGTCAGTTTCCAGACGATGCTGATCGGGCGACTGCCGGAGTGCGAGATGTACTCGCATGGGCCGAGGAAAGTGTAAGGCGCCGCAATTCCTGATGCCAACGTTTTTGTCTCGCGCACAAACAGCAGCGGCGTGTAGCCCATCTTCCGGTGGTGAATATACCGTTGCCCGGTGGGTGACTCGGCCGATGTGTTGCTCTGTGACTGCCAGTGAAATCGATCGTGCGAAATGAGGTAATCTTCGTACATTGTCGTCGGCGAGTATTCGTCTTCCGTCTTCTGAAGCGTGACGAAAAAAGCATCGATGCGCGAACTCGCCAAATGCAAGACGCCTTCTCGCTGGTCCGGGCGGCGGTTCAAGGACCAATGCCCCAGCCCGACCAGAATTTCGTCGCGCGTATACCGGGCGTGAATTGTCAACGTCCCGGCATGGTCTGGCCACCGGCCTGCATGGTGCGCCGGGATCCGCCGAATGCGGTAGTCAAGAATCGCTTGCAGATCGTGCAATGCGGCCGGGTTCTGCCGCAAGCGCGTTTCTAATTGCGAGCGCGTTGCCTCGCGGCCTTCGTCGGCCCAAAGGCTGACGTGCAGCATATCACGCAGCGTGTCGTCAATCGTGTGGTCGGCTATTCGTCCTGCAACCAGCCACTGGAGCCAGCTCTGAATCTCGTGGGCACATTCCACATGGCACAACCGGTGCAGCCCCTTTGCCAGACGCGATTCGTCGGGATCGGCCGGAGAGGCGATCAGTCCCGCGTCAGCGAGCAGACGCGACCAAAGGCCGCGTTTCAACAGTTCATCGAGCGTGGTGTCGAAATAGTCAAGCGCTTCGTCAATCGACGGAGGGCGCCCCAGTAAGTGCCCTAGTTCGCGCAAACTGCCGATCATTTTAGGGCGCAGTAACCTGACAGACTCGCGAACGTTTTGGAGAATTCGTTGCTGGGCCACGCGTTCAAGCCGAATCACGCAGCCGCTCGGTAAATGGGGAAACCCCTGTTCGATTTCGAGATCGAGTTTTTTGCCAGGATCGGTACTCAACGCGCGAAACCGCGAAGCGAAGCGAAATTCACGGCGCTGGGCGCCAATGAAGTCGAGTACGGTCAGGCATTCCTTTTCGCCGTGCTGGCGCAGGCCGCGGCCAAACTGTTGCAGGTAAACTGTAAGACTTTCCGTGGGGCGCAGGAACAAGAGCGTGTCGATTTCAGGAATATCGACCCCTTCGTTGTACAGGTCGACTACGAAAATGAAATTGATGTTGCGCGCTCGCAGTTGATCTTGCACCGACCGCCGCAGTTCCTCGGGCGAATCGGCCGTCAGCGAAGCGGCGGGCAAATGGTTTTCATTGAAGAACCGGGCCATGAACGCGGCGTGGGCCTGGCTGACGCAAAACGCCAAACCGCGAGCCTGACGCGGATTGAGTACAATCTCGTGGATTTTCTCGAGAATTAATCGAGCGCGAATATCGTTGCCCGTGTAGATCCGATCGAGGTCGTCGGTCCGGTAGCCACCGCGTTGCCATTCCAAGACATTCAGGTCGACCGAGTCAGACACACCGAAGTATTGGAATGGACAAAGCAATCGACGATTGATGGCATCGGGCAGGCGAATTTCGGCACTTGTCTGGCCGCCGAACCACTGTAGCACGTCGAGTTGATCTGAGCGCTCGGGGGTGGCGGTCAGCCCCAGCAGAATCTGGGGCCGCACCCGGTCGAGCAATCGGCGGTAACTGGCAGCCGCCGCATGATGAAACTCGTCGACGACGACGTAATCAAACGCATCGGGCGGTAGCCGTACCAGATTGCGGCTATTGTAACTCTGGATTGAACAAAACAGATGCCGTTGCTGGCACGGTGCATTGCCACCCACCAGAAGGTCGCCGAAGTTCTGGTCGCGCAGGACTCCGCGGAATGAGCCGAGCGCCTGCCGCAAAAGTTCCTCGCGATGCGCGATGAACAGCAGCGACGGCTGCGTACCCGACTCGCGGCAGATTCGCGCATAATCAAATGCGGCGATCATGGTCTTACCGGTACCAGTCGCCGAGACGACCAACTGCCGGCGCTTGTTGCTGACCTCGCGTTCCGCCGCCAGAACATCGAGGATTTCTTCCTGAAATGGGTAGGGGCGCAGGTCGAAATTTGCGACAGTCGCCGGTTCTGAGGCCGACAGACGCTCGCGGCTGATTGCCTGTCGTAAGGTCTCGGGCGCATCGCCCCGGTATGCCTGAAATTCGTCGTCCTGCCAATAGGTTTCGAATGTTGCAGAAATCTTGCTCCACAGATACGGCAGTTCGTAGTGGCTGATCTTTGTCGTCCATTCGAGGCCTTCACACAGTGCGGCATTCGAGAGATTGGCCGAACCGATGTAGCCGCTGCCAAACCCCGTTTCGCGATGAAACAGATAGGCTTTGGCGTGCAACCGCGTGCGCTTGGTGTCGTAACTCACGCGAATTTCGGTGTTGGGAAGTCGGCTCAACTCTTCGATGGCTCGCGGGTCGGTTGCCCCCATGTAGCTCGTCGTGATGACGCGTAATCGAGGGCCATCTGTAACGGGTGGCCGCTCGACGAGGCGCCGCAGGTCGTCGAGCAGCACGCGTAAACCACTCCAGCGGATGAATGAGCAGAGCAGATCGACGCGATCGGCCGTGGCAATTTCCTTGCGCAGTTGACTGCCCAGACTCGGATCGAGCCGCGTGCCCGTCAGCAGTGCCGACCGCGACAACGGTGTGTCTGGCCGGTCGAGCGGCGCCTCGGGGGGAACCGCATGAATTGCGAGCAATCGCCGGAGCGGCGTTGAAATGCTCAGCCGATCATGCCAATCGTGGCCCAGTTCCTCGGCCAACGTGCCGATGATGCGGCTGACCAATCGCTGTTGCCGCTCGGCCGCCTCGGCCCCCCGAAACTGCGAGAGGCTGCTGGCCAATTCGCGTTCCAGGAACTGCGCAATTGCGGTGTGAGAATCTTCGGCATCGACAGGTGCCACCGGGCACAATCGCGGGTCGGCTAACTGGTTCAGGTTCTGCTGGAGATGGAGCGTTACCAGTTGTTCGTAAAGGCCCGGCTGCACGATGATCGTCGCCCAGTCTGCTTTGAGAGTTCAGCGCACGATGTCACCCACGACCAACATTCGCGCCCGACGTGAGCCACGAGTGGGCGAGAGCTCTCCGAAAAAAATGGTCGGCGTGTCCTTGAAAACGCCGAGCCCCCCGTGCCGACTCACTCGCACAACGACAGAACGCAGGTAGCGGCCGGCCGAGACTCAAATTTATTTGATCGGTCGTCGCTTCGGCGACTTCCTGCATATAATGTGCAAAGGTATACCACAGGAGTCAAGCGCAGACGTGAGAACGATCAAAACGCCAATGACTGAACGTTGTTGGCGGGTCAAGGCGGGCCCTTCGCCTGCGGGGTATTCTCTGCATAGTCCGAAGACTCTTCATTTTGGCCAGTGAATGCGATGGAACACGCAGCCCAGCATACAGAACAGAAAATTCGGCTGACCGACCGCGGAAATGGGGGGCTCCAGCGATTTGCCCCTGAAATTCACGCCGAGCAGACGCAAAAACCCGCGGCGGTAACGACCGCCGCGGGTTTGGAATGGAAAGGCGACTCCGACGGGACTTGAACCCGCGACCTCCGACGTGACAGGCCGGCGCTCTAAACCAACTGAGCTACGGAGCCAAAACAAACAACGACGGCTGCGCCTTTTCGTTCAGGAGCGCACCGCCGCTGCGTCATTAGATTTTAGCGACTCTGCACCCGCCGTCAATCGACCGGCAAGCTGCGTGCAAAATCGCTGTCGCCCGCCAGACCGGTTACGCCGGGCGGCGTTCGACTTGACGGCGCGCGCGGGCGCGACGTACTCTCGAATGGAATCGGCAATCATCAGGGAGATGTTGAGTGAATTCAGACCGGCCCGTCGCGTTGATCACTGGAGTCAGCGGGCAAGATGGCTCCTACCTTTCGGAATTGCTGCTCGCCAAAGGGTACCAGGTGCATGGCATGGTGGCGTGCGGGCATGCCCCCGGCCATTGCCCGCCCGAAGTTGTGCTGCACCACGGCGACCTGGCCGACGGTTCAAATCTAGGCGCCCTACTTGATGCAGTACGGCCCCACGAAGTGTATAACCTCGCCGCACAAAGCCACGTGCAGTTGTCGTTTGAAATGCCGGTCTACACGGCGAATGTTGCCGGGCTGGGCGTGTTGCGGCTGCTCGAAGCGATTCGGATCCACCAGGCGCGCACGGGCGACGCGGTGCGATTTTACCAGGCATCATCGAGTGAGATGTTTGGCCGGGCGGTCGAAACGCCCCAAACCGAACGCACGCCGTTTCACCCCCGCAGCCCGTACGCCTGCGCCAAAGTTTTCGGGTATTGGCAAACCGTCAATTATCGCGAAGCCTACGGACTGTTCGCGTGTAACGGCATTTTGTTCAACCATGAATCGCCGCGGCGGGGTGAAACATTCGTAACCCGCAAAATCACCCGCGCGGCGGCCCGCATCAAGCTGGGCTTGCAGCACGAGCTGCGGCTGGGCAACCTTGATGCCAGCCGCGACTGGGGTTTCGCAGGCGACTACGTCGAGGCGATGTGGCGGATGTTGCAGTACGACCAGCCCGATGATTACGTGATTGCCACGGGGTGCACCCATACAGTCCACGATTTTCTTGATGCCGCGTTCGGGCGGCTCGACCTCGACTGGACGCGGCATGTTCAGATCGACCCGCTTTTCCTGCGGCCGGCGGAGGTCGACGTGCTGCGGGGCGACGCCACGAAAGCCCGCACACAACTCGGCTGGCAGCCGCGCGTGGCTTTCGACGAGTTGGTTTGCATGATGACCGACGCCGACCTGCAATTGGCGCAACGTGAGAAGCGGATGGAAACCTAAATGTTGGACACGGCACCTTTGAGGTTGGCCATGTGGTCGGGGCCACGAAACATATCGACCGCCATGATGCGCGCCTGGGGGAACCGCCCCGACACGTTCGTCTGCGATGAACCGCTATATGCGCATTATCTCCGCCAGACCGGGCTTGACCACCCCGTCGCCGCTGAAATCATCGCGCGGCACGAAGCCGACATCGAAAAGGTGGTCGCCTGGCTGACAGGCGACGTCCCCGAAGGCCGGCGGATATTTTACCAGAAGCACATGTCGCACCACCTGCTGCCCCACATCGACCGGCAATGGCTGGGCCGACTGACGCATTGCTTTCTGATTCGCGAACCGCGCGCAGTGCTGACATCGTACATTCGTAAGAATACACCAACCTCGTCGGCAGACCTCGGCTTTCCGCAGCTTTGGGAGATTTTTGACTGGGTGCGGCAGCGCAGCGGCGCCACGCCGCCTGTGCTCGACGCACGCGACGTGCTCGAAAACCCGCGCCGCCTGCTGGGCTTGCTGTGCGACGCATTGCATGTCGAGTTCACCAACGCCATGTTGTCGTGGCCGCCAGGCCTGCGCCCGACCGACGGCGTATGGGCCCGGCATTGGTATACGGAGGTCGAACACTCGACGACCTTTCGCCCCTACGCCCCGAAACTCGAACCGGTTCCACCCGAACTGCAAGACTTCTGCGATGAATCGCAGGAATATTACGACCGGCTGTACGCTCACCGGTTGCATTGAAGGGACGGCCTCCCGATTTCTGTTTCATGATCGACCGCAGTCCGAAACGGTCATACCTGCCGCAATCGGCGCGGCGTGTACCCCGCGCGAAAGCATACCATGTTGCAACAATTCTACGAAAAAAACCGAAACCTGCTGGTAAACATCAACGGCAGGATCGTGCATCGCAACGAGGCGGGCGTCAGCCCGTTTGATTCAGTCGTGCAGGGCGGCGACGCCGTTTGGGAAGGCTTGCGGCTCTACCACGGTCGAATTTTCAAACTGTATGAACACCTGCAACGCCTGCACGATTCGGCCCGGGCACTGGCATTTGCGATAATTCCCAAGCACGACGAAATCATTGCCGAAATTCGGAGAACGCTGGCTGCAAACCAGATGGTGCACGACGTGCACATTCGCCTGACGCTGACGCGGGGCGTGAAAATCACATCGGGCATGGACCCCCGGCTGAACCAGGCCGGGCCGACGCTGATCGTACTGGCCGAACACAAGCCCCCTGTGTACGACAAATCGGGGCTGAAGCTGATCACGAGCAGTGTGCGGCGATTTCCGCCGGATTGTCTTGACCCGAAAATTCACCACAACAATCTGTTGCAGTCGATTCTGGCGAAAATCGAGGCGAACCACGCCCAAGTCGACGACGCGTTGATGCTGGATCAGCGCGGGTTTGTCGCCGAAACGAATGCGACGCACGTTTTTCTGGTGCGGCAGGGAACGGTGTGCACCAGCCGGCCCATCGCCTGCCCCGAGGGAATTACTCGGGCAACGGTGCTGGAGTTATGCGCGGAAGGCGGCATACCGCATCGTGAAGAAGACTTATCGCTGACCGACGTGTATCGCGCCGACGAAGTGTTTTGCACCGGGACCATGGGAGAACTGGCCCCGGTGGTACAGGTCGATGGGCGGACGATCGGCAGCGGCACGATCGGCGCCATGACGGTGAACCTGATGGAACGCTTTGCGCGGCTGACCGCGGCGGAAGGCGTCGTGGTCGCCTGACCGTCTGGTCGGTTATGCGCAATGGTTCTTATTTGACAGGCATTGCTCCCATGAATGAAGCCACAATGCTTGAGGTGATTCGCCAGTTTCTGAAACATGCCGGCGCGACATTCCGTGAAGTCGAACACGCCCCCACCTTTACGTCTGAAGAGTCGGCGGCGGCCCGGGGCGAGCCGCTGTTTGTCGGGGCCAAGGCGCTGCTGTTGCGAACCGATGACACGCTGCGGCTGTTCGTGCTGCCGGCTGATGAAAAACTCAATTCGACGGCGGTCAAACGTGAATTGGGCGTCAAAAAGATTCGCTTTGCATCGCGCGAAGAATTGTGGGAATTGACCGGCCTGGTTCCGGGCAGCGTGCCACCGTTCGGCGAGCCGATCCTGCCGTTCGAGTTGTTCGCCGACACGACGATCGGCCAGCGTGAAGACCGGGTGGCATTCAATGCCGGCTCATTGACGCATTCGCTGGTCATGACGGCCACCGCATGGAAGGCTGCCGCCAACCCGCGCTGCTTTCGATTTGGGCAAAGCGGCGGCTGACAAGTCGCATCGTGCGTCTTGCACGCAGCTTATTCGTGCACGTACTTGATCAGCCAGGGGTCTTTTGTCTGCTGTTGCCAAGCTTTAAGCCGCGATTCGAGGTCGGCCAGCGTGCGGGCCTGATCGGGGTGGTCGGCCAGATTTACGAGTTCGCCGGGATCGGCTTTGACGTCATACAACTCGACCCGTGGACGCTGCACATACGCCGCCACGCTCCGCCGACCAATGAAGACATCTTTTCGCTCGAGCGCCGCCTGCCATGACGGCGAATCGAACAGGTCTTGTGCAAAGGGGTACGGCAGCGGATGCGCCAGGTTCAAAATCAGCTTGTACTGCCGGGTGCGAATCGACCGCATCGGGTAGTACATCGTGACCTCGTGAAATGTGTGCGAACCAAAAACCTGATCCCACCCGGGTGGGTCGGTTTCATCAAGAATTTTCAGCAGCGAGCGTCCGTGCAGGGCGTAGGGCGGCGGTTTGACGCCGGAAAACTCCAGAATCGTAGGGGCGATGTCGACCCAGTTGACCAGCGCCCGGCAGGCGCCGCCACGGTGTTTCTGATCGGGCGAGCGCACGATCAGCGGCAAGTGCGTCCCTGAGTCGTAGAGGTTCGTTTTCGCTCCCGGAAACGGCACACCGTTGTCGCTGAGGTACAGCACGAGGGTGTCGCCATCATGGCCGCTGTCCTTGAGGCCCTGCATCAGCCGCCCCACACCCTGGTCAACCCGCGAAATCGCCTGATAATACTCGGCCAACTCGCGGCGAACCTCAGGTTGATCGGTAAGAAACTCGGGCACGAGCACGTCGCCCGGTTCATAACGGGTTTCAGTAACCCTGGGGTGGGCCACGTCGTTGGCAAACCCCCGCACGGCGCGATGCGGGTCAGTCGGGCAAAAGTAGATAAAAAATGGCCGCGGGTCGGCTTCGCGCATGAACGCCTCGGCGTTTTCCGCCATTTTCACGGCGTTGCGCCCGCCTTGAATTCCGTCGTTCATGAAGCGCTCGAATTTGTAGGCGCTGTCGGGCTGGACATGCACTTTGCCAATCGAACAGGTGCGGTAGCCCTCATCGGCCAGCAGCACCGGCAACCCCCGCACGAAGTCACGAGTGGTGAAATGGTGCTCGGCATGCTGCAACCCGTATTGACCATTGGCGTGGTTGTACAAGCCCGTCAGAATGACCGATCGGCTCGGGCTGCAGCTAGCCGTAGTACAAAATGCAAAATCGAACCGCGTCCCTTGGGCGGCCAGTGCGTCGATATGCGGCGTGCGCAGCACGCGGTTGCCATAACAGCCGGCGTCGAGACCCTGGTCATCGGCGACCACCAGCACCACGTTCCGCCCGGCGGCTTCGCACCTGCCTTCGGCCCACGGGCCTGCGGCCAGAAAAGCAATCCCCCACGCGATTGCCCGTTGCCAGCTTATCATGCGGTACTCCTATTTGCCGGGTGAGTTCGCGGCGCATCGCAATACTGCGGCGTGTTGCGCACTTGCACAAGATACCACGCGATGGACCGAACTCACAGTGGGCCGTTCGATCAAAAAATGCGGCCGCATGGAGCAACCCGCTGGAATAGAAGCTCGCAGCAAGCATCGGCGAGCGTGTCTGCACAGCCGATTTTTTTTGGTTTTCGAAGCGCTACGGCTGGCTGATCACGACGACGGCGCCTGGACCGCAGGCAAGAGCTGTTCGAGCAGGCGGCCCGTGAGCTTTTCGGCGACGCTGTTGGTTTTGAGCCGGTTGCGGAGGTTGCCGAAATCGACCGCGTCCATGAATTGGTCCTGGTTGAAGCAGGTAAATACCGGCGGCGCCTCGGCCCGCGTGACGGGGTCGACATGCTTTTGCAGGCACTGGCCGCACACTTCCTTCATCATGCACTGCATCAACGAGTTAATCGACGCGATGGCGACGTGACGCTCCTTGAGATGCGGCGCCAGCACAGTGTGGCGGGCTTCGGCAACGGCGGCCATCATACGGTCGGAACCGATCGCAATGATGCGGTCGACCTCGTCGAGTCTGATGCGGCGTTCGCCGGGCATGTCGTTTCCTGCAAAGGCGAGCATGGCTTGCACAATGTTGCCCACAAAAGACAAGTCTTGAGGGCGGCGAGGCGCAATCGGTTCGCCCTGATCAACTGCCCAAACGACCTGATCGGTCGCCTGCTCGATCGCCTCCTGCATGAAGAGATCCTGCCGGCGGCGATAGCCTGCGAAATACAGGACCCGCGAGCCGTGCTCACGCAGTGCCTTGCCGATTGAAAACAGCACCGCGTTGCCCAACCCGCCGCCAGCAAGCAGCACGGTTTCGCCGGTGGGTGTTTCGCTGGGGGCGCCAGTGGGGCCCATGACGACAACCGGTTCACCGGGGCGCAGCACGCCGCACAATCGTGAACTGACGCCCATTTCGAGCACGATCAAGCTGAGCAACCCCTGTGGTTTGTCGACCCAGGCGCCAGTCAGGGCGATGCCTTCGAGCGTTAACCTCACGCCGTCGATCACGGGCGCCAGTGATTCGTAGTTTTGCAGGCGGAAGAACTGGCCTGGCTCGAACTGCCGCGACGCACACGGGGCCCGCACGATTACTTCGAGAATCGTGGGGGTCAGCCGGCGGACTTCGACCACCCGGGGAATGAGCTCGTCATCGAGACGCCGCACCATGGATTGAAAACTGTCAAGCCGCGACGGCGGCGTTTCTGGTGCGCCGGCGATTTCGACGGCAAACAGCCGCGCCACCTGCACAGCACCGTGCTTGGCCGAGGCCATGGCCTTGACCACATTTCCGGCGTAGTCGGGGTGATTGTCGCCATAGAACGAAACGAAACGGCCCGCGTTCTGATACGACGAAAAGAACGCCTCGCGCGAAGGTTCCTGCTCGACCTGCAGTTCGAACCCCGCGGGGCCAGCGACTAGGCGATGCTTCTGAAAGAATCGGCCGTCGGGGTCGAGCTGAAACGTGCCCGGAAATTCGCGTTCATAAACCGTGTTGGGGGTGGTACCGGCGGCGATGCATACCGCACGCGCGGGCAGCACGACTTCGCCGCCGTCGTTCCGCCGGAGCTTGAGTGCCTCGACTGCGCCGAAGCAATCGGCAATCGCCTCGGTCGGTGACACGTTTTCGATGAACTCGATCCCTTCTTCGAGCGCCTTGACGACTTCTTCGTGGTTCAGGCGGTAGGCGGGTGAGTCGGTCAATTTTTTGCGATAGGCGATCGCCACTCCACCCCAGCGCTGGCACAAGGTGACGAAATCGGGCGGGCGGTTTTCGCGGCGGGCCGATTCGCGCTCGGCGCGCACAGCCCGTCCGTGCTCCAGAAATGTGCGGAGAATGCCCGTTTCTTCGGGATCGCACATTTTCCAAACGCCGTCTTCGCCATGCTCAGCACACAGTTGTTCATATTGCGAAAGTGCTTTTTCGACCTGCACCGGGTAATATGCCAGCAGTTCGGTGGCGGTATCGATCGCAGTCAACCCCCCGCCTATGACAACGGCCGGCAGCCGCACCTGCAGGTTGGCGAGTGACGACCGCTTGAACGCACTGCCCAACTGCAGCGCCATGAGAAAGTCGCTGGCGGTGCGAATGCCGCGAATCAGGTTATTTTTCATGGAAATGACAGTGGGTTTGCCGGCGCCGGTGGCGAGCGCTACATGGCGAAAACCGAGTTGCCAGCAGTCATCAAGCTTGAGCGTGCCGCCAAACCGCACTCCGCCGTAAAACCGCACGTTGCGCCGCCGCAGCAGGGTGAGGTACATCACGGCCAGAAAAGTTTTGTCCCACCGCACGGTAATGCCGTATTCTGACACGCCGCCAAACCCCATGACAACTCGTTCGTCGAGTTCGGCCTTGAGCACCGAAAAATCGCGAATCGGCCGCGGAAACGACCGCCCGAAACCAGTGAGGTCGTCGGGCACCGGTTCGAGCTTGAGGCCGTCAATGCCCACGACACCACACCCCTCGTTGGCCAGGTAATGCGCGAGCGTGTATCCGGCCGGCCCGAGGCCCACCACGAGCACATCGCCGCCGTGATACGGCAGGGCATAAGGGCGGTTCGTGTTAAGCGGGTTGAATCGCGTCAGCAGACTGTAGATCTCGAAGCCGTAAGGCAAGGCGAGGACATCACTGACCACGCCGGTTTCGGCCTGGGGAATGTTGACCGGATCCTGCTTTTGAAAGATGCAGCCCTTCATACAGTCGTTGCAAATGCGGTGACCGGTGCCGGGACACATCGGGTTGTCGAGCATGATCATCGCCAGGGCGGCGATCGCATCGCCCGCTTTGCGCAGTTCGTGCATTTCGGAAATGCGCTCTTCGAGCGGGCACCCCGTAAGCGGAATGCCCAGCGGGTTGCGCTGAGGGGCACCGCCCGCTTTGACGTCGCGCAGCCCGTGCGAACACGAATCCTTTTCACGCGGGTGACAGATGATGCAGTAATCGACCTCGCGCAGATATTCTTTGCGGTTCATACGGGGGTCGGTCAGCCGGAAGCCGTCGCGCAGCCTCCGGTGGTCGGCCGGCCCCACGCGCAACTCTGGCAAATCTGGACGCGGCGTTTCAATTTGCACAAGGTGCTCGTAATCGAGCTTGTTCGGCCGGATGAACGACACCCAGCCCCGCACGCGCTCGCGCCGAGCAGGGGTGGCGTTCACCTGCACGCACCATTCACCCAGCACCGCCAGCGATTCGCGCACGCGGTCGGACAGCCCCGGTTCGGTGCGATGGGCGCAAATCCCCGCAGCCCGTGTCGCAACGGACTCGGTCAGCACTCCCGATTTGACGCCAGTTTCGTAGTCGGAGAGCGCCAAAACCGTTTGAGCAAAGCGAATCTCGGGGTCGTCGACAGGCGGGGTCGATGCCACCAGCCGCGTCGTTTCGGCGTCGAGCGCATCGAACCGGGCATCGCTTTTCGGCGGCTGATCAAACTGCTTCAGCACGCGCGTGCGCAGAAAGTCTTGCTTGAAGCGAAAGATGGCCGAAAGCCCAGTGGTGTCGCCGCGAAGCACTTCGACTGCGGCGTCAATTTGAAACAGCCGTGCGATGAACGCGCCAACTTCGGTGGCAACGGCAATGAGCAGGTCCGATTGTTCTGGCCGGGTGAGCGAACCGCCTCCGAAGGCCGCGAACCGTGTGGTCAAGCCGGGGTTGTGTGCTTCGGCGAATTTCCAGAAATCGCCGTGCAGGTCGCGCAGCCGGTGGGGCGAATACAGGTCTGAAAAACAGAAACCGGAAATCCCAAGTGAAATATCATCCTCGGGAGCAACGTCTTGCAGTTGGCCATTCATCTCGCGACATTCGGTCGAAACCCACGCGCCCCACCAGCGGCCGACGACATGTGCCAGCCGCATTCCAGCGGGAACTTTACCAATGCGATCATGGAAACACCAGATCGCCGGGCCGTCGCGGCCGCCGGGAAAATCGCGTCGTTCAGGCCGGCGGTGTTGTCGCCGGCGCGCCGGCGGCCAGAAGCTGCGCCAAGGTTTGGGCCAGGCTTTCGAGCGCCGAACGATCAGGCAGGGTCACGGTCAGCCGGGGCTTGCCGGTGGGGTCGTCATCGACGCAGGCGGCCAACCCCTCGCGCAGGTTGGCAACCAGCGCCGCGGCGGGCGGCGGAGCTGGCTGTTGCGCCACGAGTTCGCCCAAAAATTTGAATGCCGCTCCAAGTAATTCGCCCCCGGCAGCGGCTACCCGCTCGCGTTGGTTCTCGGCGGCTACCCGCACCGCGTCGGCCGCTTTGCGCTGCTCCGATTCGTCGACGGCCGCGTCAGGGCGGGCGCCGAGCAGGATTTCGAGGCGGCGCTTGAGATCTTGCAGGCCGCTTTGCATTTCGACCTTGTCGACTTCCGATTCGATGTCGAGAGCGGCGAGCGACAACTCCTTTTTCGAGGCCAGCGTTTGCAGCAGACCCTCTTCGATCGTGCCTTCGGTGATCAGCACGAACACCTGCACCGGTTGCACCTGGCCCATGCGATGCGCGCGAGCGACACGCTGTTCGAGCACGGCCGGGTTCCAGGGCAAATCAACATTGACGACCGTGTTGGCCGCCTGCAGGTTTAACCCAGTGGACCCGGCGTTCGTCGTCAGAAACAGCCGGCACGAGGGGTCATTCTGAAACGTCGCCACGAGTTCGGCGCGTTTCTTCTGGGGCACCTGGCCGTCGAGCCGCACGTAACCCAGCTTCCGCCGGTCGAGCAGCAATTGAATCTGGTCGAGCATGGTGGTCCATTCAGAAAAGAGCACGACCTTGCGGCCCTCTTCTTCAAATAGACGGTCGAACAGTTCATCAAGGTACGCCAGCTTCGTCGAATAGCCCGGCGGCTGTTTGTCGACAAGCAACGTGCTGTCGGCCGCCATGCGGCACATCAGCAGGGCTTTTTGCAGCCGCAGTAGATCCATTTCGGAAATAAACGGCTTGCGGACGATCGAGGCCACGACCTGCATGTGCGCAGTGTGCAGAGACAATTGCTCGTCGCTGGGAGGAATGCGAATGTAATCGGTCGTGCGCGGGGGCAATTCGAGCCGCACACTTTCGCGGGTACGGCGGAGCAAGACCGGCTGCAGGGCCTCGCGGAGTTGCGTCAGGTTCTTGTAGCCCAGCACTTTGCCTTTTTCGTCGACCATGCGGTGGCGGTTGAAAAAACGAAACCCTGGCCCCAACCGGCGATCGTCGATGAACTGCACCACTGAGTACAACTCATCGAGCCGGTTTTCAAGCGGAGTTCCTGTCAGCACGAGGGCGAACCGCGACTTCAGGCTTTTGATTGTGGCTGCGGTTTTCGATTCCCAGTTTTTGATCCGCTGCCCCTCGTCGAGTATGATCAGATCCCACTTGACGGTTTCGACGGCGAGAATGTCGCGCAACACCTGCTCGTAATTGCAAATGGTAAAGAAGCAGTCGTTCGAATACTGCACAGTGCGATTGGCCGTCGCCCCGACAACCAGTTGCACGTCGCGATTGCAAAACCGGCCGATTTCGGTGCGCCATTGCGATTTGAGCGACGCCGGGCAAACGACCAACACCTTGCGGATATTCGACTCGCGCGCCAGAAACTCGGCAACGCCCACGCCCTGAATCGTTTTACCCAGGCCCATGTCGTCGGCCAGAACGGCGCGGCCTACCCCGGCTGCGAACGCAACGCCGTCGAGTTGATACGGGAGCAGCGGGATTTTGAGCAAGGTCTCTCGCAAGGGGTGGTTCGCCGCGTTGCGGCGGATATCTTCCGTTTTCGAGCGCATCCGTTCAATGAACAATCGCTGCTCGATATATTCTTCGGCATCGGGATAAATCACGACATCGGCGCCCGTTTTTTGCAGGCGGGTAAGCCGCGCCATCAAATCGTTGATGTCGAGGATCGGGCGGTCGCGCAACGGTTCGATGATGCGGGCCGTTTCATCGTCGACCCGCAGAGGGACGGCGAGCCGCAATGTTACCTCGCCCACATAATCGAGCCGCAGCGCCAAATGTTTCGAACGATGGGGCCGGGCGAGCAGGTCGGCCGAAAATCGCCGGCGAACCTTGCCAATGACTTTCATCACATGCTTGCAGGTGCCCAAGGTATTCGTGCGAAAATCGGGGCAGGAGCAGAAAGAGTCTCCCGTGTTCAGACCGCGCAGGGCCACGCGATACGAGCGGCCACTAGTACGATTTGTGACGGTGTAGTCAGTCCATGGGCGGGTCGGGTCGGCCGACTTGACGTCCATTTTTTCGGTTCGCGCGCGCTCGGCGCGTTCTTCGAGCGCCAAATCGACGAGTTCGACTTCTCCCAGGCTTTCGAGCGGCGCACGTTCGGGCGGCGGCGCGGCCAGGCCAAGTGCCGTCTTCTCCTCAAGAATCAACGAAAACGCGGCGGCGACATGGTCGCATGCACCGTGACAACTGCTGCAATTCCAATGCAACCGGTTGCGAACCTCGGCCATCAGCGTGACCGACACGATTGCCGGCTGATTGTTTTCCAATCGCGGAAACCGTACGCGAAACAGATCATCGCCCAGGAAGACGTCCTGCGAAATCTGAATATCCCACTTATTGGCGTTGCTCTGAATGAGTTTCACGCCTTGCGAGCCCAGCAGTTTGCCGGCTTCGATCAGCGAGAGATGCGACAGCCGATCCTTGAGTGTGAGGGTTTTACTGGGGCGCGTCTTCGTGACCGACGTCATCATGACAAACACTCCGGGCCTTGAGTGAATCTGGCTGTCTTGCTGGTTCCAACGCAGCTCACAGGGCATAATGTAACCTCGCCGCGGGCGAGGGGAAAGCGTGAATTCGGCCGCCCGGTTAAGCCAGGCCGGCTACCTCTGGTTTGGCAATTTGAGGAGATCATCATGAAACGTGTGGCCATCCTGCTGGCTCTGGGATTGGCGACGTTGACTGGATTGGCCGCAGGTGACGGCTTGTCGCAAGGCCGCAGCTGCACTCGCGACGATTCGCTCGACTGGCGCACGCTGTTGAAACAGCGAATCTCCGCGTTCGGTCACCGGAACTGGATCGTCGTTGCCGATGCCGCATACCCCGTGCATTCGAGCCCGGGTATTGAAACCGTGGTGACGGGGGCAGACCAGTTAACCGTGTTGAAAGCGGTGCTCGACGAATTGGGGCATTCAACCCATGTTCGCCCGCGCGTGATCCTCGACGCCGAACTGTCCTACGTGCCCGAGAAAGACGCGCCCGGCGTTGAAAAATACCGGGCCGACCTGCGAGACCTGCTAGAAGACCGCCCGCGCCCGCAATCGGTTGACCACGAGGAAATCCTCAGCCTGCTCGACAGTTCGGCCTCAGCCTTCAAAGTGCTGATTTTAAAAACCAGCCTGACCATTCCGTATACGTCGGTCTTTTTGCAGCTCGATTGCGGCTACTGGTCGCGCGAGGCCGACGACCGCATGCGGGCGGCTATGCCGAAGAAACAGTAAAACTGACGGCCGCGATCGAGGCGACGGCCGCTCGACCTCAATTGACGCATACAGCAATTGAGGTATGCCACCTGAGCATTAAAGAATGCCGGGGCCTTTGACGTCAATGCCTTTGAGCTGCATTTTCAACTGTTCAACGTTTGGCGAGACTTCAAACGCAGTAGCCCGGCTGACAAATTCCTTTTGGACAAAGTAGTACAAACTGTCGTTAAACAGTTGCATGCCGTCGTCTTTGCCAATTCGAATCGCATCGGCCAGCTTTTCGTCTTTCTGCTCAAGAATGAGTTTGCGGATCGTGCCATTGAAGATCATGATTTCAAGAATTGGCACGCGTTTAGGACCGTCGCCCTCGCAAATCGTGGGCAGCAGCTTCTGGGCAATGATGGCCTTCATGTTGAACGCCATGCTGGCCCGAATCGCGTTGTGCATGTCTTGCGGGAACAGGTCGAGAATACGGCCGATGCAACTCGGCGCACTCGACGCGTGAATCGTGCCAAACACCAAGTGGCCGGTTTCCGCCGCGTGAATGGCGGTTTCAAACGTTTCGCGGTCGCGCAACTCGCCGACGAGCATGATGTCGGGGTCCTGCCGCACGGCGTGTTTCATGGCGATCTGAAAATTCACGACATCGACGCCGACTTCCCGCTGGTTGATCAGCGCCTTGTCGGCCTGATACACGAACTCGATGGGGTCTTCAATCGTCAGAATGTGCACGCGGTCTTTGTGATTGATGAAATCGAGCATGGACGCAATGGTCGTGCTTTTGCCGCTGCCCGTCACGCCGGCCAGGAGCACCATGCCCTGATCGAAGTCGCACAAGTCGGCCATGACCTGGGGTAGGTTCAACTTTTCAAACGGGGGAATGCTGCGTTCAATTTTACGCGATACCATTCCGATTTTGCCCATTTGCACGAAGAGGTTTACGCGAAATCGCCAATGCACCCCCTCATACTCGACGACGTGCGCGTAGTCGGCGCCGCCTTCGTCGAAGAAAATCCGCTTGTTGCGGTCGTCCATCATCGGGAAACAGAGCTGCTCCATCATTTCCTGGCTGATCGGCTCCATCTGCAATTCGCGGAGCGTGCCGCGGATGCGCAAGATCGGCGGCTTGCCCACCTGCAGGTGCAGGTCAGAACCGTTGTGCTTGACCAAGAGCCGGAAGATCTTGTCGATTTCCAGGTTTTTAACGCCAGCCTGAAGCCGCAGCCCCAAACCGCCGCCGCTTGCAGGCGCCGCTGACCCCGACATGAACTTATCCCCCTCACACGCATGGAATGTCTGGCGGAAATGAACACAGCCTCGTCCATCATACCGACCTCAACGGGCGCCTGACAATGAAAATCAGGTTTCCCACGCGCTCACGCCAAGACAGCCGCACTGTTCCGTTCAGCGCGGGGCCAAGCGAACAGGGACGCCGCGCTCGGCCAGGTAACGTTTTGTTTCCTGAATGGTGAATTGGCCAAAGTGAAAGATGCTGGCGGCAAGAGCGGCACTCGCGCCACCCGTCGTTACGGCCTGAAACAAATGTTCGGGGCAGCCCGCACCGCCGCTGGCCACGACAGGAATTTGCACCGCGTCGGCCACGGCACGGGTGATTTCGAGGTCGTACCCGGCACGTGTTCCATCGGCGTCCATGCAGGTCAGCACGATTTCGCCCGCGCCCAGCGACTCGACTTGCCGGGCCCAGGAAACAGCTTCCAATCCAGTGGGCAACCGCCCGCCGTTGATGAACACCTCCCACACTTCGCGCCCGGATGCGCTGACGCGTTTGGGGTCGATATTCACGACGATGCATTGGCTGCCGAATCGCCGCGCTGCTGCCCGCACGAATTCAGGATCCTTGACGCTTGCCGAATTGATCGACACTTTGTCGCAGCCCGCCTGCAGCAGACTGCGTATGTCGTCGAGCGTGCGAATGCCCCCGCCGACTGTCAGCGGCATGAACACCACCTCGGCTGTTCGGCGGACGACATCCAGCAAAATGTCGCGGTCTTCATGACTGGCGGTAATGTCAAGAAAGACAAGTTCATCGGCGCCTTCCTGTTCATAGCGGTCGGCGACCTGCACGGGGTCCCCCGCATCGCGCAGGTTGACGAAATTCGTACCTTTGACCACGCGACCGGCATGAACATCAAGACACGGAATGATGCGTTTGGCAAGCATGAAAACCTGGAACCGATTTTATCAGAAATTGAACGAGGGGCCCGACGTTGACAAGGGGAATGCGGCGTGCGCAGCGCGCCATTCGCGGGTGTCGCCAAGGTGTCGGCGGCGCTTGATTCGGGGCGGTTTGCGCCTTGCGTCGAGCGCGACAAAACTGCACAATACTCGACAAGCGGCCGTATGCAAAGCAAAGCCAACGGCAATATCACGGCATTTCGATGGGATCCAGACGCGATTGACGCGTTTCGATCCGGCGAGGCTTCAGGAACACGAGTCACAAACAACGCGAGCATCATGGCAGACGATAAATTCGACGCACGGCGCGACCAGTTGGTGATGGAAACCATCACATTGTGGGATCCCGCCCTGGGGCAACTTTCCGATCAAGACAAGGCCTGGCTGTCAAACGCAGTGCATGCCGAACCGCAAAAGGCCGCAAAGATCGCGTACGAGCGTTCGCACACCGGCTTTACCCGCATCATTACTGTCACCGTGGCCGACGTTGCGCGATTATACCAGGAAAAGGCGGCCAACTGAGCGGTTTGCCGCGCTCAGCCGTTGGTTGACGGCGACAGGTGTTCGAGCCAGACGGCGACGCGCTCGGCGGCCAGTTCGCCGCTGCGGATGCAGTCGGGCAGCCCCACCCCGGCATAGGCATTGCCGGCGAGCGCCAGGCCAGGAAACCTCGCCAGGTCGCTGGTGATTTGCGCCACGCGGTCGAGGTGGCCGAGGTGGTATTGCGGCATCGCGCGATTCCAGCGGGCGATCAGTTCGAAATCAGGCTGACCGGCAACTCCCAACAGACTCGACAACTCGCGCCGCACGAGACCCAGGATTTCGTCGTCGGAAAGATCCATCAGTTCGGGCTGCATCGCTCCGCCCACGAACGTACGGAGCTGAACACAACCCGCGGGCGCCCGTCCGGAAAATTTTCGACTGGTAAACGATACTGCCAGGATGTGACGGCGTTCGACCGCAGGCACGACCAGCCCAAAGGCGTCGAGTGGGTGCCGGACGTCGGTGAGCTTGTGCCCCGATACGACAATCGCCGTTGATGCGTAATCGATCTCCCGCAGGCGCTGTGCCGCCCTCCCCGCAAAACTCGCAATCAGATCCGCCGCTCGATACGCTGGCAAGGCGATAACGATCGCATCGAACCGCCGCGCAACGCGGTCGGGGCAGACGACGCCGAAACGCGCACCCTCCGAATCGGGCAGCAAGGATTCGACGGCGGTTTGCAGGTGCATCATCGCTCGGTCACGCACGCGCTGGGCCAGCACGTCGATCAGTTCGCCAATGCCTCCGGCCAGAGTGGCGAACAGTGAATATCGAGCCCCCGAGTCGTCGGTCGGTGCAGCCTGATGCCGGTTCGCTTGCCGCCGCAGGCCCCGAATCACACTGCCATAAGACTTTTCGAAATCAAGAAAACGCGGCATGGTGGCCCGCAAGCTGAGCTTTTCAGGGTCTGACGTATAAATTCCACCTACGAGCGGTTGGACTAGGCGTTCGAGCGCCTCGCGGCCAAACCTCCGTCGCACAAAATGCGCCAGGCTTTCGTCGTCACCCGCTTTGCCGCGCGGCAAGAAGTATTCCGCCGCAATTCGCAACTTTCCCCAAGGGCTGAACAATGACGAGGCGAGCACCGGCCAGATGGCTGTTGGCGTCAACAGTTGGAAGCCTTCGGGAACGGGTACGGGCTTACCTTTGTGCAACACCAGCGCCCGCCTCCAGGCGGCTTCCGTCGGAATCAGCCGATGTTCCAGCCCCAGCCGTCGGCAAAGATCGAGCGCCCACGGCTTGTTCGTGATGAACGAATCGGCGCCCAATTCGACGCAATAGCCGGAGATTTCGCGAGTGCCTACGACTCCCCCGAAGCGCGTGCCGGCTTCAAACAGAGTCACCTCAATGGGGCGGCTGGCGGCAGAACTCAGTTCAGTCAGCCGGTGAGCCGCAGCCAACCCCGAAATGCCTCCGCCGACAACCGCCACGCGCCATGCCGCGTCACCGCTGGCAATGGGGTTCAGGCTCATAGGGCACTTACCACGGCGACACTGAGCCCACGCCCAATTGAGCGGTCGCGACCAACGCCCGAATTCAATCGAACACATATCGGAGTGGCTGACGCGTCAGAGCTGCAGCAAATCGTTCCAGATTGTCGCATTGTCGATTCAGCCGGCCAATGGCTCGGTCTGGTTGAGATTCGTGAGAGACCCAATTCCAGTTTGAATTTCCAGTGGCGGTGCGCCAAACCGTTTGTGACCGAATCGCAACACAATGCGGCGCGCCTCATCGAGTTGCCCCAGCGCTTCACCTCGGGCTTCGTCATCGGCCCGTCCTTCATCAAGAATTGCCTGGTAAGTGTCGGAGTCGCGCAATGAACGCACGCCTTTCAACAAATTTGCCACAAGGTCGCGCGGGTACGCTAACCAGATTAAAACATACGTCGAAACCCAAAGCGAGTTCAATTCGGCCTGGTCGTCGGCTCTCGCCAACCGGTTCAAACTC
>JAJXXL010000559.1 GCA_021781115.1 Planctomycetota bacterium
ATCTGCAGGTCGATCGCGTCGCTCACAGCACACAACGTGTGGTCGATGTCGGCGTCGGAGTGTGCCGCCGAAAGCATTGCCCGCCAGCCGAAGAAATCGACGCCGCCCAGCAGCAGGGCGCAGCGCAGGGCGTGCGTCAAAGCCGGGTCGATCGGACGATCGAGCTGTTCGAGCGTGTTTCCATACGGAATAAAATTGTCGTCGGTCGAGCGCGAGCCGTCGTATTCGGGCAAAATGGTGGCGCCCGAAAATTCGCCGTACGCCACCCAATCGACGCTTTTGCGCTCAAATAGCTCGTTGAGACCGCGCCTTAACTTGCGGCCCATTTCATTGGCGATGCGACACGGTTCACCCGACGAAACGATTTCGAGCGCGGCCGCGCCGGCCGCCGCCGACAACGGGTTGCCGTTGAACGTACCGGGGTGCCGCATTTTCTGGCCATGCGGGTTATTGAATTCGAGCGCGTTCATCAGGTCGGCCCGCCCGGCCAGGCAGCCGCCAGGCAAACCGCCCGCGAGCACCTTGGCCAGCGTCGTCAGGTCGGGCGACACGTCGTAAAACTCCTGGGCGCCCCCCGGCGCGACGCGAAAGCCGGTGATCACCTCGTCGAAAATCAGGAGCGTCTGCGTGTGGGCCGTCAACAATCTGAGGCCGCGCAGGAATTCGCCCCGCATCGGTACCGCGCCCCAATGCCCGCCAGTGGCTTCGAGAATGACGCACGCCGGCGCGTGTGCGGCGATTGCCTGGGCCACCGCTTCGAGATCGTTGGGGGGCACGACCACGAGATCTGCCGACACCGCCGCGGAAACGCCGGGAACCGGGTATTCGCCCGTGTTGTAGGGCGGGTCGGCGGCGGGAATCAACAGGTCGTGCCAGCCATGAAAATGCCCGGCGAATTTGAGCACCTTGCGTTTGCCCGTCACGATGCGCGAAATGCGCAGCGCCATGAGCGTGGCTTCGGTGCCACTGTTCACAAACCGCACGCGCTCGGCCGAACGAACGAGCCGCGTCACCCACTCGGCCCAGTCCAATTCACGCTCATGGCACGCGCCGAAGTGCGTGCCCAACTCGACTTGCTTCTGCACCGCTTCGACCACGGCGGGGTGGCTATGCCCCAGCAGCAGGGCGCCATGCCCCATCCAGTAGTCGATGATCTCGTGGCCTTCGCGGGTGTATTTTTTGGAACCCAACGCATGGTCGACATAAATCGGAAACGGCTGCATGTAGCGGCCGTCATGCGTAACTCCGCCAGGAAATCGCCGACGTGCCTGCGCAGACAGCTCCGACGAAGCGGGAAATTTCTCGGAATAGGCTGCGGCAATTCCGCCAGCAATTGCCTGACTCATCGGTTGCACCTCGTCGATTGAAACGCCCGATATCCGGCGGGAAAAAGGAACGCCAGGCGGCGCACCGGCAAGATCAACTCTCGCCGGTGCGCCGGGCTTGCGATGTGTTGGGCCCGTTGCCCCGTGTGTGCTAGTCGTCTTTGGCGGCCTTCTTTTTCTTGGCCGCTTTTTTCGCCTTGGCTTCCTGGTTGAGCTCATCCAGCCGCGACTTCTGTTCGGCGGTGAGAACCGCTTCGCATTCGGCGTCCTGCTTGGCTTTCAAGGCGACGATTTGCTGTTCCAACTTGTCGATTTCGTCGTCGTATTTGGCCTGGGCGTCGTAGACCTTGGTCTTTTGCGCATCGCTCAACCCGAGTTTACCGTAATTGTTCGGCAACCGCTTGCGGTCTTTCTTTTCGGCGTCGTCCTTTTTCGATTCCTCGGCCTTCGCCTTGTCTTGCGCGAAGACGTTCGGTTCGTGGGCGCGTTGCATCCAAAACACCGAAGCCGCGAGCAGGGAAAATGCGATCAGCGTTCTGCGTGACGTCATGAAGTGACTCCTGTTGAGGAAATAAGAAGAGACCCGAGATACGCATCGGCCGACGCAACCAAATCTACCGTGCTGACATTCCAACGGATTCGATGGAACGCATTTTCAAACCGCCGCGCATGGAGGACAAGGCTCCCCTTGACCAATGTCTTGCACCCAGCCCAAATTCCATGCCTGTCACTTTGGTGCACCCGGCACCCGTGCGTAGACGGATTCACTCTAAAACAGGACGTTTCAGAATACAACAAAAATCGCAAAGATTCTCGACGCCGACAACCACATACCTATTTGCAGGTTGCGCGTCGGTGAACCACAACCGGCCAAAAAGTAATAAGACACCCATATATTTGGGTAAACTGCGGGGATGGCGTGATGTCTGCTGACCGCTACCCGTATACCGGGCGGCCGCTGCCCGATTGGTCGACCGGCAATCGCTGCCAACGTGGCATGGCTTTGATTTTGCGGCAACGACCGGGTTGGCGACGATCTTTCCTTGACGTGATTGTTCGGTCGCGGGAGGTCAGAATCTATGGGTGTCTTTTTAGGGGTGACGATGGGCGGATGCCATTTCTTGAGGAATGCGGTATAAATCCAGCGGAATGACGAACGCGAGCCCGAGGTGCGCGGCTGTCAGCTTTGCCGCGCGGTTGCCGTTGCGCCGCGTGTTGTGGCGAAGCCGTTTCCTTGTGAAGCGTGTGCATGGAATGATCGACAGATTGACACGATGGGCCGGGTTCTTCAGAGACTGGTTTGTTCCTGCGCCAGAACCGCGCGCCGAAGCGGCGGTACGCCCGACCGCCGCAGGCCCGGCTCGCACGTTCGACGACCAGACCCTGTTGCGACTCGCCGCGCATCGTGAGCAGCCGCTGTTTTCAGTGCTGCGAAGTGCCGGGGCCATGACTCCGCTCGTGGTGCTGTTTGCGCTATTGCCAGCCATTTACGCCTGCCAGAATCGTTCTTTATCGCCACAAGCCGCGTTATGCGGCTTAAAAAGCCTTGCGATGCTCGCTGCCGACGGTTTCGATGACTTCACCGACCCCGGCTTGAGCCATCCCACTGCTCCTTGTCGGATGCAGCCGCCGCTCATGTCGTGGTTGACTGCCGCAGCGTTGCGCCTGGCTGGTCCCGGGCGCGAAGCAGGGCTGATCTTCGCTTCGTTTCTGGCAGTTGCGGGCATGATTGGCCTGATGTACGCAGTCGCCCGCCGCTGGGGAGACGCCCGCCTGGCGCTGCTTTCCAGTGGGTTGCTGGCGTTTCATGCGGGGGTTGTCAACCAGTCTCAGGAACCGACGCCCGATGCGCTTGGCTTGTGCCTGGCCCTGTGTTGCATCTGGGGGTTCACGTACCATTGGCAAAAATATCCGGGCATGGCATCGCCAGCACTGCTTGCCTCGGGAGTCGCGCTGGGGCTGTGCCTGTTGGCATCGGGCCTGCTTGCCGCGGCGGTCGCCGCTGCGATTGTGATTTATGTCGCCTGGTGGAAAACCTCGCCTGGCAATCGAGGTGCCGCAGCCGTGCCGGCGCGCAAAACCGCCCTGGGCGGGCGAAAGACCGACGTGGCGGTCGTGGGGGTGTTATGTCTCACCGCGTTTGCCGTCGGAGGCTGGTGGGAAATGATGATGGCCTCGCGCTATGGCATGGAGTTCTGGCATTCCTGGGCGACCTGGCAACCGTTGCCGCCGCGGCATGGCGGTGAGGTCGGGGCTTTCAATACGCTCGATGCCGAGGATTCGACGGCAATTCTGGCTGCGACCAACATGCCGCCCTTGTCCAATGACTTCGCCATGATCTTACGTTTGCGGACAGTGCTTTCGCCGTTGATCTGGCTGGCCTTGCTGGGTTTGGCCACACTGCTGCGTGAGGGAGCCGTGCCGGGCGAGCGTTCAGCGCGGCGCGATCGCCGATTGATCATCGCCTGGGCTTTTACCGCCGGGGCGACCTGGCTGCTGTGGGGCTTCCATGGCCGAATGCCTGCGCTCGCCTGGCCGATCTGGAATGGCTTCCTGATCCCGCCGCTGATCATTCTGGCGGCGGTCGGTCTATTGCAAATTGTCGACCGCAGAATCGCATACCCCGTAGCGCTTGCGGCGCTCATCCTGGCAAACGCCGATCTGGCGGATCTGCTGGGGCGCAGGTTGGGGCTCAGCGTGTGGGCCGCGCCGGGGCTGCCGCGCTGGTTCGGGTGGGCGGCGCCCGCAGTGGGTTTGACGCTATTCCTTGCCTTGTGGCAGGGGCTGCTGGTGCGGTGCGCGTGCGACCCGCAAACCCGCCGCAGGCGACTGTTGTCGTTTCTATGCGGGGCGCTGCTGGTCGGCTTCGGTGTGCTGGGGGTGGCCTCGGTTAACCGGGCGACCGATGAAGACCGCGAATTGGCGCATTTGGCGGCGAGCTTGGGCAAGATCGAAGATGTCGACCGGTGCACCCTGGTGGCAGTCGATTTGCCTTCGGCCGGCCCGCGAGCCACACCGCCACAATTGAAGTATGTGCTGAACAGCCTGTTTCCGCACGCCGTGCTGAACCAGACGGGCTCCTGGGAAACCGCACTGGCACTGGCTGCGGGCGACAATCGGCCGGGTGCCAGGCATTTGGTGGTCGCCTGGGGCGCGCGGGGCCACTCGCAGCAGCCAAAATCGGGAGTCATGCTCAGGCCGGTCGGCCAGCCCATTGCGTACAACGGCTTGGCGATTGCCGCCTATGTGACGGGCGAGCTTTAACCCCGATGATTCGCGCTGGGGCGCTTTCGCAACTGAAACCGCCGCACCGGCAAGGCACTGCACGCCCGCGGCGATCAGGAACGCCTGCCGACGGCACTCCAGATTTCGTCGGATATTTCTGCGACGGTGCGCAGGCCGTTCTCGTCGCTGCACGAAATCGTGCGCCAGTTCGGGCCCGTCGCCAAGTGGTGATATACCTCGCGAACCTGGGCCAGGTAGGCCGCGTCGGCCTCTTGCAGATCGGCAGTTTTGGCGGTGTACGAACGCGGCGACTTGCGGGCGATCAGTTGCTGGGCCATTGGCACAGGCAGGTCGAGCAGCAAGCAGACATCAGGCAGAGGCAGCCGATAAATGCCGTATTCGATGTGCAGTATTTTTTTTATGAGCGCGTCGCGTTCGGCGGCGTGCCGCTTCGACGCCTGGTGCGCTACGTTCGACGGTACATACCGGTCAAGGACGACTACGGCGTAGCCGGCCAGGGCGCGTTCGAGCATTTCCTTCGATTCAAAGCGATCGCCGGCGAACAGCAGCGAAACCAGAAAGGGGTGCACGTCGGCCAGCTTGCCAAATGCGCCATTGAGAAACTCGCCCACCGCGCCGCCGAACAGCGTTGCCTCATAGCGCGGAAAACTGATCAGCTTCGCTGCGACGCCGGCCGCGGCGAACCGCGCGCACAACATTTGCGCC
>JAJXXL010000551.1 GCA_021781115.1 Planctomycetota bacterium
GACCGGATGCGTGCGGCGGGGTTGCCAATGGGTTGGGGGCGGCGGGCATGCGGAGCACTTGCAGCGGTGCTGCTAGTGCTTGCCCCGCTGGCGAGCGCGAATTACGACCCGTTCTGGTCGGCGAAAACGCTGTTCACTACGAATGTGTTTCTTGCGTTTCGTAACGGCGTTTCCGGCCGTCTGCTGCCCCATCTTGACGAAGGACGCCCCCTGGCGGCAATCGAGGGGGCGCATGGCACCTACACTGTGTGGCGGCACGGCGGGCGGCAACTGCAAATTCGCGAGAGCGGAATTCCCAAGGGGGTGATCAGTTCTGATGCAGAAGTGTTCCCGCAATTTTCTGGCGAGATTCTGCCGGTGGCTTACCCCCTGGTGCTGCATGAGCTGCCACAGCGAATCCTGCTGATGGGCGTGGGCAGTGGCCAGTCGCTGGCAGCGGCCGTGGAATTTCCCCTGCGGGAAATCGTGTGCGCCGAGGGCGACGCGGGCCTGTTGCAAGTGGTTCGCAGCGTCGTCGGCGGCGAAACTGGCAACTCGATGCTTGCCGATGATCGCGTGCAGATCGTACCGCTGGACCCGATTCTGGCACTGGCTGCTGAACAGAGCCGATACGATGTGATCGTTTCGGCGCCGGGGCAGCCGGGGCTGGCCCACGCACAACCCGAATTCACCGCCGAGTTCTATCGTCGCGCCGGGCGTTGCCTGACGGTCAACGGCATTTTCTGCCAACGCGTGCAATTCATTGACCTGGGGCCCGAGCCACTGCGGACGATGACGCGCACCTTGCAAGGCGTGTTTCGTGAAATCATGGCGATTGAACTGGCGCCGGGCGAACTCGCGTTTCTGGCCACGAATGCGCCGCAAGGCTTGATTCGCCCGCAATTGGCAACGCGCCTGGCGGCGCCGCACGTGCGGCGCCTGCTGGCCCAATCGGGCTTTGACTGGACGCTGCTGCTGAACCTGGCGGCCTACAAGCAGGAAGACCTCGCCGCATTTGCGCGCGAAAGCCGGGCCGCGCCGAATACGCTGGCCCTGGGCAGCCTGGCATTTTCACTGCCGCTGGAAGTCATGCGCTGGGGCCCCAAAGCCGTGGAAATCCAAGACCAGCTTGGGAAGCGCGCGGGGCGGCTGTTGAACTGGATTGGCGAAGACGGCGAGTCGAAGGAATTGATCCGGCGTTTGGCCGAACTCAAAGGTCAGCACGAACTCATGGTGAAGTTCGCCGACCAGTACTGGGCCTACCGCGCATCGATTCGCGATGAAGTCAAAGGGCACCCGCAATCATTGATCCAGCAGGCGAGCCACACTTCCGGCGGGGGGCGGCGGTTACATCCCGAGGACAAACACCGACTGCAATATCTGACGGCCCTGGGGCAGGCGGTCAAAACCCACGCGCCCGACGACATCGCGCGGCTCGCCGCATTTGATGTTCCGTACGACCCGCTGGTCAGCTATTTCATGCACCGCGAGGCGGCCGAACTGCTGGCCGATGCGGCCCCGCGCAACGCACCGCAGGAACTGCGACACCGGTTACATGGCATCTTTTTTTCGGCCATGCAAAACAGCTCTGTCGAAGACGTCATTCTGGCGCTCGATCTGATCCGCGAGCATCCACAGGCCGAACCCGACATTGCGCGGCGGTTTGACACCTGCAACGCCCTGTTGCAAATGTTGCAAAAGCGGTGGGAAGCGCGCACGGGGGTGACCCCCAACTCGACCGCTGAGATCATGCAGAACGTTGATGCCAGCGTCGTCGCCGCCGAACGCGCCCTGGCGTTGCTTGATGCGCTGGGGCCCGCCGCGGAAATTCCGGCAGAGGCCGTCGCTGCCCGCAAGGCAGCGCTTGAAAAAACGCTGCTGCGCCCGCTCGAGGCCTATCGGGCGCAGATCCTGCCCCTGCATCATCGCAGCCAACTCAAGCAACAGGCGGCGGGCTCGTCGGCCCAGGATAAATAACGCGACATGGCCCCGGTGGGCGACGAGCCAGCAGCGGCTGCCGATGACGACCGTCGTTATTCGCCCGGGCGAAACGTCATTCGTCGGGCGAAACGTCGAGCAGCGACGACTTGCGGGCCGCCGCTCCGGGTGAGCCATCGTCCTTGGCCGGCGTTGCGGTGTGCGATTCCTGCAGCAGCGTGTAGCGGGCCTGAAGAATTCGCTCTTTCTCGGCCTGCAACTCCTGCAATGCTTCGGGGCGGATCCGCACTTCAGATTCCTGATGGCTGCGGAAGCCGGTACCGGCCGGAATCAGGTGGCCGAGAATCACGTTTTCCTTGAGCCCCACGAGCAAGTCTTCCTTGCCGGCCAGGGCGGCTTCGGTCAGCACCTTGGTCGTTTCCTGGAAACTGGCTGCAGAAATGAAGCTTTCGCTTTGTACGGCGGCCTTGGTGATGCCGAGCAACTGGGTGCTGGCCGACGCCGTTTTGGGCCGCGTCGATTTGGCCGGTGCGCCGTTCGAAGCCTCGACCTGGGCGTTGACGTCGTCCAGCGTGGCTTGGGGCACGATGTCGCCTTCGCGGAATTCGGTGGCGCCCGGCTCTGACACGCGGACACATTCGAGTAACTGCTGGTTGATTCGCCGGAACTCGAACTTGTCGATCACGATTCCCGGCAACAGGCTGGTATCGCCCACCTTGTCGACGCGCACCTTGCGCAGCATCTGGGCCACCATGATTTCAATGTGTTTGTCGTCAATTTCGACCCGTTGCGAACGATACACGTTCTGAATTTCGCGGAGCAGGTATTGCTGTACGGCCTCTTCGCCGCTGACACGCAAAATGTCATGCGGTACGAGCGGCCCATCGACGAGCGCATCGCCGGCGTGCACGATGTCCTTGGCATGGACCCGCAAGTGCTTGCCGTGAGGAATGATGTGTTCTTTCTCCGTGCCATCGGGCCCGCGGACGATGATCACCCGCTTGCCACGCTTCTTTTCGGCGACCAGATCAACCTCGCCGTCAATTTCGGCGATGATGGCCGGGTCTTTCGGGCGGCGGGCCTCGAACAGTTCGGTGACGCGCGGCAGACCGCTGGTAATGTCCTGTGTACCGCCCATTTCGCGGGGCGTTTTGGCCAGCACGGTGCCAGCGGTGATTTGCGCCCCGTTGTCGGCCTCGATATTGGCCTTTTCGGGCAGGTAGTAGAAGTCCAGAATCTTGCCCGAACTGTCTTCGAGCATGATCTGCGGATGCAGGTCGCCCTTGTGCTCAATGATGACGCGGCGGATATTGCCGCTGGTGTCGGTTTCGGTGCGAATCGACTCGCCTTCAACGAAGTCTTCGTACCGCACCTTGCCGCCGACCTCGGCCAGGATCGGCACCGAGTGTGGATCCCACTGGCACAAAACCTGGCCCTGCTTGACCTCGTCGTCTTCGGCGACGAGCAGCACGGCCCCGTTGGGGATCGTGTACTTTTCGAGTTCGCGATCCTTGACGTCGACGATGATCACCTCGCCGTTACGGGCGAGCACGACGTTTTTGCCCTCGCTGTTGGTCACACAGCGAATGCGGGCGAGCCGCACCTTGCCGGCGCGCTTCGTGCGAATTTCGTTTTCTTCGACCTCGCGCGACGCGATGCCGCCAATGTGAAACGTGCGCATTGTGAGCTGTGTTCCCGGCTCGCCAATGCTCTGCGCGGCGATGATCCCGACGGCCATGCCCTCTTCGACCAGCGCACCGGTCGAAAGGTCCATACCGTAGCACAGCCGGCACATGCCGAGTGCCGCTTCGCACGTCATGGGGCTGCGCACCTGGATGCGTTCGAGGCCCAGCGATTCGATCTTGCGGGCCACATCAATCGTGATCAACTCGCCGTCGCGAACGATGACCTCGTCGGTAATCGGGTTCACGATGTTCGTGCGGCTGACGCGGCCGCGAATGGCGTCGGCCAGGCTGACTTCGACCTTTTCACCGCGGTACACGACGCCGCGGGTAATGCCCTGCGTCGTGCCGCAATCGTAGGAGGTAATGACCATGTTCTGGGCGATGTCGGCGAGCTTGCGGGTCAGGTAGCCGCTATCGGCCGTTTTCAGCGCGGTGTCGGCCAGCCCCTTGCGGGCGCCGTGCGTCGAACTGAAGTATTCGAGCACCGACAAACCTTCGCGGAAGTTGGCCTTGATCGGCGTTTCGATGATCTCGCCGTTCGGCTTGGCCATCAGCCCGCGCATGCCCGCCAACTGGCGAATCTGCTCGACGCCGCCGCGTGCACCGGAATTCGCCATGAGAAAGATCGGGTTGACGTAGGCGCCTTCGTCGCGGGTGTCGTGCTCCAGTTCCGACATCATGGCCACGGTGATCTGCTCGCGGGCGTGAGTCCACGTTTCGAGCACCTGGTTGTAGCGTTCCTGGTCGGTAATCACGCCGCGATCAAACAGGCGCTGCTTGTGCAACACCGCTTTTTCGGCCTCGGTGATGACCTTTTCCTTGTTGGGGGGCGTCTTGAGGTCGCTGGTTCCGAAAGACAGCCCGCTGCGGGTCGAAACCTGAAACCCGATTTCCTTCATGCGGTCGAGCAGGGAGATCGTTTCACGGCGGCCGAGTTCGAGGTACGAGTCCGAAATGACGTTGGCCAGATCCTTGTTGCGCATGGTGAGGTTGTAAAATGCCATGCTGGGCGGCACGATGTCGTTGAACATCACGCGGCCCACGTTGGTTTGCACGAGCTGGCCGGGCCGGTAGACATCGGCGCCGTCGCCCTTGAGCCGCTTGTCGCGGGGCAACCGCACCTTGATGCGGGTGTGAGTCGCCACCTTGCCCTGGGCAAACGCCAGGTGCACTTCGGCGGTGTTCGAAAACACCATGCCTTCACCGGGCCGCCCCGGGCGCGACAGCGTCAGGTAGTAGCAACCCATGACGATGTCCTGCGACGGGCTGATAATCGGCGCGCCGTTGGCGGGGCTGAAGATATTGTTGGTCGACATCATCAGTGTGGTGGCTTCGACCTGGGCCTCGATGGAAAGCGGCAAGTGCACGGCCATCTGGTCGCCGTCGAAGTCGGCATTGAACCCCTTGCAGACCAGGGGGTGAATCTTGATCGCGTGGCCCTCGATGAGCGTCGGTTCAAACGCCTGAATGCCCATGCGGTGCAGCGTGGGCGCCCGGTTGAGCAACACGGGGTGGTTGGTGATGACCTCGTCGAGAATATCCCACACTTCGTCGTCTTTGCGCTCGAGCATGCGCTTGGCGCTTTTGATCGTATCGGCATGGCCCAGTTCCTTCAGCCGGCGGATGATGAACGGCTGATACAACTCGAGGGCAATCTTTTTA
>JAJXXL010000031.1 GCA_021781115.1 Planctomycetota bacterium
ACCGGCCCGCGCTTTTGCCCGTCGTCAAATTACATCGAGCATCGTGCGATGTCGGCGGTCAGGAATTCGATCTCCTGCTTCAGGCGCGCCAGAACGAGATTCTTCGTTTTATACACCCATTGAACGTCTCGGTTCATGGCGTCAGCCACCTGCCCGCTCGGCTTGTCTTCCAGCCACCCCAGTACAAATACTTGCCACTGGTCGTGGTCAAATTCGGGCCGGATCCGCAACACGGCGGTGTCGTGAACGTAGGTATTGAACTGTTCGACCCATTCCGCGTCGACTTCGCCGGGGACGCCGACCAGCGTTTCTAGCGATTGCACCTGGATCGCGCTGCCGCGCTGCCGATCATCGCGCTGGATAAAGTTCGAAATCTCGTGCCGAGTAATTGTGCCTAGCCAGTTGCGGAACTTACCCTTGTGCGGCTCATAACAAAATGAACCAATGCCCTGGCTGACCTTGCTGAAGACCTCCTGCGTTACGTCGAATGCGTCTGCGTCCTGCAAACCGCGGCGGCGGCAAAATGAGAAGATCAGCGGGTGGTAAATCTCCACAAACGCCTGCCAGGCCGGGTGATTGTGCAACTCACGAATCTTGAGCAGCAGGCTGGGCATTGTCGAGGGCCACTCGGGCTTCCCGTGCGTCATTCCGGCATTCCTCACGGGGGGCGCGTCATCGACCGGCATTCGCTCGGTACAACCGGCGGGGCGGTCAAGATCGGCAGCGTCAACCGGCGGCGCACCCTTTTTCCGTTGGGCACGAGCGCGTCATTATACCAGTTTTTCTTCAAATTCTCAAATTTTTCAGGAAGATCGATCACAATGTCGGCTATTGAGGGGAGACGAATCAGGCGCACGCCAAATCGCCGCGTTTCGGCTCCGCGATTCTCCGCAAATTCAGATCGGAAATCAAGCTTTTCGTGATGTTGCGGCCGTCGGAGCGGGGGACGTGGGGCACTCCCGCTTCCGGCGGCCGTTTTTTGAGCCTTGCATTGGTCGCAATGAGCTTCTGGCATGGTCGCCCGTCAATCGAAAATCAGCGACTCCCCGCCGCTGTCTCCGATCATTGCAATCGTCGACGCCGATCACGAGTTTCGCACGGCGCTGCATTCGCTACTTGCGTCGTCAGGGTACTCGGTCGAATCGTTCGCCTCGGCAGGCGAATTTACCCGCTACAGGCAGCATGGGGGGGCCATTTGCCTGCTGCTGGAACTGCATTTGCCTGATAAACCGGGGTTGGAACTGCAGGCCGAACTTGTCGCCGACGAGTACCCGCCGCTGATAATCTTTGTGACGGCATTTGGCACAATTCGGCAGGCCGTCGAGGCAATCAAGGCCGGCGCGTTCGATTTTTTGGAAAAGCCCTGCGAGCCGCAAGCGTTGTTAAATCGTGTGCGTGACGCCCTGACCCACGTCGCCACCCGCCAGCAATCACACGGTCGACGGTACCAAACGGAGATAGGTTTTGGGCAACTGACCCGCCGCGAACGTGAAATCTGCCGCTTGATCTTGGCGGGACTCACCAACCGCAATATCGCCGATCAATTGCGGTTAAGCCTGCGAACGGTCGAAAACCACCGGGCCCGGATTCTCAGCAAAATGGCGGTCGAATCGACGATTGAACTTGTGCGGCTGATGGCCCGCGTTGAAGTCCCTTCGATGGCGATTTTGAACGAGTGACGATCTTGGTTGGAACGGCGATGAATTTCGGCCAAACCCAAACCCGCCGTTACAACGTGCGGCGGCCTCGGAAATCGCGTCGGAACTGACCATAACATAAAACGCCACAAAACTGTTGTGGCAATTCATCGGGCGCTTGACCCGGCATCAGTCATGCAGGGCTGGGGGCGGCGCGGGGTTGTAAGTTCTACACGTCGCATTGGCCATACAACGCAGCCCGGCTTTGACCGCGGGGCCGTGGTGTTTCTGGTGTCTCGCCCCAATGCATCGCCTGCGTTAGTGTTACAGAAAATCGCGGAATTGCTGACACGACATGGCACGGTTTTCGCGGAAATGCCCGGTCGCTGCGATTTGATCTCTCACCCCCCAAAAAAGTCAGCCCAGGAGATGGTGCCATGTTGGTGCTTACGCGCAAACGCTACGATTCGATCCAGATCGGCGACAATATCGAAATCAAGATCATTGAGACTGGCCCCAGGAACGTGCGCATTGGAATTCAGGCACCGCCCGACGTGCGCATTGTGCGCGGTGAATTGGTTATCGCCCGTAAGCATTCTGATCTGCCAGAGTGCGTCGAGGCGCCGCCGAGCTCTGTCAGCCCGGAATGTGATGACTCCGCCGTACCCTCCCGTGGCGATTCGGCGCCACCCGCGGCACACCTTGCAACCCCGGTTCGCGATTGGCGCATGCGCCGCGTCTTGAAGTCGGCTGCCGCTTTGAGGTGGAATGCTGAGCGCAAGTTCGGTTATGCTCATCATCAGGCGCAGTATCAGCCCGAAACGGATTACGGTTCGGATCATTATGAAACCGAGCGACTCGCACAACGCAGCCCCGGCGTCGAAGTCCTGTCACAACCGGCCGGTTGAGGCGTCGCCCTGGACCAGTTCTTCGTTCGCCGCCGAGGCGCCTACAGCTTTTCTCGAGAAATGGGTGATCGGCGTTGCGTCCGAAACGCCAGCAGCCAGCGCAATCGAACTTATCTTCAGCCAGCGGTGGCGGGCCTTCACGCATTTCATGGCCCGTGTCGGTGCCACGCAGGGCAAGGACGACGCCGAGATGGTGCACCGGCTTCGTATTGCCGCCCGGCGAATCGAAGCCATTGGCGATGCGTTTTCCGATCGATTGCCAGGCGACACGTTTCACGATCTGTTCAGCGCCGTCGCACAAATTCGCAAAGCCTGTGGCGGCGTGCGCGATCACGACGTGCGGCTGGAATTGTTGAAATCGCTGATCATTCGCGCCTCGCCACGAAATGCCATCGGGCTGGCGGTCTTATGCTGGAAGATTGCTGTCGAGCGGCGAAGAGCCCGCCGCAGGCTCGGCAAAAAGTTGTGCAAACTGCACGCCCCCTGCCAGCGGTTGGCCCGCGCGGCCGCTGGTGAAATGGCTGCCGCCGCCGCGTATAGTACAACCTGCGGCGACACGTTTGGCGCCCTTGGGTTGCGAGCCGTGAGGCAGAGCTTCGATCGCCTCTGGCGGCGGGTGACGCGGCGCAAGCAAACCGCAAGGCGGCTGCACGAGTTACGAATCAGGTGCAAAACGGCCCGGTACACGCTCGAAACGGTGGCCGGAGTTGTGCATGAACAATTCCGCGAAGAGGTATACCCCCAACTTCAGGAACTGCAGGATGTCTTGGGCGCGTACCATGATGCCATCGCGATGGGCAATCTGCTGCACCACATGCGCCGACAATGCCTGAAGGCCGCGCCCGGCCGGTGGACGCGGCGGCGACAGTTACGACGTCAATGGTTGCGGCGCGGAATTGACGCGGCGCTGAGCGCCGTTGCGAAACAGGCGACGCGAGCACATGCCGAGTTTCAACAGCGCCGGGCGACATGGGCGAGCTCTGCCTTTCGGGAAGCGCTTGACGAGCGGCTTGCACGCACGGGCTCAGTTGAATTTCGCGAGGAAATCTCGCAGAATGACGATGCTGCTCCTGCCGAACCTGAACCAATTCACGATGCCGGTCGGTGACTCGTACCGAGATCGCCCTCGTTGGCGAAATCGGTCATTCCACCGGCCTTTTGCGGAGACACGGTCTGTTGAGTATCTTTTGCCGCATTGACGACAAGCAAGTGCCGCTGTACCGGGTCTTGTGGATTGCGGCGACGCCGCATTTTTGCGGCGACGCCGAATGCCAATGTGAGGGCATGCACGAGGTGGCGCTCGAAGGAGGCGAATCGGTTTGGGCCAACTTCGAAGAGCGCGACCGCCTGATGCAAATGATCGAAGACTGGCAAAACGGGCCGGATCTCTGACGCCCAAGTTCTCTAACGCACTGGGGCCGAACAGTCGGTTGCGTGCGGCCGCGAGCATTCGATTGCTGGCGGCGCCCCACTCTTGACGGGCGGCGTCTGGCTGTCGGTCGTGGTAAGAATCGCGGGTTCGCCCGGTGCCTACCACAACATGACGCGTTTTTGAATGAATTCAACGACATCGCCAAACAGGACATAGCCCAGCGCGCGATTGCCGCAGCCGACTTTTGCGCGCACGTCAGCGCCGATTCGCAAATTGTCTTTGAGCTTGGGCATGTCATTCGGGTCGATTGATGCGTGCACTTCAACCACGCTGCCCTCGCCTTCGGCGAGAGCCGATCGGGTGGCCGATTCTTTCGGCCGGCCGTGATATGTTTCCTCGGTGGAGGTGGCCAGCAGGAATTCGACTGGCAGTTCATGGGTTTGGAGCGCTTGCTGCCGACGCAGCACATGCCCCATGCGATCTTCGGGAATTTCCAGTTCGAGTTGCCAGTCACCGGTTTCGTCCATGACTTCGAGCAGCACTTCGCCGCGTTGTACAGGACGGTTTTTCAAAGTCTGCTGGACCTGAAACGTTGCTACGACGCCAGCGATCGGCGACCGCAGCACCAGTTGCGCTGACTGTTCTTCGAGTACCTTGGCCTGTTCCTGGGCGCCGGCGATTTCAATGCGCGTCTGCGAGATTTTTCCTTGCAACTCGATTTCATCGTTGCGAGCCGCCTTTTTCACGGCCTCGTCGAGTTGGGCCTGATAAGCAAACAGAAGTTGTTGTTTGACGTTCAGGTCGTTGCGCGCGGCGAGCAGCTTGGCTTGCAACTCGTCATTACGCAACCGGATCAGCGGTTGATCGGGTTGGACATGGTCGCCGCTGTTCACCAGGATGTCGACCACTTCGCCATCCCACGAAGCGAATACGTCGCGCTGGATCACCGGCATCAGCCGGCCCTTGCCTTCGACGCGGTATTCCCAAGGAACGACAATCAGTGCCGCCGTCACCGCCAACAGCAGGGCAACCACGGCCAGCACCTTGTGCAGCATCCGCCCGCGCACTCTTTCAAAAATACGCCCCAGGTAGCGCCACACGGGAAGCAGGAACAACCGTTCGTGAGTCAGCGCGTTGTGCAGCGCGGCGGCCGTGTGCTCGGCGACGAGTGCCGAGCGGTCCTTCAGCCCGGGCCGAGGCCGGCTTTCTGAAACCTGCTCGACGATCAGGGCGCCGATCGGGTTGCGGTTGGCGTGGTTCGACTGGGCGGTTTCAGGTTTCCCGTCGTCGCGGGGCGGCTTAATCAGCGGCTCCGATTCGAACAGCGGCACGATATGCACCAGCCGCGACCCGCTTTCATGGACATAGTCGGCCAGCGGTTGTTCGATTTGCGGCGGCAATTGTTCAAGCTGCCCGGTGAACAGCAGCGGCTCGCCAGCGGCAATCACGCGGTCGGCCATTTTTTCCATCGATCGCACGAGGTTGGCGCGGCGATTGACTGCATCGGCGCCGCTCATAGCGGAAATCGTGGTCCGCCCGCCGCGGCGAATGGCGATGCTGGTGCGATCACACTGGATCAGTTGTCGGCCGTCGTTTGCGGCTGTCGCCGAGACTTCGTTTGAGTCGAGGCTGCGCTGCATTTGCAGCAGGAACCGTTCGAACTGCTTCCAGAACTCGGCCGGTGTGGTTTGGGTGCGGGCGGCGTCTTGTTCCTGCAAGTACCGTGAGGCGTGGCCGCACATTTGCTCCATGAATTGCAGGTAGCCCGGCCGGGCGTCGCGCGGAGAATCGGGGCGCTGGAAGATTTCGACAACGCCCACGCATTCTTTCGAACGTTGCAGCGCGGCGAGCAACAGCACGTGCCGCGTGGGGGCCACCAGTTCGTGTTCTTCATCGGCAGCCAGAATGCGGGCTTCGCCCTTGTCGAGCATGTGCGCGAGAATGCGATCGTTTCGCGGGCGGGCATCAGGCTGTTCATGAAAGCCGGTGCCAGCCAGGTTCACTTCGCAGGCCAGGCCCAGTCGGCGGTTCGGGTCGCGCAGCCACACGGCGCCGGCCTCGGCGCCCAGCACTGCGACCAGCCGGCTCAGAAATGCCGGAAAATAGGTTTCAGGCGGGCCGCCCGCGTCGGTCAGCGCTTCGATTTCTCGAACGATTTGCGCGACCTGCTCGCGGGCTTGTCGTTGCGGGTCATGAGGTTGTTGTTCGATCATCGATCATGCTGCGTTTGAACCGCAATTACGGAGTGTCCGTGAATCGCGGCGGGCCTGGGCTCGAGAGTTCCTGCCGGCGAGCGGACAGTCGCCGGCGCGATTTGAGAAACGCCCCGATTCAAATACGTGAAAAGTGGAGTCGGAAAAATTCCGACGCCCATCAGCAAAACGGCTGAACAGCAAACTGCCGCGAACGCCGGTTTTCCTCCAGAGGGCTGTGGCGACGACACCGGGTCATTGAGAAACATCAGGGCGACCACGCGCAAATAGTAAACCGCCCCCACGGCAGCGTTCAAAACCCCGACGACCGCCAGAATCATGAACCCCGAGTGCATCTCGACGAACAGGCCCGGCGATTCACCCCGCACGCTCAGCGCACTGGCAAACACCGCGAGTTTGCCCCAAAAACCAGGTAGTGGCGGCACGCCCGCCAGGCTGAACAGAAACAACGCGGCGCAGGTCGCCATAACCGGGTGCGTTCGCACCAACCCCGTCAAGTCGTCGATATGTTCGATTTGTCGGCCGCCCGGGCGGGCCAGATAGACCAGCACGCCAAACAGCCCCACGGTTGCCAGGCTGTACGTGAACAAGTACAGCAGGCTCGCGCCCACGCCGCCAGGCAAACCCCCGGCAGCGTCAAGGCTCAGGTCGCCATTCCAGGAATCCCAAAATCCAACGGCGACGCCGATCAGCATATAACCGGCGTGGGCGATGCTCGAATACGCCAGCATTCGCCGAATGTTCGATTGAAGCAGGCCCAGGCAGTTACCGCCGGTCATCGTGATGCCCGCCAGGATCAGGGCCACGCGTTCGCCCGAGGTTTCGAACCCCACCATCGTTTCTGAAGCCACGCGAATCAGTGCAACCAGCCCGGCGGCTTTGGGAATGATTGCCAGGAGCCCCGCGTTGTATGCTGAAGTTCCCTGGTATACGTCTGGCGCGTAAAAGTGAAATGGTACGGCAGCCACCTTGAACCCTAATCCGGCAAAAATCAGCACCAGCGCCACCATCCCCAGCACCGAGCCACCCGCCGCGACCTGCGCCGAATCAGACTTTGAATAGGTTTCGGCCAAAATGTTGCGAATCACGTCGAGATTCGTGGTTCCCGCCAAGCCGTACAACAGGCTGAAACCGTACAGCAGCACGGCAGCGGAGAGGACGCTGAGTAGAAAATATTTGAGCGCCGCTTCCTGCGAGCGCGGGTCGCGTCGCCCCAGATACAACAAAACATACGTGGGCACGCTGATCAGTTCGAGACTCAGAAAAATCAGAATCAGCTCATTCGCCGAGCCGACGAGCATCATGCCCGAAAACATGAACAGCAACAGGGCATAGAATTCGGCCGACGTTTTTGTCGCGGCTTGTTCGTGCGACAGCAGCACAAACAACGCAGCCAGCCCCAGGCACATCCATTGGTAGCCGATCGAGATCGAATCGACCAGCACGCTCGAAGCCGCGTCCGGCGCCCAATCGTCAGCCGAGAACGACGATACATACGCCAGGCACAAAGCCGAGGCCGCTACCGCCGCCAGCGCCAGCCCGCCCCACCGCCGGGGGCGAACTGAAAAAGCGCTACCCAGAATCAGGAGGCACGCACACGCGGCCAACATGGTTTGCGGCAGCAGAATGGTAAAGGTTTGCGTCACGGTGTGCGTTCCGATGCGGTTTCAGGAAACGGCCGGGAGGGCCCAACTGCCGCGCCATGGCGGGCGAGTCGGCCGACCCCGGTTCGGTCGGCGAGCGGCCGTGCACTGAGATGCACGCCATCGGGCCGCCGATTTTCGAGGCCGCGCACGATTCTGGCGACCGACGGTTCCATGCGGTTCAAAAAGTATTGTGGAAACAGCCCGATGACGACGAACAGCACCAGCAGCGGGGCTAAGGCACACACCTCGCGGAAATTCAGATCGTGGATCACGGCATGCCCGCCCGCGTGAACCACCCCACCATGGGCCGTGCTGTTTCGCCTATCGCCCTCGGCCAGCGGTTCGCGCAGGGGGCCGAAAAAGGTGCGCTGCACGAGCCATAACAGGTACCAGGCGCCGACGATGATACCCGACAACCCGAACACGGCGTACCCGCGGTGGATGCTGAACATGCCCATGATCGACAGGACTTCGCCGGTAAATCCGTTCAGCCCCGGCAACCCGATGCTCGAAAACACGACCACGAGCAGGCAGAAACTCATAACGGGAAACTTGCGCGTCAAGCCGCCAAATGCTTCGATGTCGCGTGTATGGTAACGTTCGTAAAGCATGCCCACGATGGCAAACAGCGCTCCGGTCGACAGGCCGTGGTTCAGCATTTGCAACAGCCCGCCACTGATTCCGACTGCGTTCAGCGAAAACAGCCCGAGCATGCAAAACCCCATGTGGCTGACCGAAGAATACGCGACGAGTTTCTTGATGTCGTCTTGCGCCAGTGCCAAGAGCGCGCCGTAGATGATGCCAACTACTGAAAGCACGGCGATCACGTCGAACCAGATCCAGCAGGCTTCGGGGGTCAGCGGCAAGGCAAACCGCAAAAAGCCGTAGGACCCGATCTTGAGCAGCACGCCCGCCAGCAACACGCTGCCCGCCGTGGGCGCCTCGACGTGGGCCAGCGGCAGCCAGGTGTGGAACGGAAACAATGGCACCTTGATGGCAAACCCCGCGAATAACGCCGCGAAAATCCACGGGCTGACGCGCAACCAGTAGGCACTCGACGCCGGGCTGGTTGCCACCAGTTCGGGAATTTCTCGCGTCAGACGTTCGATAGAAAATGTCATATGCTGGTGGCGTGCCGCAGCCGCCCCGGTTTGCGGCCCTTGCGCGACAGCCGCCTGCGGCGCCTCCAGCGCTTCATCAGCCATCCATGAGTGCGACAGCACAATGAACAACAGGCCCAGAAACGTCAGCACGCTTCCGGCAAAAGTGTAGATGAAGAACTTCCGGGCGGCCCACCGCCGATCGTGCCCACCCCAGACGCCGATCATGAAAAACAGGGGAATCAGCGTGAATTCGAAGAACATGTAAAACAGAATCACGTCCTGCGCGGTGAATACCCCCACCAGGCCGGCTTGCAGCATCAGCATCAATGCGTAAAAGACCGCCGGGCGATCTTGAATTGCCTCCCAGCTTACGAGCACCGCGGGAATCATCAAGAGCGAAGTCAAGGCCACGAGCCACAGGCTGATTCCATCGACGCCGACAGCGAACCGGATATCCGGGCCGATGATGTCACCCCCCGGGGCGACCGTTCCCAACCACCGGAATTCCGACTGCATTTGCGTCAAATGTGGTTGGTTCTGGGCGTCTTTGAGCTGGGGGGCGTAATTCAGGACCATGATCATGGCCAGCACGAATGACAACACGACATTCGTGAAGACCATCCGCCGCACATGCTCGATGCCGGTGCGTGCAATGAGCATGACGAGCGCGGCCCCCATCAGGGGCAAGGCAATCATGAGCAACAATATGTGAAATTGATTCTGCATCCCGCAATTACCCTTGACGCCAGAGCAAGGCCGCCAGCAACACCGCCGTGGCCAGCGTCATCGACAACGCATAAAACTGAACCATTCCATTTTGCATGGGCCGTGCCGACTTGCCAAACAGCCACGCAGGCAACCGACTGACGCCGCCAACCCCCATGCCGTCGATGACGAACCAGTCGAAAAAGCGGCTGAGTTGCGATGCGGCCCGTAACGGCAACACGAACATAAAGAAAAACACCTGGTCGAGATAGAACTTGTTCAGGCTCAGTCGGGCCAGCGGACCGGCCAACGCCACGACCCGTGCCGGCAGGTCATTCGGTTCGTGGTACATGAACCACGCCGCGCCTATGCCAGCGAACACGACCACGGTGCTCAACCCGACGACGAACCAGTTCGTGGCGTGGTGCAATCCTTCGCCAGGTAGAGTCATTTCGAGGTAGCCGTCGAAAAAACCCGTCAAATGCCCGAGCGCCAAACCCAGAAACGCGGCACCGATCGACAGCACCCACAGCGGCATGCACATGACCGATGGCGATTCATGGGCATGGTGTCCCGCCTCGTGCGGAATCTTTTCCGGCCCGTAAAACGTCAGGAAAAAAGCCCGGAATGTGTAAAACGCCGTGAGCAACGCGGTAAACGAACCCATCCAGAACAGCAGCCGGTAAATCGTGGCATGTTCGGCGCCGAACAACCGGATCTTTGTGGCGGTCTGTTCGGATTCCGCCGCAACATTTGCCCGGGTTTGAGCACCCTGCATCGCTGGCGCTGCCTCGATTGCATTCGTGGCTGCGAGGTGCGTTTCGGCGTGGCCCGCCTCCCACGCGGCAGAAAGAATCGTGTCTTTGCTCCAGAACCCTGATAGGGGTGGCAAACCGGCCAGGGCCAGCGAGCCGATCAAAAACGTTTTGAAGGTTTGCGGCATGATCCGCCGCAAACCACCGAACTCGCGCATGTCGATCACCCCGCCCATCGCATGCATGACGCTGCCGGCCCCCAGGAACAACAGGGCTTTGAAAAACGCGTGCGTTACCAGGTGAAACATGGCGCCTGACGTTCCCAGGCTCGACCCCGCGCCCAACCCCAGAAACATATACCCGAGTTGGCTGACGGTCGAGTAGGCCAGAACCCGTTTCAGGTCGTACTGGGTCAGCGCAATCAACGCCGCCAGCAGCGCTGTAAACCCGCCGATGAATGCCACGAACACCTGGGCGTCGGGGGCGGCGCGAAACAACGGTGTGCAGCGAGCCACCATGTACACGCCGGCCGTCACCATCGTTGCCGCGTGAATCAGGGCGCTGACAGGCGTGGGGCCTTCCATGGCATCGGGTAACCACACGTGCAGCGGAAATTGTGCACTCTTGCCAATCGCCCCGGTAAACAGGCACAGGCAAATGAGTGTGATCAGCCCCGGGTTCATCTGGGCGATTCGCTGGGGAGAAAGCACCGCGTCAAACGTCAGCGTGCCGAAGGTTGTCCAGATCAAGAACACGCCGATCGCAAAGCCGAAGTCGCCGATCCGGTTGACGAGAAACGCTTTTTTGCTGGCTGCAACGGCCGCCGGCTTCTCATACCAGAAGCCGATCAACAGGTAGCTGCACAAGCCGACCGCTTCCCAGAACATGTACAATTGCAGGAAATTCGCCGAAAGGACGAGCATAATCATCGAAAACACGAACAGAGAGACGAACGCAAAGAATCGCCAATAGCCGCGCTCGCCATGCATGTACCCGGCGGAATAAACCGCCACGCAAGTGCTGACAAACGTCAACATTGCGAGCATCGTTGCCGCCAGTGAATCGGCCCGCAGCGCAATCGAGATTTCCAGATCAGGTCCCGATTTGTAACTGACGGAGGACTGTGGCCTGTCGCCCTCGTCGGGCAACGCGGCCATGCCCGCCGCACCGGCTTCGACCGTGTCAATTTTCACCCATTGGTACAGCGTCGCAGTGTACCGGTGCGGTTCGGGGCTGCGTGCCACGCACACCAACAACGCCAGCGAGCAGGCCGCCGCCAAGCCACATCCGGCAATTGTCGGCCAGTGGCTCCGCTCGCGCAGCACGCGGGCACCCAGCACGGCCGTGGTCAGACACGCAATCAGCGGGCACAACGGAATCAGGCAAATCAGCGCGTTAACCACGGCCCACCTCCGTCGAATCGAGTTGGCGATGCGTGGCAGTCAGCGGTTGTGGATGTGTCGGCAGCGGGCCGGCCACGGCCAGATGCGGCCATTGTGGCTCGGGCACGGGTTCATCGACGATCTGTTCATCGACGAGTGTGGGTTGATCGGGTTCGTGCAGATCCTGCCACAGCGAAACATCGAGCGAATCGCCACGATGGAACAGCACCACGATCAGGGCCATGGCCACGGCGGCTTCGGCCGCGGCGACCGCCAAGCTGAACACGGCAAATATCTGCCCGGACCAGGTCGAGTGATATCCGCTGAAACCCACCAATGTCACCGACACCCCCTGCAACATCATTTCGGCACAGAGGAACATGACAATCAGGTTGCGGCGGCTCAAAAAGCCAACCAGCCCCAGCGTGAAGAGCAGGCCCCCCACGATGAGATAGTTGTTCAACGCCACGGCACTGTTCGACATCCGAAAAACCTTTACACAACGTGCATCGAGCCGGGGCTTCGTCAGCGCGGCGACTCAGAAGTATGGCCTGCAATCAGCATGGCGCCGACGACGGCAGCCAGCAACAGCACGCCGACGATTTCAATGCTGACGAAATGTTCCTGAAACAGTGACTTTCCGAGATTTGCGACGTGCGGCTGGGCATAATCGACGAGCGCGCTGGTTTCGCGGGCAGTCGTCATCTGCGTGCGGGCCAGCGCGGCTGTCGGCCGCACAGATTGCTTGGCCGCGTTCGGAATCGCTTCGACTGACGTCGAGTAATGAATCGTTCCCAGCAATACGCCGGCAAGCAATAAACCAGTCAGGCATGCCAGAAACGGCTCGCGGCTTACCCGGTCGTACGAAGCCGCTCCCTGGGGCTGTGCCAGCATGAGCACGAACAGAAACGTCACGAGAATGGCTCCGGCGTAAACGATGGCGGTGGCAGCGGCCAGAAACTCGGCGTGCTGAATCAGGTATAAGCCGGCATTGGCGAGCAGCACCAGCGAAAACCAGAGTGCCGAATAAACCGGGTTGCGGCTGGTAATCGTCAGCACGGCTGACGCCAGGCTTACGATCCCCAGCAGATAAAACTCGGCACTGCCCCCCCAACCCGACAGCAGCCACAACACAGTTCGCGGCGCCCCGCCCGAAATCTTTTCAGAGACGGGCCACACACAGATCAATACCAGTGAAAACGCCGCCAGCGCTGCGCCGACGCGCCGATATTGCGGCTGCTTCGATGGCAACCCGCGCGGGAGCATGAGGTACACGCCGAGCCCCGCGGGCAACAGAATCAGAAAGGTTCGAACAATGTACCCGAAAACGTCGCGATTGAGTACTACGCCGAGCAGGCGGTCGCGCAGGCCAGGGTCGCCGCCCAAGCCTGCGCCGCCAGCCCACGCAAACAGCGGGGCGAGCCCAGCGTGCATTTCACCTGTAAACGCCGCCAGGCATTGCCCCAACGCTGCCATGAGGATTTCGTGCGGGTGCATCGATTACGCCCCTTTCGCAGGCATTCGGGGGAACGCGCCCGAGCCGCCGCGGCTGCGCATCGGCTCTTGCGCGATTGTCTGGTCGTACACCGACAGCAGTTTTTCCTTGTCGAAAATCATTTCTTCCCGACTGGCCCCGGTGAGATCGAATAGCGTTGTCAGTTCAACCGCATCGACCGGACAGGCTTCTTCGCACATGCCGCAATAAATGCACCGCAGTTCGTCGATCACAAAACTGAGGGGGTATTTTTCGCGGTCATTCCAGGGGGCTTCGGCGCCGATGATGTCGATGCAGTGCGCCGGGCAAGCCGTCGCGCACAGAAAACAGGCGACGCATTTGACGCGGCCCTGTTCATCCTTGTTGAGTCGGTGCACGCCCCGATAAATCAGCGGGTTGCCGAACTCGGGTCGCTCTTCAGGAAACTGCCGCGTCATCTGGCCCCCGGCGACGGTGCTGAAAAAGTGCCGCGCGGTGGTTGTCAGCCCGTCAATGAACGGGGTCAGGTACATCCGGCCTGCCAAACCCAGTTGCGGCTCAACAACCCACTTGATATTTCGATCGTCTGGTTTCAAGAACTTCTCCTGAAAAAATCAGGCCTGGGGCGAAGCTTGCGGGCGCTTGGGCTCGGGGGCGGCGACGTTGCTGAACAGGGCGGCGTACAGCACGCACCCGCCCACTGCCAGCCACGCCAGCACACACCGCGTCATGTAGTCGTTCGGGGCCAGAAACTCCTGGGCCACGGCGCTCACCACAAGGTTCAGCAGCCCCAGCGGAATCATGACTTTCCAGGCGACGGTCATCAACTGGTCATAGCGAAATCGCGGCCAGCTCCAGCGGATCCACATGAAGAGCAGAATCATCAGCAGCACCTTGATTGCGAGCACCGCCACACGAACCGCTGCCCCGATCAGCCCAACCTGATTTCCTTCGGTAAACGGCGCCAGCCCCCAGACGTGCCAACCGCCGAAATACAGGATCACCGACAGGAACGCGACCGTGATCAGGTGCTGATATTCGGCCAGGGCGAACATGCCAAACTTCATCGCAGTGTATTCGGTGTGATACCCGCCAACCAGTTCCTGCTCGCATTCAGGGAGGTCAAATGGCAGCCGAGCGCTCTCGGCACAACCGCTGACCATAAACACTGCGAACCCCAACGGTTGCAACGCGATCCACCACCACCCTGATTGCGCCTGGGCCGTCATGATCGTTTCCATGCGCATCGACCCGCTGAGCAACATCACGCCAATCACCGACAAGCCCAGTGGAATTTCATAGCTCACCAGTTGGGCGCTCGACCGCAGCCCCCCCAACAGGCTGTACTTGCTGTTTGACGCCCACCCGCCCAAAACGACGCCGTAAACACCGAGGCTGCCTACGGCAAATACAAACAGCAGCCCGATGTCAAGGCCCGGCGCGATCGTCAACTCGATTGGCCTGGCGCCCGGCCAAGGTACAAAATAACCGAAGGGAATCGTGGCGAACGCCACTGTTGCCGTCGCCAGAATCGAAACCGGCGCCAGCAAAAACAGCACCTTGTCGGCGCCCGCCGGAATAATTTCTTCTTTTAAGAGAAATTTTGCGCCATCGGCAATCGGCTGCAGCAGACCCCACGGGCCAACCCGGTTCGGACCGAGGCGATCCTGGATGTATGCCGCGGCTTTCCGTTCAACCAGAATCAGGTAAGCGACCGCACCCTGCAAAGCGCCAATCACGATCGCGATTTTGATGAGCGGTTCGAGCCAGACTTGCCACGCATCCATAATTCAAACTGCCGGTTTCCGTTTATTAAAGCCCGCACGCGGTTACTGAGACGGTGCACTGGCTGGCGGGTACCGCAGCACCAAACTTGTGCTGATACATGATATTCACCCCGTCAGGCAAGCTCCAGCGTGTCAATTTTGCCGCACTGTCCAAAAAAATCGCAGGCCGAACCGCAGGTTTGCAGCAAAACCCCCGATTTACGGGATGAGCTTTCAGGGCGCACAACGAGTCAATCGTCGCCTTTCGAAAACAGCCACCGCCCAATGGCTGCTGGCTCGGTCGGAAACGAGGTCAATTTGAACGCAGCCGCAATAACTCCCATCGCGGGCCAAGCCTGAGGCGTAACTCCGATTCCCAGACATGTCGTTGCTGGGTTGGCTCGCGAACGCCGCACTGAGGGCCACTGGCAACGCTGCACGGTGAGCCACCGGAACGGAGCAAAGTGCTTTCGCGGCAGTCGCCCGGGCTGACAGACTCTGTGCTTTTGGACTTGGCAAAGCCCATTGGCAGCCGGTCGCGGTGCGCACTTGCCGCGCCAGCCTGCGCCGGCCACGTCAAAATTGCAGCAGGGCAATGCAGCGTCGCTGGCAGGTCATGTGGCGCGCGCCCGATTATTCTTCGTCTTCCTTTACGTCAAACATAACCAGCGGACTGACCCGGCGCGCCCGAGCCAAAATCATCGCCTTTTCGCCCTCATTCGTGGCCTTGTCGAATAACGTTCGCAACTTTTGCAGCTTCACTTTGCGCGAGCGGCGGCGGCGAATTTCACGCGTGCGTTCCACGGAACCCATCGACATCGTTCCCTTAAGTTTTACCTTGGCTCAAGATCGGCGAAAACCGGCAACCAGCCCGAATTGCCGACTCCGATCAGGCGATCAATGTATCACCCGCCCCCGCTGGCGTCAATTCGCACAACGCGGCCACCCTGCCAAACGGCAAATGCCCCGGGTGGGGTTACGTCAGGTTTGTTGGAAAGTGCATCCTGCCCGGCCCGGCAACCACGAACGGGCAGGCGACAAGCCGCAGTGGTACCGCCTTGGCTTGAGCCGTGGCGCGTGATGTGCCACACTCGGAAAATGGCCGGTCATTACCGTGATTATCTGGCGGAACTGCGGCAGGAATTTCCAAGCCCGTTTGCCTGCGATTCGGCTGGCCTTGGCGGGCTGGGCCTGGCGGTCGCGCAAGCGTTCGCCGAGTTTCAGGCGCCGCGCTCGAACGCGTCGTTGGTACAGGCCCAGGCAGACTTTGATCCCTCATCCGCCCGATGCTTGCGAATCGCCGATGAGCCTCAGCCGGCAAGTCGGGTCGCCCGTCAGCTCATTGCGCATGTTTCCGGCATGCTCCACCCGGCGAATCCTGCGGGGGCGACTAACCTCGCTCCACCACCGACCAATTCCGGCGTTCTGGGCTACCTGTTGGCCGCGCTGATGAACCCCAACTTGGCCAGTGACGAGGGCGGGGCGGGGGCCGCGATGGCCGAGGTTAAGGCGGCCGCGATGGCCGCCGCACTTGTCGGGTATGACCCCGAAACTTCGAGCGGTCTGTTTACGTTTGGTGGCTCCGGAACGATTCTGTACGGCCTGCGGATGGGCCTCGAAAAGGCGTTGCCGGGTTCGATGCGCACGGGGCTGTGCCAACCCGCCACGATCGTGTGTTCCGATCGGGCCCACCATGCCTGCCAGACTGCCGCAGCCTGGCTGGGAATCGGCACAGACCAGGTCGTGCGAGTTCCCACGGATGCCTGCCGCCAGATTCGACCGTGCCTCGTGGAGACCGAGTGCCGCGACGTGTTGCGGGCTGGGCTGCCGCTGGCGGCAATTGTTGCCACGCTCGGTACGACCGACGCATTTGGCCTCGATGATGTGACGGCGCTGTTCGAAATTCGCGAGCGTCTCGTCGATGAATTCAACCTCGACTATCGGCCCCATTTGCACGCCGATGCCGTGTTTGGCTGGGCGTTTTGCGTCTTCACCGATTATGACTTCGAACACAACCCGCTGGGTTTTTCAGGCGCAACGCTGCGTGCTCTGTCGCAAATCGCCGCGCGACTCCAGGGACTGGGGCTGGCCGATTCGATGGGCCTCGACTTTCATAAAACCGGGTTCACACCGCTGCCTTCGAGCTTGCTGCTGACGCGGCTGGCAACCGACCTGACCCGCCTTTCACGCCATCGCGATGATATTCCCTACCTCTTTCAAACCGGCGAATACCACCCCGGCCTGTTCACGCTCGAAACGACCCGGGGCGGCGCCGGCCCCTTGGCGGCTCTCGCGAATCTGTTGCGGTTTGGCAAGAATGGCTGGAGGGCGATTTTGGGGCACTTGGTGCATGTCAGTCAAATTCTGCGCGACCGTTTGGCGCAGGATCCGGCGATATGCCTTTTGAACAGCCAAAATGCTGGTCCCGTCACGCTGTTTCGCGTTTATCCTGCGGGTGTTCCTGCCGCTGCCACGCTGCACAAGGAACGGCATGACCCTGCGTTTCGCGGCCAGTTTCAAGCGTATAGTGATTACAATCGGCGCATATTCGAAGCCATGCACCGCGCAGCCCGGCAGGGCGGCGGGGCCGCAGTCGCGTTGACCACGGGCAGCGGCGAAACGGATTTCGACGAGCCGATTTGCGCCCTCAAGGCGTACATCATGACGCCCTTTGCCGACGAGCGGCACGTCGCGAACCTGGTGGAATCAATCGCGACGGCCCGCAAAGCGGTGATCGACGCCTGACGGAACGCGATTTTTGGACGCGTGCTCCTGACACCGGCATCGTGCGGCTGGCGGCAGTTTCTGGAACTGGCTAAAATCTTTGAGTCAGTCGTGGCTTAATCGGGCGAAGTGGTTAACCCGTAAGGAATAAAGATGCTCAGGCGAACTAGCGAGGCTTCGCTGTTTCCCCAGTTCGACGTGCGGCAAGTGCATTTGGCATGCTCTGACAATCTGGCCTATATGCAATCAATGCAAGCCGAGTCGATACAGCTCATCGTGACATCGCCGCCATACAATATCGGCAAGGCGTATGAACACCGGCACGAGATGGAGGACTACGTTCGTCGGCAACGCCAAGTGATTTCGGAATGTGTGCGGTTGCTCAGCCCACGGGGGTCAATTTGCTGGCAGGTGGGTAACCATGTCGCAGGAGGTGAGATTCTTCCGCTTGATATCCTGCTGTATCCGGAATTCAAGCGGCACGGATTATTCTTGCGAAACCGCATCATTTGGCAATTCGGGCACGGCCTGCATTGTTCGAAGCGGTTCAGCGGACGTCACGAGGCGATCATGTGGTTTACAAAAACGGGCGACTACGTTTTTAACCTCGACGCCGTGCGTGTTCCGTCAAAATACCCCGGGAAAAAGCACTTTAAGGGGCCGAAACGCGGCGAATTGTCGGGCAATCCGATGGGCAAAAACCCGACGGACGTATGGGAGATCCCAAACGTCAAGTCGAACCATGTCGAAAAGACGATTCATCCCTGCCAATTTCCCGTAGAACTTGTGGAGCGGCTGGTACTGGCCCTGACGAACCCCGGTGATGCGGTATTTGACCCGTATATGGGGGTTGGATCGTCCGTGATTGGTGCGCTCAGGCATGATCGCGTTGGCTACGGCTGCGACATCGTGCAAGAATATGTCGACGTCGCGCAGCAGCGCGTCGACGACTTGCGCGCGGGCACGTTACGCACGCGGGAAATGGGCAAGCCGATCTACGATCCCGATAAACCCGGTGGGGGCCACTGATGCGAATCGCAGAGTATTATTCGCATTTGAACGGACTTGAGTTCCTGATGGTTCATCAGCCCGTCATTTGGAAGGAAATCAAAAGAGTCATCACTGCAACGGACGCAGGCCAGTGCAAAACGAAGGTTTCAAAGGAAAGAAACATGGTCGGCAAGCAGTTATATTCACCAAAGGAAATGAATGAGAGAATTCGCACTGGCTTTCAGGAATTTGGCTGGCAAGAATCCCGAGTTTCCTATTGGGTCACACATGACGCAAAACTGATCCGTCGTACATTGCAAATGAATGAAAACGATCAGCGCAAGGAAATCCTTGCGGCCGGTCACACGCCAATCTTCTCATATAATCAAACCGACTTTGTGAAAAACCGCGTTGCGGTCGAGGTGCAGTTTGGAAAATACGCATTTGTAGCGTTCGATCTGTTTGTGAAACATTTAGCGTTTTTCGTTAGTGACGTCATCGATGTCGGTGTCGAAATCTTGCCGATGAAGCAGATGCAATCCGAAATGAGTTCCGGGCCAGGGTATTACGAGGGCGAATTGTACAACCTGATTCGTGAGGGCCGCGGGGTTCCTTCTGTTCCGCTCGTGCTCGTGGGCGTTGCGCCCTGATGGCATTCTGCCGCCGCATTTGACATTTGCACCGCAGGATATGGCAGGCGACGGCGGCCAGGCGACCGCAGCTAGGGCGTGCTGCTTCTTCGATCCGGGCATCGTGAACGCGGAAATCTGGATCGTGCCGCCGCCGTCCATCCCCCCTCGGGCTACCTGCCTGCACCATCGCCCACCGCTACGTCGAATTCGTGCTGCGCCCTCAAAAAAGCCGGCTTTCGCTGTTCACTCGCAAGCCAGGTTCTGCTAGCCTGCAGCCCTTCAGAACGCCCTGCGGCAGTTGGAACACGATGTTCCCCGATTCGCGTCAAGGAGGTTGTGGTTGAGTCCTTCCGCTCTGAACAAGCTGCGCGTCTTGTTTGTCGATGATGAATCGCCCATTCGCGAAGTGATGCGCATTGAACTGCGGCGAATGGGGCATGAAGCCGTCATTTGTGAAGACGGCACGCATGCGTTGGCTGCCCTTGAAAAAGGTACGTTCGACGCCGCAATCGTCGATTTGCGCATGCCGGGGCTTTCCGGCTGGGACGTCGTAACGCACATCAAGTCGCTGTCGCCCGACACGGATGTCATTATCAGCACCGGGCATGGCAGTATGGAGGAGGCAATTGAAGCACTCCGCCGCGGGGCCTACGATTTTCTGCCCAAGCCGTGCAAGCTGGCCGTCATTGAGGGGGTGCTTAAGCGCGTGGCTGAAAAGCGGGCATTGACGAATAAAGCCCTGGCGCTCGAATCGCGACTTAAAGCGGTCGAAGGCCGCGTCGAGCTCGTGGGCGAAACTGCCGCCATGCAGCGCGTCAAGAAGTTAATTGACCGTATCGCCCCCACCGATTCCAACGTGCTGATTCTGGGAGAAACCGGCACGGGCAAGGAACTTGTCGCGCGGCGCGTGCACGAATTGAGCCAACGCGCGGCAATGCCGTTCGTAGCCGTCAATTGCGGCGCGCTGCCCGAACATCTTGTCGAAAGCGAACTGTTCGGCCACCGCAAGGGGGCATTCACTGGGGCCGACAGCCCCCGCAAGGGGCTGATCGAAGTCGCTCACGGCGGCACGCTGTTTCTTGATGAGCTGGGCGAACTCGACAAGGCCATGCAGGTCAAGCTGTTGCGATTTCTCGAATCGGGTGAAGTTCGCCGGCTGGGTGAAAACGAGGCGTTTCACGTCGATGTTCGCGTTGTGTGTGCCACGAATCGAGACTTGGTCGACATGGTCGAGGAAGGGCGATTTCGCGAAGACCTGTTCTTCCGCGTGAACACGTTTGAAATTCCGTTGCCTCCGCTGCGCGACAGGAAAGATGACATTCCTGACCTGGCCCGCACACTGGTCGGGCGCCACCTCAAGCGGTCGCAGGCCCCCGACAGCCTGTTGACGCCCGAGGTGCTGGAAGTTCTAGTCAGCCACGATTGGCTGGGCAACGTGCGCGAGCTGGCTAATGCGCTTGAACACGCCGTCATTCTCGCCGAGGGGGGCGTCATTACGGCAGACGACTTGCCGGCCAGCGTCACTCGCAAAGGCCGCAAGTCGAAATCGGTATTGGGCCTGACCGATTCGGGGCGAACCAAAACACTGCGCGAGATTGAGCTCGAAGTGATTCATAAAACGCTGGAAAAGAACGGCGGCGACAAACCCCGCACGGCCCTCGAGCTGGGGATTGCGCTAAAAACGTTGTACAACCGGCTCAGCCAGGCCGACCATCAGGCAGAGGCCGGGTGACCGCTGGAGCCTCGTTGCCGCACGGTCGGGCGTACGCACCCTCCCGCGGCACGAATGGACTGCGCGGCTTGGTGTCAATACCGGCGAATCACGCCGACGACAATGCCCAGAATTTCGACGTGCGTGGCATAAATC
>JAJXXL010000108.1 GCA_021781115.1 Planctomycetota bacterium
GGTTGTCAATTTCTTTTGCGTACTGCGCGATCAGAAACTGGCGTTGATTGAAGCGATTGGGCTGACTCCGTTTTCGCGCGAGGAGTTTTATTTTGCGGTCAATTCCAACGGCACAAAACTTTCCGACCTGGAACGGGCTCGCCGATCCTTTGTTCGGGCGCGGCAAGCTCGAACCGGGCTGGCCCAAACGGCGTCGCTGGGGCGCTGGGCCAACTGCAAAACACCAGCCGGGCCGGCATGTCGGGCGTGGTTTCGCGGTGGTTGGGCAGCATTGAGTCGCTGCCGGAAGTCGCCGAGCGCCTGCTGCGTGTGCAGATCGAAAATCGACCAGCAGAGGACGTGATCAGGCTTTATGACGATCCTCGAACATTTTTCTATTGTGACCCGCCCTTACGTCGACACTGCGCGCGGCGACAGCAAGGCCTACGGTTTCGAAATGGATGACGCCGCGCATCGAAGGTTGGTGCGGGTCTTGAACAAGTGCCGTGGTCAGGTTGCGGTATCGGGTTACCGGTGCGACCTGACAGACGAATTGTTCACGGGTTGGCGGCGCTACGATGCGCCCCACAAACAGTGCCATTCGATCAAGCAGGTTCGAAAGGAAGCGCTGTGCATGATTTTCTGACCTTACGGGGGTGTTTTCGACGACATGCTGAACCGACGCGAGTTTTTCGAGAGTTGCCGTATCGCGCCAGCCACATAGAATAGATGGTTGCGCGGTGTGGAAGCGGGCGGTTTGAATTCGGCGATGCAGGTTTCTTTCTGAAAGCGAGTCATGGTCAGAGTTGGCATTCTCGGGGCAACCGGTTACGCGGCGCTCGAACTGATCAAGATTCTTCTGCGGCATCCGCACGCGAAAATCACCGCATTGACCAGCCGCCAGGAAGGAAATCGCAACGTGCACGAGGTGCACCCCAGCCTGTACGGCCGGCTCGACCTGCGCTGCGAAGACCTTGCTCCGGCCCAAGTCTGCGAACGGGCCGATTTCGTCTTCTGCGCCCTGCCGCACGTCGCCAGCATGGAGGCGGTGCCGGCTCTGCTTGACGGCGGCTGCCGCGTCGTCGACCTCAGCGCCGACTATCGCCTGAACGACCCGGCGGTGTACGAAACCTGGTACGGGCACGTGCACAGCGATGCAGCCCGACTCGGCCGCACCGTGTACGGGCTGCCCGAGCTCTGGGCCGCGAAAATCCCCCCAGAACGGCTGATCGCCAACCCCGGTTGCTACACCAGCACGGCCATTTTGGGGCTGGCGGCACTGCTCCACGGAGGGTGGGTCGAACCGCAGGGCATCATCATCGACGCCAAGAGCGGCGTCAGCGGGGCGGGGCGAACGCCCAAACTGAACACTATTTTTTCGGAGTGCAACGAGGGAGTCAGCGCCTATTCCGTGGGAACCCGGCACCGGCATTTGCCAGAAATCGAACAGGTACTTTCGGCGGTGTGCGGCCAGCCGGTCGACGCGATTTTTACGCCGCACCTGATTCCAATGGACCGGGGCATCATGGCCACAATGTACGCCCGGCTTACCCGGCCCGCCGCCGAAGGCGAGTTGCTCGAAGCGACGCGCCGCTTTTATGAAGGCAAGCCGTTTATTCGGGTGGTCGAGCACCTGCCCGCGACGAAAGACTCGGCGCACACGAATTACTGCGATATGACGGTTCGCGTGGTCAAAGGCCAGGCGATTGTCATCGCCTGCCTCGACAATCTGATCAAGGGGGCGGCAGGGGTGGCTGTGCAGAACTTCAACCTGATGTGCGGATTTCCCGAAACTATGGCCCTGCTTTAACAACGCGTTCGCAAAAGGCAAACATGATTATTGAAAATCACACAACGTTCGCCGTGGGGTTTGGGACGCTGGCGTTCATTAACGCCAATCTCGCCCAGGCCAAAAACCGCAGCGGCCTGGCCTGGTGGTTTGTGTCGCTGTTGCTGGGGCCGTTTGCCACATTTCTGCTGGCGCTGCTGGACAAGCTGCCCGATCCCCATTGATCGGGAGCATTCCTGACGGCGCGCGGTGTCGACCGGGCATGTTCGCTGCCACGGCTGAGCCCCACCGGCGATTATTCGCCCAGCGACTTCAGCATGACATCCGCCACAAATCGGTTGCCCGCGTCATTGAGGTGCACGCGGTCAGACGTGAGCACGCCCGCCTCTTTCTGGTCGGCATTGTGGGCCTTGAGATGGTCCATGAACGCCTTGCGCAGGTCGCACAGGGTGAGCCGCAGTTCGCCCGCCACTTTGCGGCTGATGTCGGAATACTGGTCGAGTTGGGCGTCGAGCTTGTTCGAGCCATCGGATTTTTCGCCGATGACGCTGGGGGTGCACAGCACGACCCGCGCCCCGGCGGCGGTGCATTTGCCAATGACTTCCTTCAGCCCGGCTTCGAATTTCTCGGGCGACGTTCCGCGGGCGGGGTCTTTTTCGCCATGCCACACGTCATTGATGCCGATGTAAATCACCACGATGGTCGGCTTTTTCGCAATGACGTCCTTGTCGACCCGGCGCTGCAAATCGGGCACCTTATTGCCACTGATGCCCGCCCCAATGACTTCAATGCCAAGGTCTTTGTGTTTTTCGTCGATCGCGTTGCGAATCAGGCTGACGTAGCCTTTCGGCCCGGCGCCGGCCTGCGTGATCGAATCGCCCAGAAACACGATGCGGTCGCCCTTGGCCAGTGGGGTAGGGGTGGATTCAGCCCAAACGACGCCGCAGGCGCAAAACACAAGCAGCAAACTGGCGGCGGCGGTCAACGTGAAACGAGGCATCTGGGTAAGGCTCCTGAGGAATGGCGATTTGAGTTTGCGTTTCTGTCGGCCGGGGCGAAAACGGGGCTTTCGAGGATTGGCCGCGAGCGCCCGGCGTGCTATTGACCCTGTTTCAACCGGGCAATTTCCGCCGTAATGGTGCTGATTTCCTTTTCGAGCGTAGAAATCTCCTGCGGGTCATCGGCTTGGCGCTTCGCCCCGCTGAGCTGCTGCTGGAGTTGCGACAGCTTTTTCTGATCGAGGTCGAGCTGCTTTTTTTGCTTCTTGTTAAGCGTCATGATCGGGTGAGGTCGGGTTTTTGCGTACCGGTCAAAAATCGCGGTTACTGCTGCGCCGTACGTCCGCGCATCGGCCGCGGCTCGCAAGGGGACGGCCGCAAAATGGGCACAACCTGCCCCGCCCCCCGCACGGCGGAGCACCTGGGTTCGCAACGCGATCTCCGGAGACCGGGCGGAGCCGGCTTCACCTGGCGAACTGCTTGCCGGGGAAGCCCGCTCTGCCGATATCTTGCCGGAAAACGTGCCTAGAATTCGCGGGTCTTGTTCAGGCCCGGTTGCGGCACGGGGTATTTGCCATCGGCGCTCGCGACGAGCGGCGAGGGCGTGTCGTAGGTCAACTGGTCGACCGTGGGCGCAAACTCGTGCTCGCACTTGAGCATTTGCTGATAGGTAATGACCTGACCGGTGTGAGCGGCCATGCGCCCCATCGCCGTCACCAGGCTGGCCTCGGCCCCTCGCTTGACCTCGTTGTAAGGACGGTCTTCGCGAACCGCGGCGATCAGGTGGTCCCACTCCAACTGGTAGGGGTTCGGTTCCTGTGAACCATACTGCCAGATCTGGTCGTCTTTGTTGAAGAGCCGCTGGCTCTTGTACAGCTTGCATCGCGATGGGGCGTGCCCGGCGGTGGAGATGATTGCCGACCCCTTTGTACCGTGGGCGAAGCTGGCAAACTCCTGGTGGCAGCCTTCCATCGTGCGACCGTTGAGAATCAACCGGGCGCCGTCGGCAAACGTGTATTCGACCGAATAGGTGTCGAAGTTCTGATCGACGTAATGGCCGCGGTAATGCCGCCCGCCCGAAGCCTTGGCTTCGATCGGCCAGGCATTTTTCATCCAGCAGCATTCGTCGATGTTGTGAATCAGAAAGTCGCTGAACGCCCCGCCGCTGGCCCACAAAAAGGCGTGGAACTCCTGAATCTGGTACAGCAGTTCGGTCATGTTCGCCGGCTTGGGCCCGGCGAAAGCATGCGCGGTCGGCCCGGCCATGCGGTACGCCCGCAACAGCACCAGGTCGCCAATTGCGCCGTCTTGAATCTTCTGGTACATTTCGCCGCGGGCGGCGCAATGGCGGCACATCAGTCCGACACCAACCTTGAGGTTCTTCTTGACCGATTCTTCGCCCAGCGCGAACATCTTATTCGAACTCGGGCCGTCGACCGAGATCGGCTTTTCCATGAAGACGTTCAGGCCCTTTTCAATGGCGTAGGCGAAGTGCACCCAGCGAAACGCGGGGGGCGTGGTGAGCAGCACAATGTCGCCCGGCTTCAGGCAATCCATCGCCTTCTTATAGCCGTCGAAGGACACGAACTTGTGGTCTTCGGCCACGTCGACCGTCGAGGGGAACTGCGATTTGAGCCCGTTGAAACTGTCTTTGAGCTTGTGCTCGAACACGTCGGCCATGGCCACCAGCTTGATCGGGCCGTTTTTGACTGACAACGCATTCGCTGCCGCACCCGTCCCGCGACCACCGCACCCGACCAGCGCCAGTTGAATCGTGTTGCTTTCGCCGGCAAAGACCTGGGGAATGGCCATTCCAGCCACGGCGGAGGCGGCAAGGACCTGCCCCGAAGTCTTTAACAAATCGCGACGCGACATGGAGTTGTTGGAATTCTCACTCACGGCGGTATTCTCCCTCATACTGGGGTGGTCGGGTGGTCAAGAACTGTCTTGGGAACGTGAAAATCGCCTCGCGCGGCCCAACGCGAATCGAACTCGCATCGAATCCAGCCGATCTGATTGTACCGAGAAGAATCCCCGTTGTGCAGTCAAAAACCAGCTCGCCCCAAAACAAATTACGACAGCCGCATTTTGAGCACTACGATCGAATCGAACGACGCAGCCAGGGCCGGTGGGAAGACTGGGGGGCACATGAGCCGTATGCCGATTGCGAACCAGTGGAAAACCGTTGCCCCATGCCCCAAGGAACCACACTCGAAGTCAGCGGGGGGCGTTCACCCGAACAATTGCGACTGGCGTTCCCTTGCAGCCAATGCACGCCACGGCCGTGCAGTATCAGCGGAATTAACGGCACCAGCGGCTGACGGGCCAGACACTAGCCGCGGCGCTCAAAAATCAGCCGATATTTTCATCGCGAACAATCGAAACCTGTGGGTGTCTGAGTGCGCCGGCATAAGCCGGAGGAGAGTCGCGAATGCAAGAGTCGCACGAGCGAAGGCCTAGCCAGCCAGCTCGGCCTCGAGTGATGCG
>JAJXXL010000380.1 GCA_021781115.1 Planctomycetota bacterium
GGACCGCAATGCCCGCCCTGACAGGAGCTCGTGTGCGTGCCACCTGACTCTTCCTGCGTTCGCCTGGCGTTTTGCATTACCGACCTCGATGCGGGCGGCGCAGAACGCGCGCTCGTGCAGCTCGTACGCCGGCTCGACACGTCGCGCTGGGAACCACATGTTTTCTGTCTGGCGGGGTGGGGCGAACTGGCCAGCGTCTTGCAGGCTGCTGGAATTCCGTGCACTTGCTTGGGGGCCCGAAGATCGCGCGACGCGGCGGTGGTCTGGCGATTGGCCCGTGCACTGAAGGCGTTTGGCCCGCGGCTCCTCCAAACATTTCTGTTTCATGCCAACCTGGCAGGGCGATTGGCCGGCCGCCTGGCGGGGGTCGAAACAATTGTTTCCGGAATTCGCGTGGCCGAACGCAGACGACGCGGTCATTTGTGGCTCGACCGCTTGACGAATGGACTGGTGGATCACAATGTTTGCGTGAGCCACGGCGTGGCCGAGTATTCAATTCAGGTTGGGCGACTCCAGCCGCAGAAGATCACCACGATTGCCAACGGCGTCGATGTCGAACGTTTCGAACATGTTCGGCAGGCTGATCGAAGCATTTTTGGAATTCCCGCAGATGCAGGTCTCGTGCTGAGCGTGGGCCGCCTCGACCCGCAAAAAGGCTGGCTCTTCCTGCTCGACGCGCTGAGCCAGCTCGTCGCCCGGGGGCACAACCTGTATTGGCTGCTCGTTGGCGAAGGTCGCCAGGCCGATGCCATCGAACGTCGGGCCGCTGAGCTCAACATCGCCGGGCGGGTCAAATTGGTCGGTCGGCGGTCTGACGTGCCCGAATTGTTGAAGGCGGCCGATTGCTTTGTGCTGCCCTCGCTTTGGGAAGGCATGCCCAACGTCGTGCTGGAAGCAATGGCCGCCGGGTTGCCCGTTGTCGCCACGCGTGTCGAAGGCTCGAAAGAACTGGTCATCGACGGCCAGACCGGGTTTTTGGCAACGCCGCGTTCGGCTCATGATCTTGCATGCGGCATTGCGACGTTGCTGACGCACCCCGAAACCGCCCGGCAGATGGGGCAAGCCGGCCACGACCTCGTGAAATCGCAATACTCCTGGGAAAAAATGGCCTCGCAATACGAAGCACTTTACCAGTCGTTGCTCGAAAAACACGAACGGCACCATTGAGGCCGATTGAACTTCTCCTGGTCCGCGAACCATCGTCATAGACAACTGGCAATGTAGAAACGACTTCGTTGCGGCGGACGACCTTGAGCGGCTACGCGCGGGGCTGCTTGCGGGGCAAGCAGCGTGCCTCAATTGTGCGTGTCACTTGTCGATGTGCCCGCGCGCGAGGTTCCATCGGGCGCTGCGACATGGAAGATCAGCATCGAATACCCGACACGATCGACCGGCTTGCATGAAAGAAAGACGGTCGCCGCAGTGCTGTCTCCGGGGAAGTGCTGGTAGCCATGCAATCGGTTGACGCTGACTGCGTACCAGCCAGGTGGCGGATAAGGCGTGGAGCCAGGCCGGTTTGGTGGAGGTGACTGCGGCACGGGCGAACAGTCGATGCCGATGTCGTTCGGTGAAACCGGGCCGAACGCCGCCACGTGAAGCGGCCGGGCCGCAGGGTGGCGGTCATACCACTGTTTGAGAAACAGCAGATCCTGGCCCCAGTCGATGTTGGCGTCGAGCAGCCAAGCGTGGCCGTTTTGCGGCCCGCCCGCCAGTTCGTTGAAGTACGACATGTAATGCGGGTGCACATGCAGGCTGCTGCCGATCGCCCACACGAAGCAGACGCTGGTCGCGACCCCGCGCCACGGGGTTTGGCGCGAGAGCCAATGCCCCGAGCGGGCCAGGCCGACGTACAGATACGGCACGGCGGGCCATACATACCGATAATAGCGCGAAAATCCGGTTTGCGAACTGACCAGCGCAATGACGACAATTGCCGGCGCCAGGATCACGGCGACGTCGAGCCAATGCGCCGCCCGACCGCGATGCGGCCAGAGCGCCAGCACCGCCAGCGACCAATACGCCGCGGGCTCTTTGACGAGCAGCGCGACAAGGTAATAATACCACCAGCCGCGCGGTTGGCTCTGGCCCAGCAAATACGACACTTTGCCGTGTTCGAACTCTGATTTTTGGACGTCAATCCCGCGAATGTAGTCTTCAGGAAATGGCACGGGCAGCCTGCCGACGAGTGTTCCCGAAAACCGGTTCGCCAGGCGTTCGTTGTCTTCCGGTGGCTTCAACCGTTGACTGATGCAGCGAATTTCGCCCAACGGCCGAAAAGACTTGTCGAAGCCATAGCCCAGATTCAGCAGATACCACCCCCCGAGGAGAATTGCCGCGAGTTGCAGATGCGGGCCCTGTTTCTGCGGTGTTGAGCCCCGGGCCGAAGCCGCGGTCAGCCCCAGCACGAGCCACAAGGGAGTCAGAACGGCCCACGTGGTCTTGGTTAGCAGGGCCGCGCCCAGTGCCAATGCTGCCCAGGCTGCGTTCGACCAGCCGCCCAGACGGAGCCATTTCCAGAACGTGTAGCCTGCGGCCAGGCCGGTTGCTCCGGCGGCGCCATCGGGCGAAATAATCGCCGCATACGCAATGACGCTGGGCGACAAACACCACAGCAGCAGCCCGGCAAAGCCGGCGTAGTCGCCGTACAATTCACGGCACCAGCGAAAACTGACAACCGCCCCCAGGATGGTAAATGGCAGGCAGCACCAGCGTGACCAGGTCAACCAGCGCATGAAATTGGCCGGTGACCGCTTAATCAGTCGCTGGCCGAGTTCGAACTCGGGACGCTCGAACGGCAAATTGCTGACGGTGGGCGCGGTCAATTCGTCGTCGGTCACCAGAAACGGCAGGCACGCCACCATTCGCACGAGCGGCGGATTGACGCGATACAGGTCGAACCGGCCGAACCGCCAGTGGCTGAGTCCCGCTGCGATATGCGCCGGTTCATCATAGACAGGCGACTGGCAATACCCGACCCAGGCAACAATGGCCACATGTGCGGCAATGATCAAAGCCACCCAAGGCCACCACCGCTGCGGATGAACGGCATCGGCGGCCAATGGGAGAGGGATGCCTTCGCCCGGCCGACCGATATCGGTCACCGCAAGACCTTTGCCGCAGAAAATCGTCAACGGCAAAGTCCTGCGAGCGCTGGCTGAAGACGTCATGCTGCAACGGCGCCACGAGCCGAACGAGTGGATTTCGACCGCCGCCGAAACCAGAAAAAGAGCAACAACCCACCGGCGGCAACGAAATTGGCTGAGACGACAAACCAGAAACGACGCCTTGAGGTTGCGGGGCTCGGGGCAGCCGATTCAGGAATTCCAAACGCGGCCAGCGTGAACTCCGAATCGGGGGCTGGTTCGAGGATCACCTCCTTGGCCACAGACAACCGCCAGATGTAATCGGCGTCTTCGCGCCAGATTTTCACCTTGGCCGGCACGGGAAACCCCCTAACGACTTTCGAATAGTCGATTTCACCGCGATAGACCATATACCTGTAATCGGCGACGGCCCACGACAGATCGGCCAGAAACGTAAACCAGCCCTCGACCCGCACCCCCTCTTTGGGAAACGTGACATCGAATGGAACTTTGACGAGCGCTGATCCAAGCCGTTCGCCCACTTTTTCGACGGTGCCAATTTGGCACGTCGGTGAAAATAGTATACCCGAGACCCGTGTTTCAAAAATTGTATAGGGGCTGAATGCCAGACGCTGGCTCGAATTGCGAACCATGTCCATCATCTCTTCGTAATTGAGCAGGTTTCGTTCCTGCAGGCGGAACTGGCTGCGCGCATCTTCGCGCCGAACTAAAAAGGTCTGCGCCGGCGCAGCCACTGTCGCGCTGAGTACGTTCCCATCTTCATCGAGTCGGCTTGTTCGTTTTTTATCGCCATTGGACTGGTATTTGAAAAGCACTCGGTCACAATCATACAAGCGCTTTACGGATTCGCCCGTTTGCTCTTCGACGATTTGCATCGAGCCGTAGAACTCTTCCAAGCGTCGTTCGCTCGCTTGGTATTCGCGGTCAAATCGTGCGCGCCAGAAGTTTGATTCTGCCAACGCGGCGACAGGCAAAAACAACGCCGCGGCAGCCAAGATCGAAAATCGAATCAGGACGACCATTGGCTGGTTTTCCAGGTAACCGAAATCGGGCAAGTAAGTGCAATCGAACTGAGTTGGTGGCGTGCCGTCGTTCGTCGCGACAGCTTATGCCCCGAGCCAGAAAAATGTTCGCACACGATCGGCCGGGAAAACCGAAGCTGAGCGCATTTGTCCCGGCGGCGCAGCAGCAGTCAATTAGCGAAAATTGTCAAAAAACGCGGAAAGGTGCAACCCCAGAGCGGCGTCTGGCCTGCCGTCCTCGTGGGCTCGGTGCAATTTTGCAACTTACCCCGCGACACAAAATGCGGTCGGGAGCCCGCGTGCGCAGGGCACTGCCCATCGTCAAGCCCTGCAAAGAACGCAATTAGTGGGTAGATCGGCACAGCGGCGCGCCGGCAACACGAACCGTGGATTGAAACGCGCCGGTAGACCGGCTGTGTGGATTTCGCAGGGCGTTCCGATCGGGGCGGAAGTGAACTCCATTGCATGTTAACGGAGACTCGTGCCGCCGCCCGTCAGCCCATCGCCAAGTCGCTAAACGGCCAAGGAACCCGACTGGCTCCGCCGCCGCCAAAGCACTAACAGCACTGCTCCAAGCGCCGCGAGATTCAGTGACAGCAAGATCCAGAACCGACGTGTTTTGACGGCAGGCGGCGCTGCCACGCTATCGGGAATGCCAAACGCGCTCAGGGTAAACTCCGACTCAGGCGCCGCTTCAAGCTTGACTTCCTTCGCTTCAGCCAGCCGCAGAACGTAATTCGCGTCTTCCCGCCAGATTTTCACACGTTCGGGAATGGGGATATTGTTGACCGATTTTGAGTAGTTGATTTCGCCCCGATAGACCATATATTTGTAATCGGAAACAGCCCACGACCGGTCGGCCAGAAACGTAAACCACCCCTGCACCGTAACGCCTTCCTTGGCAAAAGTGGCATCGAAAGGAACTTTAACCAGCGCCGAGCCGATGCTCTCGCCTGTTTTTTCGACTTCGCCCAGCTTGCAGCCCGGCGCGAACAGAATTGTCGAAACAGGTTCTTCAAAAATGCAGTACGGACTGAATGCGAGTCGTTGATTTGAATTGCGAATTTGATGCAAAAAATCGGGGTAACTCAGCAGGTTCAGTTCTTTC
>JAJXXL010000264.1 GCA_021781115.1 Planctomycetota bacterium
TTGAGCCCGCGCGAAAAAGATCGCAGGAACGAACGGCACGGCCGCCGGTGGGCCTTGAGGTTACGGCGCGCGGCGTCTGCCGTCGGGGCACAAGCCGAGGCCGGGCCTCGGGGCGGAAGCTGCGAGATTTACGGCTTACGCACTCTCCGCAGAGGGTGGCCGACTCCGTCGGCCCTGGCCACCGCGACACTCGCCACAATGCCATGGACCCATGGACCACAAGTCGGCAGGGCGATTGAAGTGGTGGTGGGGGATGGCCGATGCGGGCCACACGGCCCGCAAAGATCCCTACGTGCGGAACGACCACATACGGCCTCGAATGCCGACGAGTAAACCGCACGATGGGCCAAGGTTGCCGGAAGGCCGCAGCCATCTGTCACGTCGTGCTGCCTCGCGTACGCCCGGCAGTTTACGCAACCCGGGAATCCGACTCAGAGTCTGGCCTGATGGCAACGGTCGTTTTTAATGTCAGTCGAGCTTTTGGAACCTCCAGCAACCGAGGGCAAAATATGCGGCTGCGTATCCGGCCAGCCAGATGCAACATTGCCCAATGGTTGCCAAATCGGGGTGGGCACGCGTCAAAATCTGCTGGTAGGCGATCAGGGCCCAGGCGTGCGGTGTCGCCAGACTGATTTTTTGCATCAGTTCGGGCAGCATATCGCGGGGCAGAAAGCAGCCGCTGATGCCCGCCGTACTGATCACCAGAAAATTGGCATACGCCGACACTTGCGATTCGGTGCGCACGAGCGTCGACAACAGCAGCCCCAACGCCGTTGCAGCCAGCGAATTGCAAAACATGACGGGCAGCAGCAGCCAGGGCTGATCGCCCCACGACATTCCAAACAGCAACCGCCCGAACAGGAACAGCAGCCCGCTCTGAACCAGAGATATCACAAGGAATGGAATCGTCTTGCCCGCGAGTAATTCGACCGGAAGGATCGGGGCCATGCGCAGCCGGCGAAGCGTGCCCAAGTTGCGTTCGCTGATAAACGAATGAGCCATGATATTCACCAGGAAAAATGCGAACATCACCGTGTAGGAGGGAACCAGTTGCTGATAGACGTAACTGGGGCGGGGCGAACCGGCAGCGGGCGCGACAGCGCTGGCCAGGTCCTGCGAAGTCGGCAGCCCGGGCGATTTCTCCGCCGGGGGCTGGGCCTGCCGTTCGGCCTCCTGCTCCATCCGTCGCGCCTTTTGCGTTTCCATGTGGCGTGCGGCAAGCTTGTCGCGGCGGAGGACGGGTCGTGCGACCGTGCTTAACGCGCTGTCGAATACGAGCTGGCGAAATACGCCCGCCATCGTGCCCAGCGACGCGCCGCTTTCAATGGAAATGTCAAGGCTTTCCGGCCCGGCCGCGAGTTTGCCGTTTTGCAGGTCGAATACGTCGAACAGCTTTAATTCGTCGACGCGCTGTTGAAACCTGGGGCCAACGCTCACCAGCAGGTTGCATCGCCCGTCTTCGAGCCGTTTGCGACCTTCGTCATGATTTTCGACCACGACGACGAGTACGTCCTTGACCGCTTGCAACTGGGAAATGAAGTTTGCGGCTATTTCGCCGTGGTCATCATCAAATACGTCGAGCTTGATCAGCTTGGCCGAATCGAGCGTGGCGAACAACCGCCCGGTGGAGGTCCCAAGAATGGCAACAAACACGAGCGGCAGCGCAACCAGTAAAAACAGCGTGCGGCGGTCCTGAACCAGCAGCCACAGGTCTTTCTTGGTGATTTGCCAGGCGCCCATCAGATCAATCTCGCAAACTGCGGCCGGTGAGTTGTAAAAACAACGATTCGAGGCTGAATTCTTCGGTGGCCACAGAACGGATTTCGGCGCCCGAGGTTTGTACGAAGTCGAGTATCTGCCGCAATCGCACTCCCAGCGACGCCGGGCCGCGTTCTGAATCGACGACCGCGCGCAGGGTCAAGGCGCCGTTGCCGGCACGCTGTACATTGGCCAGGCCCTGCACCTGGGCGATGAGGCGTTCAGGAATCGCCGAGATTTCGACACGGAGTTCGCAATTATGCCCCTTGAGCAACTCGTCGAGCGCTCCGCACGCCAGCAACCGCCCGTGGTCAACGATCGCCACACGTTGGCAGACGGCCTCGATTTCTTCCATGTAATGCGTGGCGTAGATGACCCCGACGCCGGCAGCGCCCAGTTCACGAATTGCGTCGAGCAGGTGCGACCGCGACTGCGGGTCGACGCCGACCGTCGGTTCGTCGAGAATCACGAACTGCGGTCCGTGCAAAATGGCGACGCCGAAATTGAGCCGGCGCTTCATGCCGCCCGAAAAATTTCGGGCAGGTTCATGGGCGTTTTGAGTCAGCCCCGTGCGATCAAGCACATGCGCGATGCGATTTTTCAGGTCGCTGCCGCTTAAGCCATACAGCCGTCCGAAAAACACGAGGTTTTCGCGGGCCGTCAGATCGGGGTAAATTGCCAGATCCTGCGGAACGACGCCCAACGTCGCCCGCAGTTTGCGGTCTTGCCGGTCAAACAGCCGCCCCCCTAACTGAATTGCCCCCGAGTCGGGCGCAAGCAGGCCGGTGAGCATCATCATGGTCGTCGTTTTACCGGCACCGTTGGGGCCGATCAGACCGAAGACCTCGCCCGCGCCCACCTTCAGGCTCAAATCATCGACCGCCACATGTTCGCCGTAACTCTTTCGCAGGTGCAACGCTTCCAGCATGCTCATCAGGCGAATCCGCTCGAACGGTCACTCGCCAGGTCTACCCGATCCGAATCCGTGCATCGGCCCCCCCGGCATTACGCGGGATGTTATCGAGTTCGACGCAACAGCCGCAAGGCTGATCGTCGATCGCCTGCGCCGTGGCCCGTTGGGCCGCCCGGTTGCGTCGGCGGGGCGATTCTGTCAAATTGATGCCGTGGAAGTGGCCATGGGACGCCCTTCCGGGTCGTGAAGTCGGGGCGACAGGCTCAAAAGGAGGCGGCGTCATGTGGAAATCGGTTCTCGTCGCCGCGCGGGTGGCGGCGCTGCTCATCATGCTGCCGCTGGTGCGTTCAGCGCGCGCCGAAACGCCCCGATTTGAAGCCCGCGTGATTGACCCGCACGCGGGCGAGGTCTGTTACGCGGTGACCCTGGCCGACGTCGACGGCGACAAAAAGAATGATGTGGTGGTCGTTACCGAAGATCGGGTGCTGTGGTATCAAAACCCGAACTGGACACCGCGGGTGATCATTGACAATCAAACCGAGCGCGACAACGTCTGCATCGCGCCGTTTGACATCGATGGCGACGGAAAAATCGACTTCGCCCTTGGGGCGGGCTGGCTGAAAAAGAACTTGGGAACAGTGCAATGGCTGTCGCGGGGAAATTCGCTCGACGACAAGTGGAACGTGCACTTCATCGGGCGCGAAAGCTGGCTGCACCGCATGCGGTGGGGCGACATTCTGGCAACGGGCAAGCCGCAACTCATCATCTCGCCACTGAATAAAACGGTAGGCGAAGGCGTGCGCCTGACCGCGTTCGAAATTCCGGCCAACCCTCGCACCGATCCCTGGAAGGCGGTCGTGCTCGACGGCGCAATGAACGCCATGCACAATCACTGGGTCGGCGACCTTGACGGCGACGGCAAAACCGACGTTGTTACCGCCAGCCAGGAGGGCGTGTTTTTGATGCAGCGGGGGTCCGAAGGTCAAATCGTCAAACGCCAATTAGGAATCGGCGCTGTTGACCCGCAAAACGCGGCCGGTCGCGGCGCAGGTGAGGTCAAAGTCGGTTGGTTGTCGGGCAAGCGCCCGTTTCTGGTCACGGTCGAGCCGATGCACGGCAACCAGGTTGCCGTTTATACGACTCCCCCGCCGGGCGAAAATCTCTGGACGCGGCATGTCGTCGACGCGACATTGAAACGCGGTCATGCCGTGGGCGTTGCCGACGTTGACCGCGACGGTTCCGACGAATTGATCATCGGGCACAGCGACAAATCGCCGAACGCCACCGTCGGCCCCGGTATTTCCATTTACGACTGCACCGACGGTGCGGGCGCCGTTTGGAACAAACAGGTGATCGACGACGGTGGCATCGCCACCGAAGACCTGGTCGCCGAGGATCTCAACGGTGATGGCTGGGTCGACTTCGTCGCCTGCGGCCGGGCAACGCACAACGTCAAGATTTACTGGAACCGGGGTGGTGACTGAATGCGCATCGTCGCCCCGGGGGCGAGCGTCGCCTCCCGTTCGTCGCATGCAAAACCGGCTGACCAATACCGTTCAATCGCCGCAATGTTTCGAGCCATTATTTGCGTATGATCGCGCCAGGCGTCCATGGATTTCCTTGAACTGACTGACAAAACGATTCTCGTGTGCGGGTTGGCCAACCGAAAAAGCGTGGCGTGGCGCATCGGCCAGGTGCTGGCACAGGCCGGGGCACGCGTATTATACGCAGTCCGTTCGCCCGAACGTCGCGAATCGGTCGGCAAGCTTGTAGGCGACGCGCCCGTTTACGTGTGCGACGTCGAACATCCCGATCAGATCGACCAGTTGCGCGATGAGGTCGCCGCCGCATACGGGCGATTGCATGGGCTGGTTCATTCCATTGCCTTCGCCGATTATTCGGCGGGCTGGCTGCCGTTTCATGAAACGCCGCGGGCCGCGTTTTTACAGGCACTCGACGTGTCGTGCTACTCGCTGATCGCGCTGTCGAATGCATTTCGCAACCTGCTCGACCGCGACCGGGGCAGTGTCGTGACGATTTCGATTTCGACGACCCGCATGGCGGCCGAAAACTACGGGTACATGGCCCCGATCAAGGCGGCGCTCGATTCTTCGATCTGTTTTCTCGCCAAGTCGTTTTCGCAGTTTTCGACGATTCGATTCAATGCCGTCTGCCCGGGGCTGTTGAAAAGCTCGGCCTCGGCAGGAATTCCGGGTTATGTTGAAAGCTATCTGTATGCCGAACAGGCGACGCTCCGCAAGCGCGCGGTCGAAACCGACGAAGTTGCAAACGCCGCAGCATTTTTGCTCAGCCCCCGATCCTCGGGAATCAACGCGCAGGGCATTGTTGTCGACGCGGGAATGTCGATCAACTATTTCGATCAGCAACTGATTCATCGGCCCCCAGCGCCGCAGTGACCCGCGCCCCGATCGCGCGCCGTTCAGGCCCAGGAATTCGGTCGGCCCCGAAAAACGGTAAAACGCCCCGCCCCTCAGGCACCGCGCCGATTCAAAAACTCGAACTCACCCCCGGGAGACGAATTCGCGACATGTTTGCAATGCGATTGATTGCGGCCGGTGCCACCGACACGGATTTTCTGGCAGCGCTGCCGTTTTCTTCAGCGGCGCCCGATGAACTGTCGGGCGCGGCACGGCGCGGCGACCTGCCCGGGTTCGTGGCGGCGCTGGCCGAACATTGGAAACGCCGGGGTTTCAACGGCCCGCCCGCAGATCACGACGGTTTGACGACGCTCCGGCGAGGCGACGTTGCGGCACGGCGACCATACGACCGTTTTGATTCGGGCGACTTGAGCGAACTTGCCAACAGCCTGGCGACATTTCCCCGCGCCGTGCAAGACCTGCCACCGCGTTCGTTTTTCAAACTTGTGCGACAATCGCTGACGGCGTTGGACAATCACTCAACCCCGGCGTCGCCGATTGACGACGCGACGCCTGACCGGCACTTGATTGCCCGAGCTGAATTGCCGTTTACTGCGGGCACGCTCTTCGACATGTTTCAGGGCGCGGCCGCCGCCCGTGAACGAGGCGTGCGTGAATTCCATACGCAACTGTTCGACGATACGGATTCGACCGGTGCGCCCCAGGCCCGGTTGATGGCCGTTTTGCCGCAATGGCTGGCGGCGTTTGTTCGCGTCGCCCGCCTGGCTGCCAGCTTGAAAACGCCACTATTCACGGGCGAGGCCGTGCGGCGGATCGAAGATTTGGCGAAGCAGTTGCCCCGCATGTTCGACGCGCGCGGTGGATTGCCATTTTGCGACCCGCCCTGTCTCGCGGTTCAACAGTTTCTCGATGAGGTTCCCGCAGCCCTTCGCAAAGCGTGCTCATCGGCCGGGCAGGCAGCGCACAACGGCGCTGCAAACGGCAGCCCGCGCCGCGGGCGCCGAGCCGGCCTGCCGAAGGTTCAGTCGCAGTCTCTGAAACAGACCGTCGCACTGCACGCGCCCGATTCGCGGTGGGCGTGCCTGCGCAGCGAAACGGTGGCGGGTTCTGACCGCTTGTGTGTGCTGTATCACCAATCGCAGCCGACGATCGAACTGACGACGCCGCTGGGGCCGGTGTTGCGCGGCCCGTGGACGCTGGAAGTAAGCGTCGATGGCTGCGCCCTGCCGATGGCCGGTGAATGGAATTGCGCCTGCTGGCACTCAGACAATGACGTCGAATACCTCGAACTGCAATGGGTGGGCGAAGCCGGATTGCGCATCGAACGGCAGATTCTGCTCTCGCGCGGCGGGCATTTTGCCATGCTCGCCGATACAGTCGCAGAAACCCCTGGTGCCCGCCTCGATTATCGCATGCGGTTGCCGCTGGCCGCGGGCGTTACGGCTGAAGCCGACGCGGCAACCCGTGAATGCCGCTTGGTGCACGGGCGGGAACGCATTCGCGTGTTCGGTCTTGCCTTGCCGCAAGATCGCGTGCAGAGCACGCCCGGAGGGTTGTCGCCCCACGGCGGGGCGCTCGAATTGCGACAGTCGGCAGCGGGCAACGGGCTGTACGCGCCGCTCGTTTTCGACTGGAACCCATCGCGGCGGCGCGGTGATGCCGATTGGCGCACGCTGACAATCACCGAAGAAGGCCGGATCCTGCCCGGCAGCCAGGCCGCCGGGCACCGGTTGCGGCTGGCCGGCCAACAATTGCTGATCTATCACAGCCTGGTCAAAAGCAGTGAACCGCGCGCCGTGCTGGGGCATAACACGCGGTTCGAAACTGTGATCGGCATGATTCAGGCGTCGGGCGAAATTGTGCCGCTGATGCTTGTTGAGTGACGTACCGTCGTGGTGCATTCAGCGCGAAAAAAACCCACCCGGTTTGAGCGGGTGGGCTGAGGTGGGCCAGAACTGGTTGGCGGGGGCCTATTGATTAAAATTCCCGCGGAGTGTCGCGAATAACAACCCGCAGCGCATCAGGCCTTGGATCTGCTCTGTGGGAATATGCGTATTGCAGCGTAAGCCTTGCGGTTCAGTTCCCGCCGAGATGCCGATGAATGACTCCTGCAACTGCAGGCCTTCGACCGCAGCGTTGTTGATCGGAAATGGAATCGCTCCCGATTCGCTGGCAGCTTGCACGGCCCTGGCGAGCAGGCCAGGCAAGTCGACCAGTACAACCAGATTGGCCTTGGGGGCCAGTTGCTTGCGAGATTGTACGACGACCTTGCTCGACCCGGCCGAGGTCTTCGCCGACTGCTCCGACTGCGTGGCCAGAGCGCGAGACATGGCGTCTTTGCCGCCGCCGAGCGTTTGGACGACGCGATCTTTGAGATACGCAAATCGCGATACCATACCGTCGGGGCCGTAAACGGCTTTGGTCACGGCTTCGATCATTTGTGTGTTGGCGTCGTTGTCGTCGTCGTACGATTGCTTGACGGTCAGAATATCGACCGAATTGTTGCCGATCTTTTCAGCATCCTTCTGAAGGCTGGATGTCGTGGTGACCGGCGGGGTCTTGACACCGTCCATGGCTTGCGTTTGCTTTTCGGTGAGGTCCCGCGCTTTCTGGGGGTTGTCGACTTCCATCACGGTGATGGCCCGCAGGGCCCCGGCTTTGGCGTTGCCCACTTCGAACGAGGCCGCCATGGCGCCGTATTTCAACTTGGCGTGCTCATCCATGATGGCTGCAAGTTTCTTCATTGCCTCTTCGTTGCCGTCAACCGCGCCGAGCAGCGACGTTCCCAGCTTGATCACAGCCGCCATGTCGACCTGCAGGCCAACGTAGCCGAGTTGCCCGGCGGGCAACGTCGACAGCAGCGCGATTTCCGAAGGCGCCGAGGTCTTGAGGAATTTGTCGGTTGCCGAATCGGTCTTCACACGCAGCAGTTCTTCAATGGAAATTCCCTGTTTGGAAATATTGATCGCCGTGGTAAAACTACGCGCGTCTTCAATCCCCTGAAACAGGCGGGACAGGAATTTCGCGGAAATCTGCGAGATGACCTTCAAATTCGCGCCGCCGTCATCGGGAAGTTTTTCAAGCGCCTCACTCGCCTGGGTCTTCATTCCCGCGAGCTTGTCTTTGTACAGTGTCGTCAATTGTCCGAGGTTGACGAACACCGACAGATCGCCCTTGTCGAAACTGTCCTGGCTTTGCGCGTCAATCATACTGGCAATCGATTTGCCCTTGGTCTTCAGCCCCGCGGCGATTTTCTCGGCGGCGGCGTCGTTTTCAGTGTACACACCCCATTTGCCGAATTCGGTGAATTTGAAGCTGTCGCCCAGCGCTTCTTTCATGGCCTTGACATCGGTTGCCGGAATGACGAACACGACGCCGGGCTCGCCGCCTTCAGGGGGGGCAAATACTGCCAGCCACCAGTCGGCGGCCTGATCGACGCCACCCAACGTCGGGTTGGAAATTGCCAGGCCGAGCGCCTGCGATTGCAGTCGAACCTGGCCCCCGAAACCGGGTTGTACCATGTCGACGAAATCGGCCAGCTTGTCGATCGTCGCCTCGGGGTTTTTCAGCCGCACGACGACGGAGGCGTCAGCGGGAATCGCGTCGAGCGCGGTTTCCGCCGCCCGCAGTGGCCCGGCCGATGGCCACCCGGTCAACAGCAAGCCAGTCAAAACCAATGCCGCCTGCACGCCTCGTCGCAACATGATGGGGATCCTGTCAGAAAAAAGTGTTGCCGCTTCGCCAAAGAGCCGCCAAACATGCGCTCCGGTCGATCCATCGGTACCCGGAGTATAGCGTGGTGGTTTCAAAAAGGAAGATTCCGGCGGTTCGGGCGGTTCGCCGAGCCAATGACTGCGCTCGAACCCGCTTCGTACCAGCTCTTGGCAATCGGCCTGCCAGAAACCGCCCCTGTCCCAAAACCGCCCGTGCCGGTCAGCGTGGTGCCAGCCCCAAGCCTCAACCCATCGGCCTTATGTGTCGGCGGCCACCCGTTGACGGGCTGACAGCTTTTCGTAAACCGACTTGTTGTACGCGCGGTAGTTGTAGTCGCCGTGATAACCGGGCGACGGGGCCACGCCATTCACGATCGCGCCCAACAACCTGACGCCATGCGTCGTCAGCAATTCCTTTGCCCGCCGGGCCGCCGCGCGGCGGTTTTTGCCGAGCCGCAACACCAGCAACAGCCCCTCGACCTGGCTGGTGACCACGCACGGGTCGCTGACCGCCAGCAGCGGGGGCGTATCGACCAGTACAAAATCGAAGTCGCCACGCGCATCGACAAGCAGTTGCGAAAACCGGGGCGAACCCAGCAACTCGGCCGGGTTCGCGGGCGTCATGCCCGACGACAGCACGAACAACCCGGTGGCCTCAGTGGTTTGCACGGCCGGCGAAAGCGTGATTTCACCGGTCAGCACGTCGGCCAGTCCGATTTCCTGCCGCAGGCCAAACAGCTTGTGTATTTTAGGGCAGCGCATGTCGGCATCGATCAGCAGAACCCGCTTGCCCGCCTGAGCCATGGCCAGGGCCAGGTTCGAAACAATGGTCGATTTGCCATCTTGCGGCTCAGGGCTGGTGATTTGAATCACGCGTTCGCCCCGGCTGTGCGTGTGCACAAACAGGGCCGACCGCACCGAACGAAACGCCTCAGCCTCGGGTGAACCGGCGTCGTGAAAGAGATACAGTGAGGGGTCAAGCCCTGAGCCAGAGATCTTTGCTTCGGGGCGACTGTGCATGGCGGGCACCCGCCCGATGACGGGCAAGCCAAAGTTGCGCTGCACTTCTTCGACGCTCTTGAGCGTCGTGTCAAGCCACGCTCGCAAGTACAGCAAGCCGAATGCGAGGATAAACCCGAACGCGCCTCCGGCGCCGGTGATTTTCAAACGGCGTTTGAAGACCAGTTCCTCACGCGGCTCGGCCACGACCTTCAAATTGTACCCGCCGGCGTCTTTGCCGATATTCATTTCATTCAGGCGATTCACGACCAGTTCCCACAAGGATTTGATCCGTTTGATCTCTTCATTGAGCGTCTGGTCTTCGAGTTGAAACCGCGACACCGCCTTTGCCTCGCGACTTTCGACCTCAAACAGTTCGGCCAGTTGCTGATCGCGAAAGCCGAGTTCCACAAGTTCCTGTTTCAGCGAGTCGATATACACGGCGATCAGGTCGACCAATTTCGCTGCGGGTGGCACAGCAGGGCGACTGTCGTCTTCGGACGCACGGCCCGCGTCGAGGTCCGGGGCCGCGACCCCCTGCCGCTCGAAGAATTCACGCGTGGTCTGAATGCTCTTACGCACAGTTTTGACATCGGGGTGGTCGGTGCCGAAATCACGCAGCAGTTTTCGCTCTTCCAACAGCAGCGGTAGCAGGCGCATTTCCATGGCGGTGCGCAGCCCGGCGTCGCCGCGTTCGGCCGTGCCGCTGGCAGCGGCGACAGCGGCCTGGGCCGCCTGCCCGTCGAGATTCAGGAACCGCCGCACCAGGAGTTCGAGCGCCTCTTTGGAATCGCCGCTGGCCTGGGCTTGAGCGATGGCCTTGAGTTTTGAGTTCAGGTCGGTTCGTTTGAGCAGGTTGGCCCGGCGTTCGGCCTCAATGGCGCGCAGGCGTTCCTGATGCACGTCGGTGGTGTCGCCTGGCTGTCCGTCGGCTCCAGGGGCGCTGTGCCATTGCAATGGCGCGCTGTCGCGAAACTTGATGTAGGCCTGCTCTTTTTCCTGCAATTGCCGATGCAAATCGGCGTTGGCTTCGGTAATGAGGGCCAGCGTTTTCTTGGAGTTTTCCTGCTGCGTTGTCGCCAGGTAGTTCTGATAGCTTTGCACGACCGCCTTCACAATGGCCGAAGCTTCATTGAGCGCCCGGCTTTCGCACGAAATGTCGAGCACGTTGACGAACGAATGGTCGGTGCCCGCCGTCCGCTTGACGCGCAGCGTGTCGAGGATTTCCTGCACCGGGTCGTCGCAGCCCCGTAACGATGGCAGTTCATTCAACCGGCCCAGTTTGACCGCGTCGCCTACAATCATCGGGCTCATGATCAGCGCCACATGCTCGCCGCGCTCACCGTAGGTTTTCGCTGCGGAATCTTCCTTGAGCGGTACGGATGAACGTTTGGAAACCAGCACCCTCGTCGCGGCGCGATACGTGGGCCCCAGCTTGAGGTAGGCCAGGTGCCCCACGATGAGTCCGCCCGACAAGCCGGCGAGAATCAGCCATTTGTGCTTCAGCACCAGGGCCGTGACGTCGGGCAAGGTTCCCACGGGTTGGTCAGTTGCAGCCACTTCGTCCCTTACGCGATGGTCGGAGACTTGATCGTTGCCGGGTTTCATGGTGTACCACTTGCCACGCCAGAGGATAGTTTCGCCAGCGCACTTCGCCAGATGAAGGCCGCCTGCACTTCGGAGGATTCGGCCGTTGCGCAATCCGAGCGGTCGGGAAGCTCCTCAAAAACGTAGCTTACGATTAGCCGCGGCGGGTGTTCGCGACCCGCCAAATTGCAACTCGCAGCATAAAATTCGGGATGCGCGGAATTAACCGGTCGTGTCGAACCATCAGACCGCGCCCGTCGGCCCCGCCGTGCCGAGTCGGGGTTTGCTGAATTTGCCGGGTGGAACGGCACCGCCCAACTCCAGCAACGCCTGCCCTGCGCGACGAATCTTGAAGATTGTCGTTTTTCATCGGCCTGTTATACTCGCCGGGCAGTGACCATTGCCGCATCGGGTCTGCGGCGGGTCGCCCATTCAGCGAACACACGCAACTGCAATCATTGAGGCCGACATGACACTTGCGGGAAAGACGGCGTTAGTTACGGGTGGAGGAACGGGAATCGGTGCGGCGACGGCGCTGGCGTTTGCGGCGGCTGGCTGCCGTGTGGCGATTGCCGGCCGCCGCGAAGACAAACTGAGGGAAACGGCGCGGCGCGGTCCTGCCGGCGCGGCGGCAATCGTGGTACACGCCGCCGATGTGGCCGACCGGGGCGACGTGGCGCGGCTGGTCGATTGGGCGACGCGTGAACTGGGGCAGATCGACATTCTGGTCAATTCGGCTGGCGTCAATATCGCCCGTCGCACGATGGCCGATTTGACTCCTGAAAACTGGGACCTGCTGATGCAGGTGAACGCCACCGGGCCTTACAATTGCATGCGGGCCGTGTTGCCCCAGATGCGTGATCGCCAAGACGGGTTGATTATCAATATTTCGTCGGTGGCAGGCAAGCGGGCCAATGTGCTCGGCGGTGTCGCTTACAACGCGTCGAAATTCGCGATGACCGCTTTGGGCGCAACGGTGGCCCAGGAAGAACGCGGCAATGGAATTCGCGTGACAAACGTGTACCCTGGCGAAGTCGACACTCCGATCCTCGAACAGCGCCCGGAGCCCGTTTCCGCCGAGCATCGCGCAAAAATTCTGCAACCTGGCGACGTGGCCGCGGCCTTGCTCATGATCGCCACCTTGCCCCCGCGAGCGCATGTGGCCGAAATCGTCATCAAGCCGACTTCTCAGGTGTATGTGTGAAGCGACAAGAGCTGCCCATAAAAATTGAATGTGGCGGTCAGCGCTGCGTTTCGTGAGAAACAGTGCCGGCCGCTCGTCATGCTATTCAGGCGGGTTTGACCCCGGCCAGACGATGCACGGCGCTCCATTCGACCGGCGCGACCGGCTGCACCGACAGCCGGCTGCCTTTTCGCAACAGCATCATTCCCCGCAGTTCAGGAACGGCATGCAGCATGGGCCGCGTCAGCGGTGCGGCGAACACCTGCACGAGTCGAATATCGACCATGAACCAGGTCGGGTTGTCGGGGTCGCTTTTCGGATCGTAATGCACATTGCTGGCGTCAAACGCGGTGTGGTCGGGGTACCCATCGCGGACGACGACCGCGGTGCCCACGATCGCCATCGGCTCGGCGTTACTGTGATAAAACAGCACACCGTCGCCGCGTTGAATTTCGCTTCGCAGATAATTGCGGGCCTGATAATTTCGTACTCCGTCCCAAAACGTCGTGCGCCGCGGGGCGCGGGTCAGATCGTCGATGGAAAACGCATCGGGTTCGGATTTGAATAACCAGTAACGGCGGGGCGGGCGGGCGATCTTCTCTGAGTGGGGCATGTGTGCGTGCTCGGGTTGGCCGATCTATTCGCGGCGTTAACAACAAACAGGGCCAGAATGACGCAAGCATGACGCCGTTTCAAGCGCGAACCGTCGGCCTGATTCCTCCGCCTGCGCGCGGTCGAACCCAAGTGCATCGCCGGCGCGTACCGGAAAGCGGCTCGGCGGGGTGCGGCGGGGTGCACGCGATCGGCGAGAATGCTATACTGCGAACCGTAATGATGCCTGATCGGCGAACCGCGTGCGAACGGGTCAACTGGCGGGTTGCGATCGGCATTGCACCAGGTGCTTGCGAGCAACCGGCCCTGCGGGGTCGGTTTGAGCAAGGCCCGCGGTCGGCGCGGTACGCGAATGATTGAACCTAAACACGACGTATTGAGCGGGAACCGGGTTAACCAGCCGGGGCTGACGCGCGACAGCCAGATTGACTCCGACAGCGTTAACAATCACGACAGACTTCCACGGAGCGGATTGAACATCTGATGCTTTCGTCAAGCGAATCGGCGGCCGACCCGTTGCCTGATGAAGAGGCCGCACTTCAGATTGTGTTGGGATACCTCAACTTTTCAAGCGGCAAGCCCGACGCGAAATTCCAGCAGCAATTGAATCGTCTGCACGGTTGGCTGACGCCGGGCGAGGGCGGCCCGCCCCTGATGCGGCGGCTGACCGAACGCTTACAGGAGCTGAGCGCGACGTCGCCCGCCTTCGCCGACTGCGCCCAGGCAACCGCAGTGTTGGACCTGACGTTCGGGCATGTGTTGCCCGCGTATCAGGCGCACCACGCGGACCTGCTGTTTCATTTGCAGCCGGCTGATTTTCTGCATCCGTTGTTTGTGGCTCGCGTTGTCGAAGCGGTGCTGTCGCAGGGTCCGCCGTGGCATGAAACGTCACGCATCGTCGCTGGCGGGTTGAGCCAACTGAACGATTACGTGGGGTACCGCCCGGTTGCGGTTCTCGAAAATGGCCGGTTGACGCAGCCTTACGACCACGAGAGATTTCGTCCCGTTCCGTTGTATATCATGGGAGTCGGTGCGGGGGCCGGCCGGCACCGCCGGCTCGTCGAAAGTGCAATTGCGATTCTCGCGATGATTCCGCGTGAAACCGCGCGGGCCGCATGGTTCAGCCTGAATCGCCTTGAAGAGTTGGCGCTCGATGTGCGGGCTCACGACCAAAGCCACCCGGTGTTCAAACGCACGAATTACATCTTCGGTGAATGGGATCCGCATTGCATCAACAGCAAGGGGCGATATACCCGCTTCGTCGTGCGATCAATCATCCTTCAGGGGTTGGCTGACTGGATGGATTCGCACTCCGATCGTGCCGAAAGCGACCGGTTGTTCGAAGCGGGGGCCGTCCTCGCCGGAACGATTCTGATGGCCTCGGCCGTCAGCGGCGACGGGCCAGACGCCCACGATTCGACCGTCACCCTGTCGCGGCTTTTGCCGCTGGTTTCACGGCTGCGCGACGGGTTTTACGCCTGGCTGCTCGAATCGGTTTCGGGGCCGCACGGCGAACGGTTGCGGCGCGAAGGTAAGGCGGCCCAGCAGCCCTTTGGCGAGATTCGCCAGCACCTGAACCTGCGCCTGGCCCATTTCACCAGTCTGCAATCGCAGCGTGCGTGCCTGGCCGAACTGTACGCCCGCATGGGGTACGACGAGGAGGCGCGGTCGCAGGCCGCCGTCATTCCCTCGAATTCAGTGCGGTTTGAAACAGAGATTCAGCGGCGGGTTTCGACGGCCAACCTCGAAATCACCCGCGATGATCTCCGGGCAGCCGAAAGCCGGGCGGCCGAAGCCCAGGAATTGCTGTACCGTGGCATCGATTGCGGGGCGCTGGTCGATCCTTGGAACATATTGGGTTTTCAGGGACAGTTTCCGTTGTCGTCGTCACGTGACGATTCGATCGGCGATACACGCGTCGACAAATTGCTGGCCATCATGGAGCAACTGTTCGCCTTGTACACGCGGTTGGTCTGCGAGGCCGCTGCCGCCGGCGATGAGCCGATCTCCGCCGTTGCAACAACCGGTTTTCGTCGCCTCGCCGATTTTTGGGACAGGTTCGCGACCACCACGGTTCAGGATCTGCAACCGGTTCATGGTGGTAGAAGCTTCGATTCCGCCGTGCAGGTGGCCCGCGCCCTGCGCGAATGGTCGCAGGCCGGCGAGGCCGCCGGCGACATCGCGTTTTGGAAAAAGCATGTGGCGGCGTTTGAATCGGCCAATGCCTTTGCCGTGCTCATTGACGTGCTGTTGCACAAGCGCGACGTCGCCGCGGCCATGAACCTGCTCGTGCAGTGGGCCAGCCGGCCCGACGCACTCGTCGCTGAAGTCGGTCGAAATGCGTTTTTCAGCCGCGTGCGGCAGTGGCTGAAAATGGTTTCTGTCGACGATTGGCAGATCGTGCGAAAGTTTTTCGATTACCTTGAGGCAAACGCCGGCGACTGGTGCACGGCGCCCACGATCGCCGGAGACGACCTATTTCCCGCGCTCGACGACGACGAGCGCGATGCCGGCGAACTCGATGACGACTTCGACCCGTTCGACGGAGGTCTTTCCGATTGGACTGACGAAGACGAGCCGACCGCGTCGCCCTTCGAGAATGTGAAATATCGCGACAGTGCCGACGACGGCCACCAGGGCGACATGGTCGACCCGGCCCAAAGCGACGCCCCCTCGCAATTCGAACAAGTGGTGCGCCCGCTTGATGCGCGGATCAAGTTTCTGACGGAATTGCCCCTGTTATGGCGGTCAATCGCAGTGCACTGGGCGACGATCGACTCTGCGTCCAGCGCCGCCAGCGCCCCAGAACGCATCGAGGCGATGGCCCGTTGGTGCAACCGGTGCTACGAATTGCAGCGAGAATTATCGCGCTTGTTGGCGCAGGTGGCCAAGTACGAACCGCAATCACCCGAGGGCGACCCCGATTCGCTGATCGATTATGACCGTGAATTGCAGGTGCAGTTCAATCTGGTCAATGCCATCATTTGGGCCCAGCTCAATTGCCAGGAAGCCTGCCGGCTGTTGCGGTGTGTATTGCCCAGGGATGCCGTCGCCGCTGACCCCCACCCGTGGGAGCGAACCGCCACTGCTCTGTTTCGCCTGATGATGAAAAATGACATCGCCGAAGTCCGCCGCAGGCTGCCCGCCTTGCAGAGGGAGTTGCTGAAACAGCCGCTGCTGTACACGCCGCTCGACTGTGGCGGCGACCACCGCGAAGCGCTCGCGGTCAGGCAACTGCAAATGCTCTTGCGCGGGCTGATGGTCGAGTTGCCGCGGCAAGGCCTGGTCCGCGAGACGTGGCACCTCGTGCGCACCGCATACCAGATGGAGCGTTCGACACGCGTCGAGGGCGTAACGATTACGGAGTTCGACAGGCTGCTTCAAGCCGCTTTGCAGAGCACGCTGGAAAGCATCGTGCACAGTTCGGCCCACTGGCCGGCCGACAAGTGCACCGACGACCGGCTGGTCGAGTTGCTGGGGATGGTTGTCGAGTTGTATTTGCGGCTGTGGCTCAAACACAGCGCCACCATGCGTCTGTCGTGCGTCGAGCTGCTTAACGACGCCCAGACGTGGCGCCGCGTCAAGGCTTTCATCATCGAGTACGGTGGCGAGCTGTTTACGGCGCGCGTGTTGTCGCACGGTAACCTGCGGGGCATTGTGCACCATGGGGCCGACTGGTATCTCGATTACCTCGAACATTCGACCGACCCCCTGCACCCCCTCAAACTGCTCGCCGACCTCGATGTCAGCATTCCCCGCAACGAAGCGGTGTTCCTTCTCGAAACCGTGTTCGAATCGGTGGTCGACAAGTTCGAACGCTTCATGGAATACAACACAACGACCACCCATTCGGATTACGGCGAAAAGCTGTATTGCTTCCTCGACTTTCTGCGCCTTGAAGCCGCCTATGAACGCCAGGCCTGGAACCTCGTGCCATTCCACATTGCCCACGAAGTGCTGGCCCGGCACGGCCGCGAACAGGCGGCGGTGGCATGGCGCAATCATCTCGAACGCAAGACCGCCCCACTGGCCCGCACGCATTTGCAAAAGTTGCACAAGCTCGAAAAGCAGCATGGGCTGCGGCTGCCCGGCGTTTCCGATCGCATCAATGAATGTTATACCAAATCACTCGCTCTCGACCTCATGCTGGCCCGCGTTCGGCCCGCCATGCTCGACGCTCTTCGCCAGGAACCTTCGGAAAGCTTTGATTTGCTCAAAGTCGCGGCCGAGCAATACCTCACCTCAACGTCAGGGGGCATCATCGACGTACACCCCTGGCTGCAAAGTCTGACGAGCGAAATCGTTCGCTGGAACGATCGGGCAGAAAACGCGGCCGATGAAGACGAACCGCTGGGCCCCGTGCTCGTCGACCGATTGTCGCCCGACTTCCTGCTGGAACAGTTGAAAATCTGGGAAAATCCGCTGACCGAAATTGAATGAGCACGCAACGCCTCTCTTCAAAACTTGTGGCTCCCCCCCATGAATCGCGAACACAACCTGGCATTGCTTCGTGAATACACGCAGGGTGAAAGCCTGCTCAAGCACATGTACGCCGTCGAAGCCGCCGTGCGGGCCTATGCCCGCAAATTTGGCGCCGACGAAGAGCTTTGGGCAACAGTTGGCCTGTTGCACGATTTTGACTACGAGCGCTGGCCAGACCCACCCGACCACCCGCTGCAGGGCGCCGCAATCTTAGCGGCCCGTGGCTACCCCGACGTGGTGATTTACGCCATCAAATCGCACGCCGACTACCTTCCCGACTGCCCGCGCGTTTCGCAGCTCGACAAGACCTTGTACGCCTGCGATGAACTGTGCGGGTTCATTACGGCCTGCGCCCTGGTGCGGCCCGGCAGGCTGGAAGGATTGACCGCTGCCAGCGTCAAGAAAAAACTGAAGCAGTTGTCGTTCGCCGCCGCGATCCACCGCGACGACATCCATCGTGGCGCTGCCGATTTGGGCGTGGATCTCGATGGGCACATCGAATTCTGTATCGCCGCCATGCAATCCATCGCCCCCGAATTGGGGCTTGTCGCTGGCACCTGACGTCGGACTCGCCGCGCCCCACGCGAATATTCGCCCGCCTGATGTAGAGCGAATCGTGGCGATTGATATGATAGGCATGTGCGGCGGCCGGCCTCGTCCAGGAACGGTTTGCCGGGTTGGGTCTTTGGGTCGGCTGCGCATGAGTTGAGCACCGTGAGCCGGGCGACGTTATTGGTGATTCAGGGTATCGATCAGGGCGTCCGCTTTGAAGTGGGCGCTGCCGGCATTGGCTTGGGGCGGGGCGCGCAAAATACGATTCGCATTCATGACACCGAGGTTTCTCGCACGCATGCGCGGCTGCAGCCGATTGACGGAAGGTTTGTGCTTGAAGATCTGAAAAGCTCCAATGGAACTTACGTCAATGGGCAGGCGATCGGGTCGCGGGATCTGACCGACGGCGACCAGATCCAGATCGGCCGCACGGTCATGCTGTTTTCGCTGGCGGGCCGCGCCCAGGATCCGCAACAGGCGGCTGAACGTGTCGAGATGCGGGGCGGTGCCGAACTCGAAGACCGGGCGCAAATCGTGGGCGAAGCCGGCCCCCATGAGGCACCGGCGCTCGTCGCGCTCGATCCTGCGGCCGACCCCGCCGCACTCAGCCAGAACGTCGCCAATTTGCAGGTGCTGTACCGCATTTCCGAAGAAGCGGTGCGGCCCACGATGTCCATTGACCAACTGCTGAGCCGCATTCTCGAACTGGCAATTGAAGTCGCGGGAGCTGATCGGGGCTGCATGCTCTTGCGCAACCCGGCGACGGGCGAACTCGAACCGCAGGCGTTTCGCCACCGCCGCCGCACAGAGGATGTTTCGCGAATGCCCGTTTCGCGCAGCATCGTCGACTATGTATTGCAAAACCGCCAGGGCGTACGCACCACCGACGCCCGCAGCGACACTCGGTTTGCGCCAGGCCAAAGCATCTTTCAGGCCGGAATTCGCGAAGCGATTTGTGTACCCATGCAGGGCCGGTATGAACTGACCGGCGTGATTTACATCGACATCACCACGCCGCCCGAACGCGTCATTCTGCAAGGCGGCGCCGGAAAATTCACCGAAGACCTGCTGCGGCTGATGGTGGCCGTCGGCCGGCAATCGGCGCTGGCGGTCGAAGACCACCGCTATCGCCAGGCGCTGGTCAAGGCCGAACGCCTTGCGGCCGTCGGCCAGACGATTACCATTCTCAGCCATCACATCAAGAATATCCTGCAAGGCGTGCGGGGTGGCAGCTACCTGATCGACATGGGACTGAAAGACCATAACGAAGACCTCGTGCAAAAAGGTTGGTCGATCGTCGAGAAAAACCAGGGCCGAATTTACCACCTGGTCATGGATATGCTCACCTTCAGCAAAGAGCGCCAGCCGGTTCTGAAGCGGGCCGACCTGAACGAAACCGTCGCAGAAGTGTGCGACTTGCTTCAGGGCCGCGCTCGTGAACTGAACGCGGCGTTCGAATTTAAACCCACCCCCGACCTGCCTGCCACCGCGTTCGACACAGAAGGAATTCATCGCGCCATTCTCAACATCCTGACAAACGCATTCGACGCCGTCGAAGAAGGCGAACTTCGCCGCGTTACGGTCGAAACCGGCTTCGACCCCGCGGCCCGCGCGGTCTCCGTGGTCGTCGCTGATACCGGCCCCGGCATTCGCGCCGACAAGCTCGCTCAAATCTTCAACATTTTCGAATCGACAAAGGGCGCCCGGGGCACGGGCATTGGCCTTGCCGTCAGCCGCAAAATCATTCGCGAACATGGCGGCGAGATTCATGCCGCCAGCGAACCGGGACGAGGTGCAGTTTTTACCCTCGAGTGGCCCGTCATCGACGAAGAACAGCCGTCGCACGATGACCAGACCTTGGCATAACGTAAGCCATCCCGCTCGCAAGTCGCCGATAAATTACACCCCTGCCGAGGATGACCGATCCCCGCCCTTGGCATGCCGAATTGCGCTGGACGTTGCCCGACGCCCCGCATCAAGTAAGCCCGAATTGCGCCTGCGCCAGGCCCTGAAACCACTGTCGACCATTGCCCGCCGCCGCATCAGCCAGCGACACGGCCCGGCCGGCGGCCCGTTTGAACCAGATGCCGAAGTTGCGCACGGTTTCGACCCAGTTGTCGCCGTTGACCTGCAAGCGTTCGAGAATCGGCGCCAATTCGCTGGGAATGGCCCCCCGCTTGTCACTGCGCACGGAACGCCCCGTCCAGTCGAGCAGCTTCAGGTATTCGTCAATCCGCAGCGGTAGAAAGCCTTTGTTCGATGCCCGGCGGCCGATGGTGGCAGCCGTTTCGCCGGGATGCGTCGCTGACTGATTGCCAGGGTTCGATCTGTGGGGTGGCGTCGAACCCGTTCGACGCGGTGTGTTAATCTGCCGCGGCTGCGCAGGCAGCGGTTCGGCGTGCGGTGACGTACCGATGGCGTTGGCACGGACCAACGGCCCGTCATCGAGTGTCAATTCACACAGCCAACCATCGGGCGCTTCGCCTGCAAGTGCTGCCGTAGGCGTCAGTTTGCCGGCCGATTTACGATTCGACGGGCGACGATCAACCAGCTGCTTGCCGCCGGTCGGCTTCACACCGTGCTGGCGCAATTGCCACGATTCGATCCGGTCGCGGGCTGAAGTATATTCCGATTCTTCAGGCGTTTTCGCCACGCCTGCCCGGACCGGGTTCAAATCGACATACACGCTGCACGCCAGGATTGCCGCGTCATCGAGTAAGGCTTGCGAT
>JAJXXL010000071.1 GCA_021781115.1 Planctomycetota bacterium
GCGAAATTTCTGGTCAGACCCCAAGTCGGGAATCGGCTACCAGGTGCAGATCGAACTGCCCCGACGGGTGGTGCGTGCCGCCGGGCGCGTCGAACAATTGACCGGCATCGGCGACCTCGAACGCCTGCCATTGAAATCTGCCACGGGCCGCCCGCTGTTTCTGCGCGACGTGGCCACGATCGAACGCGGCGCGATGCCAGGACAATTCGACCGCTACAACATGCGCCGCCAGGTCAGTCTGACGGCGAACATCGCTGCGATTGACCTGGGAACCGCGGCGGCACAAATCGCACGCGCCATCACAAATGCTGGCGATCCGCCGCGGGGCGCCAAAGTCGAAATTCGCGGCCAGATTCCGACGCTGCGGGAAATTCAAAGCGGCCTCGCAGCCGGGCTGGGGTTGGCGGTGGCCGCCGTGCTGCTGCTGCTCGCGGCCAACTTTCAGTCATTGCGCCTGGCGCTGGCGGCTGTGGCGACCGCGCCTGCGGCCATTGCAGGAGTCGCCCTGACACTGTACTTCACTGCGACGCGGCTCAATATCCAGTCGTTCATTGGCGCCATCATGGCGATCGGCGTGACAATGGCCAACGCGATTTTGCTGATTACCTTTGCCGAAGACGCGCGGCGGCGCGGCCGCGCCGTGCCAGATGCGGCGTTGATCGGCGCCGCGGGCCGGTTGCGTGCCATTCTGATGACAAGCTGCGCCATGATTGGCGGCATGCTGCCAATGGCCTTGGCGTGGGGCGAGGCGGGGCCACAAAACGCGCCTCTGGGGCGGGCAGTCGTGGGCGGGTTGAGCGCCGCCTCACTCGCCACGCTGCTGGTTCTGCCCTGCATCTATGTCATTGTGCAGCGACGGGCTGTTCGGGGGGCCATTTCACTTGACCCCGACGATCCCGCCAGCTTGTACTACGAACCACAATCGCAACCCGCAGAAGGTCTGTCATGAACAATTTTCGGTGCATTGCCGGTTGCTGTATAGCCGCGTGTCTGGCCAGTTGCGACGCCAGGCCAAAAAACGCTACGCCCGCAGTGGCCGCAACCCGCCCGGCGTCGCCCGCAACGCAGGTGACAACCGTCAAACCGGTGCGCAAAACGTTAGAGGTTGTCACCACGCAGCCCGGGTGGACCAGGGCCTGGTTCGAAGCGCCCCTGCATTCAAAGCTTGCGGCCTACGTCGCCGAAGTACTCGTCGATATCGGCGACCGCGTTCAACAACACCAGGTGTTGATCGAGTTGTTTGTACCGGAAATGCACGACGATGTTCGCCAAAAGGAAGCGCTTGTCGTTCAGGCTGACGCGGCGGCAGTTCAGGCCGAGGCGGCGCTTCAGTCTGCCGAGGCAGCCGTAAAGACGGCCGACGCGCGTGTGGCCTCGGCTCAATCAGGTTTAATTCGCGCCGAAGGCGAATACGAACGTTGGCGTTCTGAAAATGACCGCATTCGCCAGCTCGCTCAGAACGGCTCGGTGAGCGTCAAACTGGCCGATGAAACCCGGAACCAGTTTCGCGCCGCAGATTCGGGCCGCGATGAGGCGACCGCCCAGGTGGCGACCGCCGAATCGGCACTCGTTGAAGCCCGGGCCCGTGTGGCGGTCGCGCGGGCCGAGGTGGGCGTGGCCGCGGCCCATCGGCAAGTCGCCCTGACCAACCACGACTATTCACGAACTCTGCTCAGCTACGCCCTGATCAAGGCCCCGTTCGACGGCGTGATTACCAATCGGATCGTCGATCCGGGGCACTATGTGCAACCGGCGGATGGCGCGACAACTCACCCGCTGTTGACCGTGGCCGAGACCGACATGATCCGCGTGTTCGTCGAAGTGCCCGAACACGAAGCGGCCCTTGTAGACCCCGGCGACAAGGCACTGGTCAGGGTCGAAGCCAGCAGCCGCGGTGAAATCAGGGCCGCCGTCACCCGCACCAGTTGGAACCTCGACCCGGCCAATCGCGCCCTCAAAACCGAAATCGACGTTCCCAACACAAAGGGTTTGCTGCGGCCCGGAATGTATGCCATCGTGTCCATCGTGCTCGCCCGTAGCGAAAACGCGCTCGTCCTGCCTGCAACGGCCATTGTGCAACAACAGGGGCGCGCCGTGTGCTGGTGCATCGCCAGCGGACGGGCGCATCGCCGCTCGGTCACCTTGGGGCTGACGACCGCCGACGAAGTGGAGGTTACCCAAGGATTAACGGGCGACGACCTGGTGGTACGGACGCCCGATGAAACGCTGGTGGAAGACGCGCAGGTCGATGCAATCTCATCGCATTCGCCCTGAGTACGCAGCACCAGCCCACGAAGTGAGTACGCGCCGCATCCAAGGCATCGCCCCGTAGGGTGACACCGTCGCAGGAACCGGCTGCTGGCTCGGCGCGGCTTACCCGAACAGCCTCCAGTCTGTGGACAATCTGCGTCATTTACTCAAAGATGCGGGCGAACACACGTCGGTATTCGCCAGGGTCGTCTGGAAAGCACGCCGCAAACCCTTGTTTGTCGACTGCCCCATGCTGAAAGCGGCGTTTTTCGAAAATGGGCATTTCCCGCCCCGTGACCGCGGCGACGCCCCGGCTCACGATTTCGCCTTTAAGCGCATACAGCCGGTCATGCTGCCAGTTTGTGAGTTCGATGAACGGCACCCCCTCGGCGACCTCGATCACGTTGGGCAGCGCATAGGGGCTGAAGCCTTCGAAGCCCAGGCTGCGCGGCGGAGCTGCCGAACGCACGTGACCGCGGCTTTGCCCGCCGGTGTATGTCAGCGAATGCTTGATCGCCTCGACACCCCAGCCTTCGTGGTACAGCAGCAAATTGTTAAGCACGCTGCGGATCGTCAACTCAGGGTTGTCTTCGATGGGGTAATCTTTGAGGTTTTCGTCGCCCCCGTCGCCGTCGACCAGATATTTCCAGTTGGGGTAGCGGCTTCGAATTCCCTGGCACAACGCCAGGCACATCGCCGCCGACTGCACGTCGAGGGGCTTGTAGTCTTCGATGACCCGAATCGTCGTGGCGAGATCCAGCGATTCGCCGTGCACCTCAATCGCTTCGAAGAACAGGCTCATTCCCAGTTCGTCGAGAAACTTCCGGGCTTGCAATGCGTCGCCTCCGCCGCCGTCGACAACCAGCGTAAACGCTTTCAGCCGCGCCGGCGAGTCGCCCCGTTTCAGCAGCAAGTGATGCAGCACGACGAACAGCGCCCCGCTGTCAATGCCGCCTGAAAACAGCACGCCAATCGGCGCCCGGTTGTCAATGCGGTCGAGCCAGCGATCGCAGGCGCCGGCAACCGCTGCGATGTAGCTCCGCCCGATTTCATCCAGATCGGCGGGCAGGCTGTTGCGCTGCGGTGTAAAAAACCGTGTGTAGGTCGGGTTGGGGTCGGGGCAGCCGACGAGGGCGATTTCAGTGACGTAGTGTGCCGGAACCATGCGCGTATATTCCGGCTGGAATTGGCCTTCCAAATGCTCTTCAACCAGAAAATTGCGAATGGCGTCGATGCGCTCGGCGACAATCAGGCACGGCCCGTCGTGGCGCTTGGCAATGAAATACCGCAGCGGCCGTCCAATCGAACGCGCCATACGCACGACCTTTCCGTCGCGATGCACCAGCGCGAATTGCCCATCGATTTCGCGAACCCGGCGGGGGTCGCCCGTCGCCAACCGGTCGTACGCTTCGCCGACCGTCATGTTCAGCAACACGTTCGCAGATGGGTCAATCAGATCGACCAGCCGCGCCAGCGGCGAATACGCCGCCGGTGAATCAACAGGATCAAGCATTCCCGCGCCTCCTCTGACCTGAACACCGATGACAAATCATAAAACCATTATTCAAACCTACCAAATCGCCCACGAAAACACACCCACTACCCAGACACCCGAGCCGGTTGCGTTGATCGGAAGGCGGTTGGAGATTGGGGGTTGGAGGCGGGCGTCGGCGGGCGACCCCCGCAGAAATTTGCGAATAGGGCACGGTTTCCAGAATTTTTATGAAAAATTCCGGTTTTTTCGACCACGCCCCGGCTTGAACGGGTATTAGTTGCTGTGGAGAATCCGGTCGTTCGGAGCCCTACTCCGAGTCACGGAGGATTCCCCTGATGCGGATTCACGTCGCCAAGCCCCTGTTCGCCTGGGACTGTCTCGAAGACAGCCCCTCATTGAAGACCGTTCGCGATCTTTTGGCCACGATCCCGGATGGCGAGTTGCTGGCCGGACTGCGAGCGCATCGCGGCAAGGGGCGCAATCAATACCCGGTGTCGGTGCTGTGGGGAACGCTCGTGCTGACGATCGCGTTGCGGCACGCGGCGATCGAAGACTGCCTCGCCGAACTGCACCGGAACGAAGGTCTGCGGAGTCTGATCGGGATTCGATCGGATCGGAAAGTCCCCAAGAAGTGGAACATGTCCCGGTTCCTCAGCGTGCTGGGGCAGGAACCGCATCTCTCGGCGTGCCGCGCGGCATTCGACGTGCTTGTCCAGCGTCTGGGGCTGGTGGTTCCCGATCTGGGGCAACACACGGCGGGCGATTCGACGGGGCTGTCGGCCCGGCGCTCGGCGGCGGTGAAACAGAAGATCGAATCGCGCGGCGCGGACGCGGTCGTCACGGAAGACGGCCTGCCGACGCCCTCCGGCGGGCGCAAGGAATACCGCGACGATTCGGGGAAAGTCACGAAAGTGACGGAATGGTTTGGCTACAAGGGGCACCTGCTGGTCGATGTGAAACAGGAAGTGATCCTGGGCTATCAAATCAGTTCGACGAAGACGTCCGACAACGACCGGATTGAACCCCTGATCCAACAGGCGCAAGCCAATCTGCCCCCCGACCGGATCGAAACGCTGGCGTACGACAAGGCGGCCGACGACAAGGCGGTTCATGAACTGTTGCAGGATTACAAGATCAAGCCGGTGATCCAGATCCGGTCGTGCTGGCAAAACCAGTCGGAAAAGCTGGTTCCCGGCCAGGAACAGCGCGGGAACATCGTGCACGACGAGGCGGGCACGGTGTTCTGCAATGACACGACTGGCCAGCCGCTGGTCCGGCACAAGATGGCCTATACGGGCCACGAGCCGGCGCGGGGCACACTCAAGTATCGCTGTCCGGCAAAACACGAAGGCTGGTCGTGCCCGATGTCAGAAGTTTGCAATGCGGGCAAAACCTACGGCCTGACGGTGCGGGTGAAACAGGAGACCGATCTGCGGCGGTTCCCGCCGATTCCCCGG
>JAJXXL010000299.1 GCA_021781115.1 Planctomycetota bacterium
CGCACTTCGCCAAGCGGGCCGAAGCCGAGGCGAAGTTGTCGGTTGCCGGTTGTCAGGTGTCAGAAACTCGGGCGGCGGACGCGGGGGGGACGCGGCGAGACGCGGCGTCTACGGCACAAGCGGGCGCGGTATCGTCAGGGGCAGCGTCATGTACAACTACCAGCAGTACAAGCAGTTGCGCTGCGGCTGACGCTGCCGGCCCCCAATTGAAGACGACTCGTGCGGCGGTCCCGGTCACGGCGTCGGCCAGCGGCAATGGTGATCGGAGCACGAGCGCGGCTCAAGATGAATTGTCGCAACTTGCAGGGCTAGGTACGCGGCGGGACGCGGCGTCTACGGCAGCCGCAACGCCCGGGCCCGCGGCGGCGTCAGAGGCATCGTCAGGCACAACCGATTGCAATGCCATAGGTTGCGCCGCGGCTGACGCAGAACGGCACTGCGAAAGCTGGCCCACGGTGGCACCGTCTGCCGGTGTCGTCGCCCCAGGGGCTGCCACCGGCCCGGTTGAATACCGCGGCTGAGCACAGGCCCCGCCGCGGAGATCGGCCGCCGCAGATCGCGGGACGCCTCGAGAGAGTTTGGGTGTCTGATGACGTGTCTGTCGCCAGTGAGGGCGGCACAACGGTCGCGGTGCGGACGCCGGATTTTCTCAGAAATGGTAATGCAGATTTCCGAGACGAACCGCTTCGGGAACGTAGCCAAAACCTGTGGAGCCGATATAATGTCGCCGGTCAATGAAGAACCGGCCACTGGTTGAAATCAACGGCAACTTATGAACCTGCCCAGTCTTCCCGTATTCCTGTTTGCGGCCATTGCCACGGTCATGTCCGTGACGATCCTGGTGCTGGCCCAGGTCATTGGTCCGAAACATCGCACGGCGGTCAAGGAAATGCCGTATGAATCGGGGATGGACCCGGTTCATTCAGCACGTCAGCGGTTCAATATCGGGTTTTACCTGCTGGCGATCGAGTTTCTGGTATTCGACGTCGAACTGCTCGTGCTGTACCCCTGGGCGGTGTATGCGGGCGGCGCCGAACGGGCATACCCGGCAACCGATCATGGCGTGTTTTGGGTCGTCATGGGGTTTATTGCCGTGCTGCTGGTGGGGTTCGCGTACACCTGGAAAAAAGGCGTATTCAAATGGAACTAGCGGTTCCTGAGAACGTGGCGCTCAGCAAGCTCGACGAACTCGCCAGTTGGTGCCGCAAGAACAGCCTGTGGCCCATGCCGTTCGCCACGGCCTGCTGCGGGATCGAACTCATGGCGACCGGGGCCAGCAAGCACGACATTGCCCGGTTTGGGGCCGAGGTTTTCCGGTTTTCGCCGCGGCAGTGCGATCTGATGATTGTCGCGGGGCGCGTGGTCATGAAAATGCTGCCGGTGCTGCAACGGATCTGGCTGCAAATGCCCGAGCCGAAATGGTGCATTTCGATGGGGGCCTGCGCCTCGACCGGCGGGATATTCGACACGTACAGCGTGGTTCAGGGCATTGACCGGTTCATTCCGGTCGACATGTACGTGCCCGGCTGCCCGCCACGGCCAGAACAACTGATTCAGGCGGTGATTGACCTGCAAGACAAGATTCAGCGCGAAGGCACGCTGATGGGGGCTGAGTTTCATGAACGCCAGCGGCAGGCTGAAAAGCGGGCGCTGGTCGAAAGCGCGGCCCCGCGTCCGCGGCCGCTGCCCATTCTGGCCCAGGCTGCGGCGCACCTCACCGCCAACTGACCCGACCGCGTTCTGTTTCCTGCATTGGGCCGCGCGCCATGACCGACACCCCGGCAACGCTTGAAAAACTCACCGCCCGCTTCGGCGAGCGGTCGTGGACTTTTTCCGAGTCGGCGAATTCCGCCAACCGCCGCATTGTGGTGCCGTCAGGTCAGGTTTTTCAGTTCCTGGAGTTTCTGAAAACCGCATGCGGGTTCGACATGCTGGCCGAGTTGACCTGCGTCGATTACCTGCACTTCCGCGGGGCTGCCGACCGATTCGGCCTGGTTTACGGCCTGGCGAATACCGGCACGAACGAGCGGCTGATTGTGCGCTGCTTTCTGAACGAGCCGGATCTCGCGGTTCCGTCGGCGACCCCGCTGTGGGAATCGGCCAACTGGTTCGAACGGGAAGTGTTCGACATGTTCGGCGTCGTGTTTCAGGGGCACCCCGACCTCCGCCGGATCCTGTTGCCCGACGAATTTGAGGGCCACCCGCTGCGCAAAGACTACCCGCTGCGCGGGCGCGGCGAGCGACATAATTTTCAACGCATCACGCGAGAGGACAGTTAAGGCGCGTCGCTTGAGCCCGCGGCGGCCCCCGCGCCCGGCGGCACCGAGGGGGCGGCCCTGCGGCATCCGATGACAACCCGGCACAGCATCATGTCGATCAGCACACTTGAAATTCAGCCATCGCACGTCGAACAAGAGTACCGGTGGACCCTGAACTTCGGGCCGCAACACCCGGCCACGCACACCACGCTGCGGCTGATCCTGCATATTGAGGGCGAGCGCGTGGTCGATGCCGTGCCGGATATCGGCTACCTGCACAGCGGGTTTGAAAAGATCGGCGAACATCTGAATTTCAATCAGTATGTCACCGTCACCGACCGGATGAACTACATTTCGCCCATGGCGAACAATGTCGCCTGGCACCACGCCTGCGAAACGCTCATGGGCATTGACGTGCCCAAGCGCTGCCAGTATATCCGCACGATCATCACGGAACTGGCCCGCATTGGCGACCACCTGTTGTGCAACGGGGCCGCGGCGCTCGACACCGGGGCATTCACGGCGTTTTTGTACGCGTTCAACCAGCGCGAATTGCTGTACGACATCTTCGAAACGGCCTGCGGCGCACGGTTCACGAACAGCTACACCCGCGTGGGCGGCCTGATGTATGACGTCACGCCCGCGTTCATTGAAAAAGTGCGCAGCTTTGTGCGAACTTTTCCCAGGGTGCATGCCGACATCGTGCGGCTGCTCAACCGCAACCGCATTTTTGTCGAGCGCACAAAGGGCATTGGCGTGCTCACGAAGGCCGAAGCGATCAATCGCGGCGCCAGCGGGCCGATCGCCCGCGCGAGCGGCGTCACGCGCGACCTGCGCAAGGACGAGCCGTACCTGACCTACGCTGATTTTGACTTCAACGTGTGCTGTTCGACCGTGGGCGATTGCTTTCACCGGTACCTGGTGCGCATGGATGAAATCGTCGAAAGCCTGAAAATCGTCGACCAGGCGATCGAAAACCTGCCCCCCGGGCCTGTCAATGTGCCCATGGGCGATCGGGCCGTGTTGCCCGACAAGGATCTCGTGTATACCACGATTGAAGGTTTGATTGCCCATTTTGAAATGGTCATGACCAATCGCGGGTTTCACGCGCCGCGCGAAGAATGCTACGCGGCGATTGAATCGCCGAATGGCGAACTCGGCTTTTACCTCGTGGGCGACGGCAGCGACATCGCCTACCGCGCCCGCTGCCGGCCCCCGAGTTACATTCACTTTTCGTTGTTTCCGCACCTGATCAAGGGGCACACGGTCAGCGACATTGTCGCCGTGCTCGGCAGCCTGAACATCATCGCGGCGGAACTCGACCGTTGAGATTGCCCCCAGAAACGTTTTGATTTCCCGAATCATGAGCACCACCGACGCCGCCCCCGTTCTTACGCCGGAAATGCGGCAGGAAATCTGCGCACTTTTTCCGCGGTACCCCACGAAGCAGGCGGTCACGCTGCCGGCTTTGCACATTGTCAACGAGCAGTTGCGCTGCGTGCCGATGCGGGCGATTCCTGAAATTGCCGCCTTGCTGGAGCTTTCGCCGGCGCAGGTGCACGACACGCTGTCATTTTACGGTTTTTTCAAGCACGAGCCGTGCGGCAAGGTGCGGGCCTGGGTTTGCCGGTCGATCAGTTGCGCTCTGCGCGGGGGCGAAGACGTTCTGGCCGCGCTGGGTGAAAAACTGCACGTGCACCCCGGCGAAACCACGCCTGACGGCAAAGTGACGCTGGAGTTTGGCGAATGCCTGGGGCTGTGCGATTTCGCCCCCGCCATGCTCGCGGGTGAAAAAGTGTTCAAAAACATGTCGGTCGACAAGGTCGACGAAGTCGCCGCGCTGCTGCAAGCCCAGGCCGATTGACCGCCGCGCGGTGCGGCGTGTTTCCGATGCCATCCTGAGTGCCCCTGAGTGACTGATCGTGCCTGACTTCGAACCAGTGCTGACCGCCAATATCCACAAGCCCGACAGCCACACGCTGGCCGTGTACCGGCAGAACGGCGGCTACGCGGCGATTAAAAAAGTTCTGGGCGGCATGACCGCGGTCGAGGTCGTCGAGGTCGTCAAGGCGTCGGGGTTGCGCGGGCGCGGGGGGGCGGGCTTTCCCTGCGGGCTGAAATGGAGCTTTCTGCCCAAGGATCACCCCGGCCCGATTTACATGTGCGTCAACGCCGACGAAAGCGAACCGGGCACGTTCAACAATCGCATCCTGATGGAACTCGACCCGCACCAGGTCATCGAAGGCATCATCATCGGCTGTTTCGCCACGCGGGCCCGGGCGGCGTACATTTACCTGCGGTACGAGTACCCGTTGTCGCTGCGGCGGTTGCAGGCGGCGATTGATGAATGCTACGCCAGCAACCTGCTGGGCAAAAACATTCTCGGCAGCGATTTTTCACTCGACATTTACATGCATCGCGGGGCGGCGGCTTACATTTGCGGCGAAGAAACCGGGCTGATTGAAAGCCTCGAAGGCAAGCGCGCCTGGCCGCGCATCAAGCCCCCGTTTCCCGCGATTGAAGGCGTGTTTCGCAAGCCCACGGTTGTCAACAACATCGAAACCATGGCCTGCGTCCCGCATATCATCAATCGCGGCGCCGACTGGTTCAAAACCATGGGCGTGCCTTCGACCGGCCCGCGCGACCCCGGCAGCTACGGCCCCAAGCTGTACTGCATCAGCGGCCATATCGAACGCCCGGGCTGCTATGAACTGCCGCTGGGCATTACCTGCCGCGAGCTGATCGACCGCCATGGAGGCGGGGTCTGGAAGGGGCGCAAGGGCAAGGCCGCGATTCCCGGCGGAATCAGCATGGGCCTCCTGGCCGAAAGCGAGTGGGACACGCCGCTCGACTTCGCCGGCCCCGGCAAGGCCGGCTGCCTCGGCCTGGGCACGGCGGCCGTCGTCGTGCTCGATGAAACCGTGTCAATGGTCGATTTCCTGCACAATTCCTGCCGGTTTTTTGCCCATGAATCGTGCGGTCAGTGCACCCCCTGCCGCGAAGGCACGAGCTGGTCAGAACGCATTCTGGCGCGAATCAAGGCCGGCCAGGGGCGGTTGAAAGACCTCGACCTGCTGCTGGGCATCGCGGGCGCGATCGGCATCATGCCCGGCACGACGATTTGCGGCCTGGCCGACGGCGCGGCGTGGCCCATCAAGAACGCGATCAACAAGTTTCGCGACGAATTCGAATCGTACATCCGGCAGACCAACCCCAGCGGGGCCGACCGCCAGGAGCCGGCCGAAGCGCTCGAACTGGTGGGGTTGGGCGCCCATTGATTTTTACCCGCGCACGGAAAACCGGCGCGCATTGGCGGGCGCCTCCCCGGGTGGCCCCACGGAGAACGGAATGGCGACGATAATTCTCAATGGCGAAGAGCTGCAAATTGGCGACGACGAGCGGCTGAACGTGATTCAGGCCGCCGATCGTGCCGGCGTGGCCATTCCCTTTTATTGCTGGCACCCCGGCCTGTCGGTGGTGGCCAGTTGCCGGATGTGCCTCGTTGAAACCGGCACGAAGAACAAGGAAACCGGCAAGATCGAGATGATTCCCAAGCTGGTTCCCGCCTGCCAGACGCCCGCCAAGGACGGAACGGTTGTCGTGACGAACAGCGAAAAGGTGCTGGCGAACCAGAAGTTCGTCCAGGAAGGGTTGCTGCTCGACCACCCGATCGACTGCCCGATTTGCGATCAGGCGGGCGAGTGCTGGCTGCAAGACTATTATTTCAACCACGGCCACCAGCAGCGCCGGGCCGACGTTCGCCCGTTTACCAGCGCCCGCCGCGAATTGGGCGAGCATGTCACCCTGTTTGCCGATCGGTGCGTCATGTGCAGCCGCTGCGTGCGGTTCACGCGCGAAATCTCGGGCGCGGGCGAACTGCAAGTCGTCGAACGCGGGCATCATTCGGAAATCGACATTTTTCCCGGCTACCCGATCGACAACAGGCTGTCAGGCAACGTGAATGACCTGTGCCCGGTGGGGGCCCTGTGCTCGACCGACTTTTTGTACTCGCAGCGGGTGTGGTTCCTGGAGCCGCACAATTCCGTCTGTACGCGGTGCAGCACCGGCTGCAGCGTGCAGTTGCACGTCAACCAGAGCCACCTGTACCGCGTTCAGCCCCGCTACAACCCGAACGTCAACGACTGGTGGATGTGCGACATCGGCCGGTTTGAAAACCAGCACGTGCACGCCCCCGAACGGCTCGATTCGATCAAACAGCAGGCCGAGGGCGGCTGGCGGAACCTGCTGTGGCCTGAGGGGCAGGCGGCGATCGCGGCGGCACTCGCGGCGGTTGTCGAGCGTCAGGGCGGTGCCCGCCTGGCGTTTGTGCTGTCGCCCTTTCTGACCTGCGAAGAAGCCTGGCTGCTGGCGTCGTGGGCCCGGCAGGTTTCTCCGCAAGCGGCGCTCGTCCTGGGCAAGGTACCCGTTGCCGGCGGCGATGAAGTGTTCAAGTCGGGCTTTACGATCAGGGCCGAACGCTGCCCGAACCGACGGGGCGTCGCCGAAGTTCTGCAACATTTCACGGGTTCGGTCGTCGATTGGGCTGCGTTTTCAGCGCGCGTCGCCGCGGGTGAGTTTTCGGCGGCCTACCTGACGGCCAATTACCCCGACGCCTGGATCGACGACGCTGAGGCGGCGACATTTGACCGGCTGGAACTGCTGGTGGTGCATGATATTCTGCCCTCGCCCCTGGCCCGCCGCGCCCAATTCGTTGTGCCGGGCGTTTCTTACGCCGAAAAAGACGGGTGCTATGTAAACTTTGCCGGAATTCTGCAAGCGGGCGAATGGGCCGTGCGCCCCGCCGCCGGCACCCATGTCGATGGGCAGACGTTCAGTGATTTTCTGGGGCGGCGCGGGTTGTACCAGGCACCGGCGGTGTTGCGCGAATTGGCCGCCGCCGCGCCATTTTTCGGGCGCGCCTCGGCCGGGGTTCCTGAAGCGGGGCTGAACCTGGTGACCGGAACGGAAAAGTGCCCGCGGACGACCGAACTGGGCACGGTTACGCACCCGGTGCCGACGTTCCGCAGCCTGGCAACGCCGCTGCTCGAAGTCGAAACGTAGGCCGTTTCCGGGCCAGAGGCAGGCGGCAAACGCTGATCCCGGGCACGGGCGGCGGGCGCGTCGAGCGTCATGGCGAAGCTGTGTCGGTAACGGCGGTTGTACGCCCTGCGGGCCGTGTGCCGGTTTCGCCATTGCGGGTTTTGCCGACGATTCGCCGTCGGGTGGGTTCGCATCATTCTTCCACGCGTACCGGCCGATCTTCTCATAAGCCCGGCGCTGGAAAGATCAGTCGCGGCGTTTGTCATGCGGGGGGCAGGCTATGCCGCCGCCGTTTTTCACGCCCGGGAGCAGCCGTGTTGCGTCACAGCGGCGCCAAGGATCGCGTCAGGGAAGAAAGAGCGATTGACCCATGCAGCAGGCGGTGACACACGAATCTGAACTTCACCCCCCCACGGCCCCGCGGCGCCCGGCGCCCCTGACACGGGTCGTTCTGGTGTGCGGCCTGGCGTTGGCCGCGGGTGTGGCCACGGCCGCGCTGCTGGAATCGGCGCGGTACGAGAAATATGCCGCGGTGCTGCACGCCCGTGGCCGGACGATTACCGCCGGGCGCGATGCCCGCATTGCGCAGGTGCTTGTCGAGCCGGGCCAGCATGTCGCCCCCGGTCAGACCCTGGTCGTGCTGATCGACGAACGGCTGGATGAACAAATACGCAATCGCCAGCGCGAAGTCGCCGGGCTCGAAGCCGAACTGGCAGAAGCCGAAGCCAAGCTCGTCGTGGAACTCGAGTGGCGTCAAAAAGCGATCCAGGCCGAGGTCTTTGAGACGAAGATTCGATCGGCGCAGTTCCAGAAGCGGCAGTTCTCGAACCAGGTCGCCGGCTACGCCTGCGACGATGCGCTGGGCGAATTGGGCGAGCCGGTGCAATCGGCCGACTCGCGGAGCGATTCGTGGCAGCCGCTGCTGCGTGAAAGCCGCATCGCGAACGACCAGCGGCTGGCGCTGTTGCTCAGGCAGGAGGCGGCCCAGAATGAAAAGGAAGTGTCGTCGGCGCAGGTCGAATTGTGCGATGAACGCCTGAAACAGCTCGACCGGTTGGGCCGCGAATTGCCCGACAAGATCCGCAACTCCATGGGCATTGCCCTGCTGCAAACGCGGCTGGCTCAGAATCGTGCGGAACTGAAATCGCTTGAGCAGCAGCACAAGACATTGGCGATTCCATCAGATGGGCCGGGGCTGGTCGGCGTTTTGCAAAAAGAAGCCGGTGACCTGGTTTCGCCGCGCGAGCCGATCGTGCAGCTCTGGGATGAAGACCAGCCGTACCTCGTTGTGCGCGTGCCATCGCTCAAGATCGCCGAATTCACGCCGGGCACGCTGGTCACGCTTCGCTTTCCTGGCAACGTCGCCGGCCTTGGCCGCGTGGGCTCGATCCCGCCCCAGACTGCGCCCGACGCGCGGGCCGACAACGGCATGCCGGTGGTGCTGGTGCACATTGAGCCGGCCGGCGCGATGTGGCCCCGACCGCCGTACGGTTCTGAGGTTGAGGTACTCAGGCGGCGATAATCGCCAGGACGCGTCGGGGCCGAACATGCGAACACTGCAGGATAATCTCACTTCGGACGGCGGGGCGATGGTCACGCGGGCGGCAGATCCGACCGAACTGATTCCCGGCTTGTGCCGGCAGTTTTCGCGCGTTACGGGGTGGCAATTGCGATTCACGCCCGCCGCCCCGAACTCAACCTGCGAGCGCGGCGACCCCGCGGCCTGCTGGACCACCGAAATTCACGACGGTTGGGAACAAACCGGCTGGCTGTCCATAGCGCCGCCTGAATATGGCGAGCCCCCCGCCGACTACGAACAGGTGCTCGAACTTGCCGCGGGCCTTGGGCAACTGCTGTGCACGCTGGCTTCGGCGGCACGGCGGCTGGAATCGCAAACCAACGACGTTTCGACGCTCGTGCACCTGGGGTTGGCCGTGCCGGTTCAGGAAAACCTGGCGTGGGCCTTGACGCAGGTCTTGCGGGCCGCGGTGCAATTGACGGCGACACGCTCGGCCGCGTTCTTTTTGCTCGACGCCACAACCAGCCGGCTGAAACTTCGCGCGGTATACCAGATTGCACCCGAAGAAATTCCGCGGCCCGAGCGCGAACTGCACGCCAGCCCGCACGAGATCGAAGCCCTGGCCGGCGAGGCGTCGGCCGTGGTGATCAGCGAAGGCCGCGACAGCGCCTGGCTGCCCGCGACAATGCGGTCGGCGTTGTGCGTGGCGGTGCAGTCAGAAACAATGCCGATCGGGACGCTGTGGGTGTTCGACCGGCGTGCGCGCGATTTCAGCGACCGCGACGTGCACGCCCTGCACTCAATTGCCTCGCAAATTGCGGCGGTGCTTGAGCGCGTCGCCCTGTTGCGAACCAGCGAAGCGCAAGAGCGGATCCGCCGCGACCTGAAGTACGCTTCCGAATCTCAACCGGTGTTGACGCCGCACGACTTTCCTGAAGACCCCCGGTTTGAAGTGGCGGCCCATGTTGCCAGTTGCCACGAACTGGGGGGCGACCTGTGCGAAGTCCTGCCGATTTCTGACGATGAATTTGCCCTGGTCGTCGGCGACGCTTCGGGCAACAGCATTCCTGCGGCACTGATCATGTCGGCGGTGCGCGGCGCGCTGCGCACGCACCCCGCCACCGCCCGCGATGTCGCACCGCTCATGGCGCGGCTGAACAACGCGCTGTTCAGCCTGACGCGGGCGCACCAGTTCATGAGCCTGTGCTATGGCGTGTACGACGCCGCGGCGCGGCGGTTCGTGTACTCGAACGCCGGGCACCCACCGCCGCTGCTCGTACGCCGCGGCGAAGTGACCCCGCTGCATTCGCACGGGTTGCTGCTGGGGGTGATGCGCGACGTGTCGTACAAAACGTCGGCGGTCGACCTGGCGCCGGGAGATTTGCTGGTGTGCTACAGCGACGGCATCAGCGAGGCCCGCAGCGGCGCCCAGCAGATGTTTCGGTCAGAAGGAATCGCGGCGGCCATTCTGGGCGGCAGCGACCGCTCGGCGCAGGAGGTGCTGCACGGCGTGTGGAACCGCGTCGAATCGCACATTGCGGGCGGCGCGCCGGGCGACGACCGCACGCTGCTGGTGCTGAAAGTTTGCTAGAAGCGCCGGGGCCGGCAGGGCGCGTCATTCCGCCGCGGGGCGCTCGTGATCCCAAATCAGCGAGAACTTTGGCTTGCCGGCGACGAGGTACGCCTGCAAATCGACCACGCGCAAATTCTTCCGCTCCATCAGGTCGAGCTGCTTTTGCAACTCATCGGGCGAAAGCATGGGGCGAAATTCGACGACCACATCGGGCGGCTTTTTCTCCCACAGCGCCGCCAGCTTTTGCTTGCCGGCCACCGTGTAGGTGCTCAGTGAAACGGGGGCGTACTTGCGCGCGGCGAATTTCTTCGCCGCCTGGTTGAACGCCGACGGCGACACGTCGAACTGAACTTCGGTTGGCGGGGCGTCGATGCGGCGCTGCTCCCAGAGCGCGGCGAACCGCGCTTCGCTGCCCATATCGTAACCCCGCAGGCTGACAAGGCGAAACTTGTCGACGTCATACGCGCGGGAAAGCTTCTGCACGTCTTCGTGGCTCAGGCCGATTCGGGCCTGGTAGCCCACCGAGCCATCCTTCACGCAGATGCATGACACCCGCAGCGTATCGCCCCCGCTGGCGGGGTACAGGTTCAGCGGCCGGTAGCCTTTTGGCGTCAGGAGCGGCAACTTGTCGAGAAACGTTTCGCAAGGCAGCATCATGAACGGTTCCCACTCGACCGGCTTGTGTTCTTCAAACACGGCCGCGTATTTTTCCTGGCCCCCCACTTCATAGCCGCTGAGAACCACGGGATAGAGACCTTCGGCCTCCAGTGATTTGGCCACCGTATTAAACGCCTCTTTCGACAAGTCGAATCGAGCCTTGCGCAGCGGAGCCGCCGGCGACACCGCGGCGTGGCCGATCACTGCCAACACGACGACCCACCGGGAAAAAGTTCGCAAGCCGTGATGCATGCCGAACTCCTTGAGAAACAGCCAATGGCGTACGCGGCCGCCACTGCGAACAGGATTTCAAAGTTTCAAAACGATTCACCCGGCTCCAGGAACCGCCAGGCACCCACCGGCAGCGCACCGAGTTTGACCTTTCCGATGCGCACCCGCTTCAAGCCCAGTACCTTCAGCCCGACCATGTCACACATCCGGCGAATCTGACGTTTGCGCCCTTCCTTGAGCAGGAACCGCAATTGTTCGGGGTTAATCCATTCGACTTCGGCGGGTTTGAGGGGTTTGTCGTCGAGGCGCAGGCCGTGCCGCAACAGGGCCAAACCGCGTGCATCGAGCGACCCCGCGACGCGCACCAGGTACTCTTTTTCGAGGTTCGAATCGTCGCCGGTCAACTGTCGCGCCAGCCGCCCGTCTTGCGTGAACACCAACAGCCCCTGCGAGTCGATATCGAGCCGGCCCGCCGGCGCCAGCCCGGCCAAATGCTTGCGCGTCAATTCGGGGCCGGGGCAGCCGGCCAGGCGATTTTCTGTGGTGATCAGCATCGCCGCCGGTTTGTACCCCGGCTCAGGTTGCCCCGAAACATAGCCGATCGGCTTGTTCAGGAGGATTGTCGCCAATTCGGCCTGCGCCCGCGCGGCGCGCATGTCGAGCGCCACGACCTGCCGCGGCAGGACTTTTGTCCCCAACACATCGACCCGTTGGCCATCGACGAACACCAGGCCGCGGCTGATGTAGTCGTCGGCCTCGCGGCGCGAGCACAAGCCGCGCTGGGCCATGAGCTTTGAAAGACGGATCGGTTCGTCGCTCATTTGGGGTTCAGATACCGCCTGCTCAATTCAAACCAGTTCAGGAATCGGGCGGCCGCCTTCGACGACGATGGGCGTGGGCCGCCCCTGCGGGCTGACCCAGTGCGCGGCAAGATCAATGCCCAAATGGCGGAACACCGTCGCCGCCAAGTCTTGCGGCCGCACCAGGCCCGACTTCGCCGTGCCACCGCGCTGGTCTGTTTCGCCCACCGCCTGCCCGTGGCGCAAACCGCCGCCGGCGGCGAGCATCGACATCACATTCACCCAATGTTCGCGGCCCCCCTCTTTGTTGATGACGGGCGAGCGCCCGAATTCACCGAGCATCAGCACGAGCGTGTCGTCGAGCAACCCCCGCTGTTCGAGGTCGGTCACCAGGGCGAAAAGCGTACGATCAATTTGCGGCAACAGCGGTGTCAGCCCCTTTTGAATGCCCCCCCATTGCACGTGGTCGCCATGATGATCGAAGTAACCCCAGGCACCGCTGACCAGGACGAAACTGACGCCCGCCTCGACCAGCCGCCGCGCCAACAGTGCCTTTTCGCCCACGCTCGTATTTCCATAGGCGGCGCGGGTTTCCTGCGATTCGGCGGCCACGTCGAACGCTTGCTGCACGCGCCCGCCCTGCACCATGTCAAACGCCTGGCGATTGTAGCGTTCGAACCGCGCCAGCGTTTCCTGGCGGTCGAGGTCGCGGCGGAGGCGATCAAACGACTGGCGCAACCGATCGCGGTCTTGCAACCGATCGATTTGAATTCCTTCGGGCAGGCCGAACTGGCCCACCAGTTCCAGCCCCTTGACGGGCGCGAACTCGCCACCCATTTGACCCGACTCCCAGACGTCGGCCTTCCAAGAGGGGGCCAGCCCCACGAAAGCCGGCAGGTCAGGATGGTTTGAGCCGCGAAACTTCGCCGCCACGGAACCCATCGACGGGTACCCCTGCCCATCTTTGCCGTCGTCGCTGCGCCGTGCCAGCGGGTTGCCCGCCTGCATTGTAATCGGCGTATGGTTGCTGGCCCGGCAATCGACGGCCCGCAATACCGACAGGCGATCGGCGATTGCGGCCTGTAACGGCAGGTGCTCGCAAAACTGCACACCCGGAATTCTGGTGGAAATGGGGGCGTAGGGGCCGCGAATTTCAAGCGGCGCACCGGGCTTCGGGTCCCACATGTCGATCTGGCTGGGGCCGCCTGAGAGCCAGAACAAAATGACTGACTTCCGGTCGCCAGGCCGCGCCACGGCCGACGATTTCTGCGCCGCCGGTTCCGATGCGGCAGCCGCCAACCCTCGCGCCAGGGACAGCCCGCCGATGCCCGCCAGGCCGGTCTGCAAAAACCACCGCCGCGAACCGACGCGAATCAGGCCGGGTGAGGCACAAAACCCCAACGCCCGGATTGACCCGCCGCGCAACCCTGTATAATGTTGTTCGGAGTGAATCGAACCCATCTGCGAGTCCTCCGGCAGGATTGTGTGCGCCATGGCCGCACGCTGCGGCCGCACGTTGCCGGTCAATGGCAACGGCTGGTTCGCGTCATCCCGCAGCACGTTGACAGTTCGTCAAACAGGCGGCCATTCCACGAATTCAAAAGTCTTCAAACTCAAATATTTTCAGAAAAACCGCACGCACAGATTAACGCAACGGGATCTGTTTATGCTAGGATACCGCGTGGCGAAGAACCGCACAATCCCGGCGGGTTGTCGCGGCGAGGTTTCTGGTGGATCCTGATGGAAAGGGTAGGCCATGGCGCGGCTCAATCGTCGCAAGTTTCTGCAAGGCTCGCTGGCATTTGCCGGAGCGACGTTTGCCATTGGGGGCACAAAATCGTCGGGGCGAATCCTGGGCGCGAACGACGCGATTCGCATCGGCGTGGCGGGTTTGAACGGGCGCGGCGGCAGTCACGTCGATGAATTGACAAAGCTCGACAACGTGCAAATCACCTACCTGATCGACCCCGACACGCGCACCTGGGGCAAACGCATCAAGACCATTCAAGACCGCGGCGGCAGCGCCCCGCGTACCGTGCAGGATATTCGCGAAGCGCTCGACGACAAAAACCTCGACGCCGTCTCGGTCGCGACCCCCAACCACTGGCATGCACTCATCACGATCTGGGCGTGCCAGGCGGGCAAGGACGTTTACGTTGAAAAGCCGTGCAGCCACAACATTCACGAAGGGCGGATCGCCGTTGAAATGGCACGCAAGCATCAGTGCATCGTGCAGCACGGCACCCAAAACCGCAGCAACCCTGAAAAAGCCCGCGTCGTCGAAGTTATCAAGTCGGGGCAGCTTGGCAAACTGCTCGTGTCGCGCGGGTTATGCTACAAACCGCGCGGCAGCATCGGAGTGAAACCTCCTTCGACCCCGCCCGGCGAACTGGATTTCAACCTCTGGCTCGGCCCGGCGGCAGTGCAGCCGTTTCACGCGAACCTGGTGCACTACAACTGGCACTGGTTCTGGGAAACGGGCAACGGCGACATCGGCAACCAGGGCGTGCACGAGATGGACCTGGCCCGCTGGGCCATTCCCGGTGCCACGCTGCCGCGCAGCGTCGTCAGCCTGGGCGGCCGGTTTGGCTACACGGACCAGGGGCAAACGGCCAACACGCAGATCGCCCTGTTCGATTTCGGCGAAACCCAGTTGATCTTCGAAGTTCGGGGGTTGCAAACCGGCGACTACCGGGGTGAGAAAGTCGGTAACGTTTATCACCTCGAAGCCGGTACAATCGTCGGAACGAAGTTCTACCCGAACGGCAGCACCGAACCGGCGCCCTTGCCCGAACTGAAGTCTTTAGTGCAGCGCGGCCCCGGGCGCGGCAACTTCGGCAACTTCATCGCCGCCGTGCGCAGCCGCAAAACCACAGACCTCAATGCCGACATTCAGGAAGGACATTATTCCAGCGCCTTGTGTCACTTGGCAAATATTTCGTACCGCTTGGGCAGGGAAGTTGCCTTTGAACCGAAAACGCAGGTGCTGGGCGACAACCCCGCTGCAATCGAAACCCTTGACCGCATGGAGCGCTCGTTGACTGACAACAACGGCCTGAAGCTCGACACGCTCAAGTACCGCCTGGGCCGCAAGCTGCTGATCGACGCGGCCGCCGAACATTTTGTGAACGACGCTGAAGCCGATCGCTTGCTGACGCGCGAGTACCGTGCGCCGTTTACGGTTCCGCAAAGTATCGGGTAGCGGGCGGCGACGCTTTGTCATCGCCATAGAATTCAGGCGATTTCCGTCGGGTTGAACCGCGGCAGACGCGACGTGCCCTCATTCAGGATGATTGCCAGCGGGCCGCTGCTTTACGCGGTTCGACTGGTTCAAGCAGTCTGCCCCGGCTCTTCCAGCCGCCCCAGCAACCGCAGGAGGCCGTCGAGAATCGTCAGCGGGTGCGGCGGCCAGCCGGGAATGAACAGGTCGACCGGCAGCAGTGCACCGCAACCGTCGTGCACTTCATCGTGCCCCCGAAAGATTCCGCCGCTGATGGCCTCGGCCCCCACCGCAATGACCAGCTTCGGCGCGGGAACCGCGGCGTACGTGTCCAGCAAGGCGGTGCGCATATTTTCGCTGACCGGGCCAGTAACGACGATGCCGTCGGCGTGGCGTGGCGACGCGACGAACTGAATTCCGAATCGGCCCATGTCGAACACGACGGTGCCCAGCACGTTCAGATCGGCCTCGCACGCGCCCGACCCACCGGCGCTCACCTGGCGAAGCTTAAGCGACCGACCGAAGATCCTGCGGGTTTTCTGATCGAGCGCCTCGGCGAGCTTCAGCGTGCGGCCATCGTATACCAGGTCTTCGCGACGGCGCACTGAGAGCCGGTACTCCTGACTGTGGCGGATCAGCCCATCGGGGCAGGCCTCGACGCAATCGGTGCAAAACAGACACCGGCCCAGGTCAAGTCGAAAGCCACGATCGTCAATCGCAATCGCGTCGGTGGGGCAGGCATTGGCGCAATCGCGGCAATCGGCGGGGCAGCGCGACGAATCGACAATGGGCAGGCCGCGAAAACGATCGGGCAGGGTCGGCACGCCCTTCGGATATGCCAACGTCCGATGCCCCTGTCGCAGCCGGGCGAGTAGAGCCTGAATCATGCAAAACTCCTCAAATTTTAAAGCACGCCGTGCCCCGCCGCACGATCGGGTTACAAATCGTGTCCGCAGTACGACAAGTTGAAACTCTTGTTGCACAACGGAAAATCTGAAATCTGCTGGTCTCTGAGCGCTAGCGCCAGGCCGGCCCAGTTGTGAAACGACGGGTCGACGATGCGATAATTCGAAAAACACCCGTACGCGTCGGTTAGTGCGACGTGACAGATTTCGCCGCGCCACCCCTCGACGAGAGCAATGGCAATTTGGCCCGAACCGAGCGGAGCGACCTCGCGGCGAACCGGACCGGCAGGCAATGAATGCAGTTGCTCGCGAATGAATGCCGCCGATCGCTGGATCTCCAGCCACCGGATATAGGCCCGCGCCAACACGTCGCCCGACAGCGAAACCGAAACCGGTACCTGGACGAAGCGAAAGATGCCCGATGGAAAATCCTGCCGGGCATCATGCTCGAGGCCGCAGGCCCTGGCGGCCGGCCCGACCAGCCCCAGGGCTCGGGCTGTTTCGATAGAGACGGCCCCGGTTCCTTCAAACCGGGCCTGCACTGACGCTGCGTTCCACAACAGGCTGACGGCACTTTCGACGTCATGAACGGCGGCATCGAGGCGTTCAAGGCACTGCACGCGGCGCGTTTCGTCGATGTCGAACGCTGCCCCGCCTGGCCGCACCAACCCGCGCCCGAACCGGCTGCCGCAAATCAGTGCCGTCAGGTTCAGGAAGTCGCCGCGAATCCGCCCGCAAAAGGCGGCCGTGGGCAGAAAGCCAACGTCGCCAGCCAGAGCCCCTAAGTCGACCGTGTGGTTCGCGAGGCGTTCGAGCTCGAGTGCCACGCCCCGAACGACTTCGCCGCGAATGGGCACCTGCGTCCCTGCCAGGGCCTCGACGATCTGACAATAGGCGGTCGCATGACCGATCGACGCATCACCTGCCGTCTCTTCGAGGAGATGGACCGTGCGTTTTTTCGGTCCGCCGACGAGCGCCCGAGACACGCCGCGGTGTTGATAGCCCAGACTGATTTCGAGGTGAAACACACGTTCGCCGTGGCACTGAAAACGAAAATGCCCCGGTTCGATGACGCCAGCGTGTACCGGCCCGACCGCCACTTCGTGGACCTGGTCGCCCGCAACACGATAGAAATCAAGAACCCCCACAACCGGACCTGCGCCAGATCGATTCCAGGCATCGCAACCGGGGCGATAGGAAGCGTGAAACCGCACTGGCTTGAGCCACGGGTGGCCCGCAGGCACAATGCCGAATTGCTCGGCAATTTCGCGTTCGAACAGATGCACCTGCGGGCAGTCAGGCGTCAGCGCGGCGAATTCGCCGACTTCAATCGGCGTCTGCCCCACATGCAACAGCGACCGAACGCCGTCGGCCAGCACGGCGTACAGGTCGACCTGCCCCGGCGGACCCGAAGCATCGCCGAACAGCGCGGCGACCCGCCGTCCTTCGGCGGCAGCGGCCACGACCGTTTGTCGGAATTCATCGAACGGCACCTGCGGGATTCGCGCCCGTGAAATCGCCTGGCCGGTGCGAATCGCGGCAAATCGGATGTCGCTCATGCGGGGGCCTCCAGCAGGGCGGCCGCGGCGTGCAGCAACTCGGCCAGCGGGGGGGGAACATACACCCCCAGCAACACGACAAGCGCCGCCATGCACACGATGGGGGCACCCGTGCCGAAGCTGTCGCGAAAACGGCCGCTCGACGGCGTGGCGGGCGCAGGGCCTTGCACAACCCCCAACACGGTTCGGCCCATGCCGATGAACACCGTGGCCAGCAGCACCAGAAACAGCCCGCCCGCCAGGTAATGCCCGCGCGCGAGCGCGGCGCTCAGAATGGTGAACTCCGATACAAACGGCCCGAACGGCGGTGAACCGGTGATCGCCAGGAATCCAAACAGGAACAGCGCTCCCGAAAGCGGCGCCCGCTCGAGCGCCCCTTGAACCTCGTCGAGGCGCTTGCTGCCATACGCCCGGTGGATATTTCCCGCCGACAGAAACAGCACGCCTTTGGTCAACCCGTTGTTAATCAGGTGCAGCAGCGCACCGAACGTTGCCATTCCCCCCACGCCCACTCCCAGCACGAGAATGCCCATCTGTTCGACGCTCGAATAGGCCAGCATGCGTTTGATGTCGCGCTGCCTGATCATCATCGCCGCGGCTACCACCATCGACAACAGGCCCATGCCAATCATGATTTGCCGCGTCAGCTCGGCTTCAGGCCCGGCCCGGCAAATCTGGTACACACGCAACACCGCCAAAAACGCCGTGCTCGTCAGACCTCCCGCCAGCACGGCCCCCACCAACCCGGGCGCCTCTCCGTAGGCGTCGGGTTTCCAGGTGTGCATCGGTGCCAGGCCCATTTTCGTGCCGTACCCGACAAACAGCAGTACGAACGCCGCATGCAACCAGGGCGGCGACAGCCGCGGCGCGATTTGCATGAGCTGCTCAAACAACAGCGTCGAGCCAGAGTGGCCCCCCTCGATCGACGAATACGCCAGAAAGAACGACCCCAGCAAGGCCAAGGCGATGCCCACCGAACCCACGAGCAGCATCTTCCAGGTTGCTTCAAGCGAACGCGGGTTGTGGTTGAAATAGAGCAGGGGCCCGCTGACCAGCGTGGTCGCTTCCATCGCCACCCACATCAGCCCCAGGTGGTACGACAGCGTGACGAGTGTCATCATCGCCAGCATGACGAACAGGTTGGCGCAAAATACCCGGTTGGGCCGGTCGATGCGCAGCGCCAAATACGCCGGGGCGTACATCATGCAGAGGCTGAACATCAGGCTGATGAATCCCAGAAACACCCGCCCCAAGGCGTCGAGCCGCAGCCACCCACCCCAGGCGGTCGCTCCTGGCGAGCCCACAGGCTGTGAGATCGCCAACCCCACGAGTGCCAATTGCAGGAGCGCCCCGGCCGGCAACAGCCAGGGCCGATCGCGCTTCGAGGGCGCGGCCAAGGCCACGGCCGCCATGACCAGCGGAAACAGAACCAGCAGGTACAGCATTGCCTATTCCTTCAGCTCGGCCAGGTGTTCGGTGCTGATTGTGGCAAACTCGCGGTTAATTTGATGCACGATGATGCCCATCACAAATACGCCCGTGAACACGTCGAGCAACACGCCCAGTTCGACCAGCAGCGGCATGGCCTCGAGCAACAACACGCCAAACAGGAAAATGCCGTTTTCCAGCACGAGGTACCCCAGCACCTGCGTGATGGCCTTGCGCCGCGCCGTCATCAGCAGAAAACCATTCCATACGGTCGACAGCGACGCGGGCACAATCAGCAGACCCGCATGCTGGTCGGCCAGCGGCAAGGTCGATGACAATGCCAGTGCCAACCCGGTGCCCACGCCCGCCAGGAACAGTGAGTTCATCGGGCTGATTATCGGTTTGACTTCGTGCTGAATCTTCGCTTCGCGCATGGCGTACAAGATCAACCGTGGAATCGCCACGCCCTTGAGGCCCACCGTCACGATGAGCAGCAACACGCCGCGCAAACCGTGGCTGCCGTGCGCCAACAGCGGGACGATTCCCAACAACACGCCCTGCAGCGCCACCGCGTTGACGATGCCGCGGATCCGGCTGACGCCCAGCGCATAAAAGTTGAGCGCCAGGATCAGAATCAACACGACATCAAGCACCTGATCCATGATTTTACCGCACCACCAGCACAAACCCAAAAGCTGACAACATGCACGCCGCGAACAGCAGGGTTGGCACGTCCAGCAATCGCAGCCGGGCCATAATCGATTCGACGACCCCAATCACCACGGCCACGCCCAGCATGGCCGCGGCAAACAGCGGCCAGGCGAGCCAGGGCGCGTCGGCTGGCAGCGGGCAGGCGAGCCGCACGATCAGTGCCGCGAACACGAACAGCTTGATCGCGGCGCCGTACAGAATCATGGCCAGCCCAGAGCCACTGTGGTCGAGCACCATGACTTCATGAATCATCGTGAGTTCGAGGTGCGTGTTGGGGTCGTCGAAGGGAATGCGGCAGTTCTCAGCGAGCAGCACGACAAACCAGCTCAAGAGCACCAACCCCAGAGCAGCGCCGGCCGTCAGCCAATGCCCGCCCAGCGCGGCGCCCAGCATGTCGGCCAGTTGCAGCGAACCCGACAGTTTGGCCAGGACGAGCAGGCCCAGAAACAGCGCCGGTTCGGCCAGGCACGCGAAGGTGACTTCGCGCGCAGCGCCCATGCCCTCGAACGCCGAACCCGTATCAAGCGCCGCCAGTGTCGTGAAAAATCGTCCCAGGGCAAACAGGTACGCCAGTAGAATCAGGTCTCCGGCAAACGATACCGGCGCGCCCGGCGTCGCCAGCGGAATCAGCAATGCGGCCATCGCCGCCGTCGTCAGCCCTGCCACCGGGCCGGCCCGAAACAGCCAAGTTGTTGTCGGGCTGAAAACCGACCCTTTGCGCATCAGCTTTGCCAGGTCGTAGTACGACTGCAACAGTGGTGGCCCCACTCGCCCGCCGAACAGCGCCTTGGTCTTGCCGATGACTCCCGGAAGCAGGGGCGGCAGGGCCAGCACCAACCCCAGGTGAATCGTATTCTGCAGGATCGCCGCCATTCGGGACTTTCTACCGCCACAACAGCAGGGC
>JAJXXL010000420.1 GCA_021781115.1 Planctomycetota bacterium
ACGCCGACCACGCCGCCGCACGCGAAACCGATTACTTCGTACGCGGCTCCTCCGGGATCGTCAGGGCTTAACTTTCGATTTATCAATCGGTTGCGAAGCGGCTGACGATGCGCGGCCGTCAGCCGCCCGCGCGGCCGCAATGACCGCAACGCCGACCACGCCGCCGCACGCGAAACCGATTACTTCGTACGCGGCTCCTCCGGGATCGTCAGGGCTTAACTTTCGATTTATCAATCGGTTGCGAAGCGGCTGACGCCGCAGACGCCGTTTGGCTCGCAGGAACGCGGCCAGCCATTGGGGCCGAAGCCTGCGGAACTTGCCAGAGCCGATTGATGACCTTACCTATCGTGCTTTTGTCGGGAGACTTTGGCCAGGCTGGCATTGAGATTGTTCCGATCCATTGATTTCAGCTATGATTCGGGAAGCCGGCCGAAAAACTCCGCTGGGATTGCCCTGTCGAAAGCACATCGGGTGCCGATATAGAAATAGCGCTGAAATGCGACAGGCACTCGCAAACGCAAATCGCCTCGTCAATGGCGCCGCTTGTTATGCGCCGCAACATCAAACAAAAACATAAGTTTATACGTTATACGCATTCGCCGCTTCCCGCCGAAAAGTTTGTGCGGGCCGACGTCGACTCATTGCACTTTTCTGACGTCGCACGGGTGTACGATGCCGGATGAGCACCGCTGGGGCATGCAGCATCGGTCCCGCAATTCGGCGAATCGCCACAAAATCAGCCGCCTCGCCAATTGAGTGTAACCAATCGCACGTAGAGAGGATCGAATGTGCGTCTTCCGGCGACTAACGACGAGAATGCCAGTCCCCGGCGACAAACGCCTAACTGGCAAATTGCCATTCGGTTTCGGCCAGATGCTTTTAACGAGAACGGGCTTTCTGCCTCTGAGGAATAGAGCATGATTGTTGGAGTTCGGTGCTCTGCAGCACACCGGTTCCTGGTGGTGCTGTCCTGCTGGATCGCCGTGAGCGTTGGCGCCAACGCGTTTGGCCAGGATGCGGCCGAAAGTCAACCTGCGATCGCAGGGCCCGCTGGCAAGGTGGCCGCGGTTCCAACAGGTGAAACCGACGGGCAGCGATTTACTCAACGGGTTGGCCCCAGAGACAATAAGTCGATAGGTGCGACGTGGCGCGTTTACATCACGCCGAAGCAACCGCGGCGGGGTGACACGATCACGCTGACCGTCGAGGCGAATTTGGCGCCGGGTTACCACGTGTTTGCGTTCGACCAGCGCAAGTTGCCCGATGGCGGGCCCGAACGCACAGCGATTCAACTTGATCCGATCGGCGAACTCAAGCCGGTTGGCGCCCCGGTTTTTACTGGTCCCGCCCCCCACGCCCAAATGAGCGAGGGCTTCACCGGGCTCGAAGAACGGACGCACGAGGGCGTGATCGCCTGGACCCGCACCTTTCTGGCGACCGCGGATTTGCCGAGCGAACCAGTCGCAATTTCAGGCGCCGTCGCATACCAGATGTGCAAAGGCGGCGCCTGTCAGCCAGCAACGGGGTTTCGATTTTCCGGCAAGTTACCGCTCTCGGGCGCGGAGCCCGCGTCGGGCGACGGCAACAAAACCGATCGCAGCGAAGTCTTGTTTTTAGAAATTACTGGTCCACTGAGATCGGGACAGGCGCTTGAGCTGATCGAATCGGTTCCCGTCCCCATGACCGAATCGCAAGCCCCCACCGGTGCTTCCACCGCGCAAGTTGGAAATGCCGGGCCTGACGTCGCCGCTGCAAATCTCGCCGCAAAAACCAACGCGGCCCCACTCGGCACGCCTGCAACCGAACGGGCCGCCAACTCGCCCGAGAATATGGGGTTAATGGCGTTCCTCGTGGCGGCGGCACTCGCTGGTTTCGCCGCCTTGCTCACGCCGTGCGTATTTCCCATGATCCCCATCACGGTCAGCTTTTTCCTGAAGCAATCTGAAAAAGAGCACCATCGCCCGCTGACGATGGCCATGGTGTATTGCCTGGGAATTATTGGCACGTTCACCGGCCTCGGCCTGCTCATGAGCGTGTGGTTTGGCGCAACGTCACTCAACCAGTTGGCGAACAATTGGGCCATGAACCTCGTCATCGGCGGCGTACTGGTCTTCTTCGGTCTGAATCTCCTGGGCCTGTTCGAAATTCGGATTCCATCGTGGCTGCTGACATACACCTCCGGGCAGGAAAGCCGCGGCGGTTTCGTGGGCGTCCTGTTCATGGCTTTGACCTTCACGCTGACGTCGTTCACGTGCACCTTTGCGTTTGCCGGCCTGCTGCTGGCCATGGCGGCCCAGGGCGGGCGACTATGGCCCATTCTGGGGTTGCTTTCCTTTTCAGCCGCGTTTTCCGTGCCGTTCTTCGCCCTGGCCCTGTTTCCCTCGTTCCTGAAAAAGCTGCCCAAGAGCGGCGGCTGGATGAATGTCGTCAAGGTCGTGATGGGGCTGATCGAACTGGGGGCGGCGTTCAAGTTTTTCAGCGTGGCCGACCTGGCGATGCACCCGGTCGCGTGGGTCTTCGACTATTCCCTCGTGGTTTCGACCTGGATGGTCATTTCCCTCACGATCGCCCTGTACCTGTTTGGCCTGTTCCGGTTTCCGCACGATACGCCAACCGAAAGCATCAGCCCGTTGCGCAGCGTGGCCGCCATGAGCGCCCTGGGGCTGGCGGCGTACTTGGGGGCCGGCCTGTTCGGCAAGGAAGAGCCCACGGGGCTTTTGTGGGAAAACCTGCACGCGTTTGCGCCGCCCAAGTTTTCGGGCGGCGCCGACCCCAGCGGGCCCTATCTCGAACATGGCGGGTTGAAGTATGCCCTCGACTTCGACCAGGCACTCAAAGTTGCCGTAGACCAGCAACGCCCCATATTCCTCGATTTCACGGGTGTGAACTGCGTGAACTGCCGCAAAATGGAACAGGGGCCGATGGCGCAACCCACCGTCAAAGAACGATTGAGCCAATTCGTGCGCGTGCAACTGTTTACCGATCGCGTGCCATTCATTGCCGATGGTTCTGAGGCAATTCGGCTGGGCGAGAACAATCGCCGCATCCAGGAAGACTGGTTCGGCGATGTGTCGTTGCCCGCGTATGTCGTTATTCCCCCCGATCCCGCGATTTTGCGCGACCCGAAAAAAATTCTGGCCAAGTTTGAAGGGGCCGAGCGCATCGACGGCGAGTTTGCCAGATTTCTCGACGACGGTCTCGCGCGCTGGCAAGCATTAAAGACCGGAACCAACGACAAACGCTTCGTCGATCGCCGCTGACAATCCCTTGATTCATTGCAAAACCGCCCGGCCAACCTGGCATTCATCGGAGTCAGGACGAATCGCCGATCGCCCTCGATCGAAACTCCGATCCGATACGGCAACCGCTGCCGAGCGACGGTCGCCGCAGCCAGTGGTCTTGATGGCGGTTGTCGATCGGCCAAGGCATCGGAGTTTGTGGATTTCGCTTGAAATGCATCGAATCCGGCTTGTGGCCCAAGGCGCGTCGTGCGAAGATTCTGCCTGCCCCGAAAAATCTTGCCGATCTGTTGTTCTTGCGCCTGCGGCGTCTGTGGAAACGGAACACGGAGGATTTCCCATCTTTTGCAGTTTACACAGATAATTTCGTTTTCTTTATGCGCGATGAGGGGTATGATGGAAGAAAGCGTTCCCCGGGCTGTCTCCATTTTTTCGGAGTGACGGCATGCCAGCGCGATTGATCCCCATTGGCGGGGGGTCACCCATTCCCCTCGACAAGCCAATCACTCTGATCGGCCGCCACCCCGACTGCGACGCTGTACTTCTGGCGAGCAGTAAAGTTTCGCGGCGGCACTGCTGCATAGCGCAGATCAACCAGCGCTATGTCCTGCGAGATCTGGGAAGTATGAATGGGGTGCGCATCAACGGAGCGAGAAAGGCCGAAGGAGAACTTCGCGCAGGCGATGAAATCGCCATCGGCGACGTCTATTTTTCCTTTTGCACGGACGAATCTTCGGCCAAACCTGCGAAACGGCAGGTCGCGCCGGGCGCAGCCGCAGGCAAGGAGCGGCATTTGCGGGCGCGGCGTGCCGACTTGCCCCCCACGCCACCGCCCCCAGACCAGCACAGCTTCGATTACCCCGTGGCAATTCCCGAGCCGAACGACAGCAGTCTGCCGTTGGCATCAGAAGATATCGAAGTTTTGGGCGACGATCTGAATGATGTCGAACTCAAGGATGAAAGCGACTCGCAGGCCGATTACGCGCGGCGCTAAAACCATCAGGGGGCAGTTGGCAAACGACACGTTGCGCGGGTTTCGCACAACTGTTCGCGTTGGGCGGTTCTGACCGAAACTTGGGCGGCGGCAGCGTTTTTTGCTTCCGTGAGGTTTTTGCGGCGGGTATGATAACGGGGACATGAATCGTTCATTTCCCGCGGAGGCGCCCCGTCTCCGGCAATGGCTTGCGCTGCATCCACCCGCGAGGCGACTCGACATGGATCAGATCATCGGCAAGGACGTCACCCTTCACCATGCCAACGGGTTTGGCCCGGCGCAGTGTTTCGCCGCCCGAAAATCGGCTTGCCCCGTTGCGACGTTCGACTTAAAAGGACGTGCCGACGTGTTTCGACGCAACTGGTTCGCCTGGTGCCTGTGCGTCACCCTCTGGGGGGGGACTTGCGCATCGGGGCAGGCTCAAACCAGCGCGGCCGACGCCCCCAAGAGCGCGGCGCCGGCCGCACCCAAGGCGGCCCTGCCCGGCCCCCTGCCCGCGAACGGCGATGCGCTATCCGGCGACGTCATGTACCTGCCTGGTCCTGACGGCAAAGAACTTGTCCCGGTGCCCGTTGGTGCATCCCTGAAAGAGTACCTCAACTGGCTGCAGGCGAAAACAGCCGCCGCCCGGCCGGCGCCAGCCCCCTACAGCATTTCAAGTCTTGAGTTCGAGGGCAAAGCCGAAGACGACCGAGTGTTGCTGACGTCGACGATTCGCGTGCATGTCACGCAACCAGACTCCTGGGTGCGTGTCCCGTTGCAGCTTCCTGAGGCGATCCTGCGCGGGTCAGCGCACTCTGGCCCAGGCGAAGCCGTGAGCGATCTGTTCGACGCTGAAAAAGGCTTCACGTGGTGGTTCAAGGGCGCCGGCGTTCATGAATTGCGGCTCGACCTGAGCATTCCGCTGCGCAAGCCGATTTCCAACCGCCGCCTGCTGGCGACCCTGCCTGCCACCATTGTGAGTTCGCTGAAGTTGCGGGTGCCTTTTGCGCGCGTCGCTGTCAAGGTCGCCGAACGCTCGACCGTAACGATTCGCCCGCTCGACGGCGGCTCAGAAATTGAAGTTTATGGCTTGGGCACGCGGCTCGATCTGTCATGGCAGCCGGTTCTGGAAGCGGCGGCGGCCGAAACGGTGCTTGAAGCGGCGACCTCGATCAACGCCAGCCTCGTCGATGGCGAATCGCTCACCCTCGAAGCCAGCCAGCGGATCCAGGCGTTGCATGGCACGTTTGATGAACTGCGGGTCAGCCTGCCCCCCACCCACGAACTATTGCGCGTCGATGGCCTTGAGATCCAGGAACATTACCCCAACGCGGCCGACGCGAATCAGATCATTCTCAAACTGAAAAAGGCCACGGCAGGCCCGGTCGAAGTCAAATGGACCGTGCGTTCGCCGTTGCCCTCTCTCGGCACGCCCATCGTGCTCGAAGGGTTTGAAGTGGCCCGCGCCCGCATTCAAACCGGGTTCATCGCCGTCAGTGTCGTCGGCGATTTTCAGGTCGCCAAACAGCCCGATGCCGACAGGTATCTGCAACGGGCGAATCTGGGCGATCTTCCCCCGGCAATGCGGCAATCGCAGGCGGCGGCCGGATATCGTTTTTTGAACCAACCGTTCCGGCTTGTGCTGAATCTGCGAAAAGTCGAACCCCTGGTGCGAATTGATTCCACCACGTTCGTGCATTTCACGCCCGATCTGATCGACCTGGAACTGTTGCTGCCCGTGCAGATTTTTCGCGGCAGCCTGTCGGAGGTGCGACTCAACTGGCCCAACTGGCGGCCCGCCAACTGGAGTATCGAATCGGTCGACCCTCCCGGCCGGGTCGAGCAGGTCGTCACCGATGACGACGCGAACCCGGGGCTCATTCGCATCCTGCTCACTGAACCGGCCAAGGAGTCGTTCGAACTGCGGCTGCACATTCGACGAATGCTGCCGCACACCACCGAACCGATCTCCTTCACTTTGCCCACTGCCGAGGGCGCGGGGCCGGCCACAATACTCGGCTTGTCGTCGGCGGATAACGTCGAGCTCAATCTCCAGGCCGAAGGGTCGGCCCAATTGCGGGGGTTGTCGGCGCCGGCGCAGGCCAAGGCCAATCTGCTGCGCGACTCCCAGAAATCGCGCCGCGCCTGGTACCGGGTCGAAGGCCTGAATCCCACGCTGACCGCGCGGATGGTCCTGCACCAGCAGACGATCAAGGCCGCATCGACGATCCGGGCGAATTCCGTTGTCGGCAATCTCATTTCCATCCGTCAGAAATTGCAATATGACGTGGCCTACGAACGGCTGTCGCAGGTGCGGCTCAGCGTGCCGACTGAGCTCAAACCGAATCGCGTCCGGTTTTATCTAGCATCAGGGGTCGAATTGACGACGGTCTGGGCCAAGCCGCTTTCTCGCAAAACGCATCGCGATGTGCAACTGGCCCTGGAACAGCCGCGAATTGGCGGCGTCGAAATCGAAGCTCGATTCACGGTGGACCCCGGCGCTTTTCCGGCCGATGCCGCCTCGCTGCTTGCAGCGATTCCCGTGATTCAATCGAGCGATGCCCCCTGGACCGCGCTGCGGTTCGACTGGCAGGACGCAATCGGCTGGGAAGCCTCGATCCAGGATCCCGGCTGGTCTCGAGAACCTTCAAGCGACGGCGCCGCATCGTGGACGACCACAACCCCCACCGACGCCGTTCATCTTCAACTCGCGCGTTCGACCGGCGGCGCGGCCCGCGGCGGAATTACAAAAGCGTTGCTGCAAACTCTGATCGACCGTGAAGGCTTGTCGGAAACGCGCGGCCAATACCGCATTGGTGGCGGGCTGACGGCGCTGCCCGTTGCCTTTCCAGCAGGAGTCGAACCCCTGGAATTCTTTTGGGACAAGCAACGATTAACCCCCGCCCGTATGGGCGGCGATCGCGAGTTGATCCGCTATGAGATTTCGCTGCCGCAGCGGGCGGCCGCCGAAGAACACCTGCTCACCATTGTGTTTCGCACTCGAGAACACGCGCTGTCGCACTTCAGCGATGAATATCGCCTGCCGATGCCGCAATTCCCTGTTGATTTGTGGTGGACTGCACAAACCTTGTGGAAAGTCGTTCTACCCGACAATCAGCATCTGTTCGCCGGCCCGGCGGGGTTTTCGCCCGAATACCAATGGCGCCAGCAGCGCATATTCTGGCACCGGCACGGAAACCAAACCGACGAACATCTGGCCGCATGGATCGCCAACGGTACTGCCGTTCCGGGACCGGCAAGCACCACAACCGGCAACAGCTACCTGTTCAGCCAGTTCGGCCCGCCACGCGCGATGGAATTTCAAACCATGAGTCAATCGGGCCTTGTGCTGATCGGCGCCGGGCTGGCCCTGGTCCTGGGCCTGTTGCTGGTAAAGGTTCCAGTGACCCGGCACGTGCTGACGGTGTTGACGATCGGTTTTGGCATCGCGCTCGCCGGGGTTTGGCGCCCCGACCCGATCCTGCTGCTGTTGCAACCGGCCGGCCTGGGCCTGCTGTTGGCGATCGGGGCCGCCGGAATTGACAGCATGATGCAACGCCGGCGGCAACGCGGCGTCGTCACACTCACTTCTCCCAGTGGCTTCATGACGCCGCCTTCCTCGGTCAACCACGAAGGCGTCGTGGGCGTCGGTTCCGAAGAATTCACCACGATCCGTCCGGGCTACGCGGCGCCGCAAGAGGTCGGGCCGACGGCCGAATCGGGGAGCCGGGCATGATGCGCGGTCTCTGTCGGTCGCCGTTGAGTTTCCTGCTTCTGGCGGCAATCACCGCGGCTTGTCTGGCAGAAAGCCCTTCTCCGGGTGGCGAAGAACCGCGCCCCGATGGAGCGCTGCACATCCGCCGTGTGTACGTTCCGGCCGACCATCCTGAGCGCTGGCCCGCCGATTGGCGGCCCATGCCGCTCGCCGAGTTCGAACGGCGGCTGGAGCAAACCGGTTCCTCGCCGCCAAGGCCGCCGGCCGCCAGCCTCGACCGCGCGTATTACACGGCAACGCTGGCTGGCGATGCGTTGGTGGGCGGCAAGTTCGATTGGACGTGCCGTCGACAAGGTGGCCACGCCACGGCACTTGACCTGGCGCCGTTGAATCTGGCGGTGAGTCATCTGGCCTGGACCGACGGCCCGGCAGTTTGGGGAACAACTCCCTCGGGCGCCCCGGCACTCATCGTCGACCGCCCACGAGGCTCGATCGCGGGCGAATGGAACCTCTTAGGAAAGCGGTTAGCACAAACTCTGAGTTTTGATGTGCGTGTGGCCCGTGCGACGGTTTCACAACTCCTGGTGCGCCTGCCCGAAGATCGTGTTCTGCAAAGTTCGATCGGTGACGTGCTCCCCCCCCGGCCCGCCGAAGAACCGGGTTGGTGGCTGTGGCCAGTTGATCTGGGCAGTCAAAATGCTTGTAAACTGACGGTCGCGCCCCGCGCGCGCCTCGCACCGCCGCGCCCCTTGCTGTTGGTCCGCCACGACGCGGCGTACGCTCTCCGCCCCGAAGCGGTGCGAATTCAGACTGATTTTTTTATCGAAGCCCTCGAAGCGCCCGTGCAGGAATTACGGTTCACACTCGATGCTGCCATCGAAATCATCGACATCCATTACGGCGACTCACTGAGCCTGGCTTGGAAAACAATCGACAGCGATGCGGGGCGGCAACTGGCGCTGCAATTGCCCGATCCACTGATCGGCCAAGGCGTTCCCTTGCGAATCCAGGGCATCGCCCGGGCCCGGCCCGGTGCACTTTGGACGCTTCCCCAGGTGCGCATGATCAACGGTGTGCTGCTCGAAGGGCAATTGACGCTGCGCGTACAACCTCCGCTGGAATTGACCGATTCACGCCTTAACGGCTACCACCAGATCAGCCTGCGCGTGCATCCTGCCGAAGGCGAAACCCGGGTCTTTCGCCAATCGACGGAATCGGCGACGGCTGCGTTTGTCGTTGGCAATCCGCGGTTTGAAGCAGTCGCCCGAGTCCTCACCCGCGTTCATTCGAGCGGCGATCCGTGGACGGCAGTTTCGCAAATCGAATGGAAGTCGCGGTACGGTTCAGCGTTTTCGGCGTCGTGCCGCGTACCCCCCGATTGGGAGGTTACCGACGTTCGCGCTGAAGGCGATGCCAGCGAGTTGACGAGTTGGGATGTTGTCGCGGCCGGGTCGGCCGGCCGCCAACTGAAATTTCAGTTTGCCGACGCCCTGGCCCCCGACCACTCCCGGCGGGTTCGCGTGTCAGCCCGCCGTGCCGCTGCGGCGCTGAACCAATCAATGCCGATTCCTGTGTGGTTGCCCGAAGGCGTCAAAGAGGCAACCGTCACCTTGCTGCTGGGCAGCGACTCAACGGCGAAGCCGGTTCTCGAATCGCAGACGGGCTTTGAACTGATCAACGCCGCCGATTTGCCGGCCGAGGCCGCCAGTTCAGAATTCTTTCGCGAACAGTTCACACCCGGCGAAGCCCGCGGCCTGTGGCTGCGGGCGCGGGCGGCCGCGGTTGCCGAAGGCACATTTTCGGTGCAGGCTGCGCGCGATCTGATTGACGTCGAGGTGACGGCCGATGTCGTCGTGGGCCGCGAAGTACTCGCCGAATCCTATGTGTTACAGGGTATTCCGCAAACCGGCCCCTTGAAACGGCTGCTGGTTTACCTGACAGAGCCGGGGCCACCGCTCGCATGGCAACTCGATGCCGAAACCGCGCATGATCTGTCGGCGTACAAGTTGCCGGTCGCCGCGCATTCGGCATGGAATCTGCCGCCGACTGGCGATCTATGGGAAATTCGATTTCCCGTAGAGCAAGCAGGCGAATTCAAGGTGCGCGGCGCCCGGCAGCGGGAAATTCGCGACGCCGGACGAATCGCACTGGCTTTTGTCCCTCATGCCAACCTGTTTCGCGGCGAGATTGCCGCGCGGGCCGAAGCGGGCGTCACCGCCCGTTTTCAACCGCGTCTCCTCGAACGGGCTCCGAGTCAACTGCGGTCTGGCTTGCGCCAGACCGCAGCGAACCGGCCAACCGGCTGGGTGTACCAGCAATTGGGCGGCGAGTTGGGTGTGCGAATCGTCAGGCCGGGCGAAGCGGTTGTTCCGCTGGTCGCCATGTCACTGTCGGTTTCAGCCCGACTGCAACTGGCCGACGGTGCAACCGACATGTACGCCGCCGATTATCGTCTGCAACCATTTACCGGCCGAGAACTGTTTCAATGGCATCTGCCAGATCGGGCTCTGGTCATCGAAACACGCCTCGACGGCCGCCGCATCTCACCGGAGAACGAAAACTCGACTCAGCGCGTCTTGCTGCCCGACGATGCCTTCGGGCACAGGGTCGAAATTGACTATTGCGTTCCGACAGCGGCGCTGTGGGGGCCCAATCAGCGGCGCCTGGCGCTACCGCAGACGACAACGCCGGTGCTGGGCTTCCAGTTATCCTTCGAGGTACCGGAAAATGTTCGATTGGCCGACGAGCCCGACGGAATTCGCCTGAATGCCCCATTGCCGCGCACTGGCTGGCGTGAGGCGCTCTTCGGGCCGTTGACCCGCGCGGCCGACGAAAAGGTCTTCAACCCATTTGTTCAGGCCGACTGGACCAATCTCTGGGATCGGGTTGCTGCCCCGATGAAGGTCGCCCCTGTCGCTCATGACGGCGGCGAGTCGCCGCCAGACGCCCCCCGACCGCCCAAGCCGCTGCGAGACGCGTTCGCGCCGGCCGAATCGCCACCATTCGACGCGCGTGTACTCCACGCATCAAGACTGGAGCCCCCCTCCGAAATTGTCGTCGAACTGTGGGACGCCGCTCAGGCCCGCCTGCTGGTGTGGTGCGGCGTGTTCCTGTTCGCCGGCACGGGTGTTGCATTGCGAGCGGCCTCAGCACCGCACAAGGGCCTGCTGGCGCTCGGCAGCATGGCTGCGTGCAGCGCGGGTGTCGCTTCGCTGCCCCAACTGTACGCACAAGCCGCGGGCGGGTGCCTGGTAGGCGTTATTCTCGCCGCGCTCCTGCCCGAGCGGTTCGTGTTTCGCCCCAAAGTCATCGCGGCCTGGCGGCCCTCAAGCGTTGTGCCGCCGGGCAGCACGAGATCATTTCAAATCGTCACGGGGCTCATGCTGGCCGTAATCGGTCTGGGCGGAGTTCAATTCGCCGCCCCGAGCGCCATCGGCGTGGCCGCCGACGCCGATAATCTGCCACAATCAACCAACGTGCTCATTCCAATCGGCCCCGATGGCCAACCCGCGGGGCGATCTCCGCTGGTTTACCTCCCCACGGCGTTATTCAACCGGCTCAACGCACTCCAGCCGCAGGTCGACGCGTTACCGGCCTCGTTGATTGCATCTGCCGACTATGCGGCGGTGATTGATTCTGAGGGCCACTGCGTCATCGACGCCCGGTACCTGGTTCATGTGCTGTCGCCGGGAGAATCAGTACGCATCGAATTTCCCCTGACAAACGTAAACCTCGGTGGCGCCGACGCGTGCCGCATCGATGGACACGCCCACCCGGCCCTGCCCGGTGCGGGAGGCAAAGGAATTGCCGTTTTATTGAACGGACCACCTGACGCCAACCTGGCCGACGAGGCCAGACCGGCTGCGCCGCATCGACCAGCGCCGGCGTCGTATCGCGTGGAATTCCGATTGCACCCGATCATTGAGACAGAGGGCGGCACTTCGCGCGTCGAGGTGGCAACGCCACGCATGATCGCGGGCCGCGTCGAGGTGTTTTCCAACCGCAAATGGGGCATGCTCGAACTCCGTCCGCAGTCAGGCGATGCGGCCAACCCCGCCGCGTCGCAGATTGCCGCCTGGCTGGGTCATGCTGGGCAGTTTTCCCTGCGCTGGTCTCAACAGGTTGCCCCACCCGCCGAACTCAGTGCCGAACTTCAGGCCACTGCGTCCTGTCTCGCCGATATTTTTCCTGGCGGTGTACAATACCGCTATCAGGTCGACTACCGCGTCGACCAGGGACAAGTCGAATCGTTGACATGGAAATTGCCGCCAGGAATGGCGGTGCGGTCGCTGCAAGCGACCGACCTGCTGGGGCACCCGTTGGAAGTTTTGCCCGACGGCGGCCGCCGCCTGCAAATCGAGTTTTCGCGGCCGCAAACGGCCGACTTTCGGATTTCGGCGACGCTGACAACCCCGGTCCGGGCCATTCCGGGGGCGCTCACGCTTCCCGTGGTCGATCTGACGGGCGACGACGTTCCGCGACGTAAGACCGTCGTCGTGCTGAATCAGATCGGGATTCGCCAACCGCCCGACTTTCGCCTCAGCGTCGCTGCCGCGAACTCCGAACAGCTCAAGCCAAGATCGGTCGAAGAATTCTCGAAGGTGCAGAATTATGAGGGGGCGCGTCCGACAATGGCTTGGCAATGGGACGGGGCTCATTCCATTGTCCTGAACCTGATCCCGCTGCCGGCCGACCTCAAAATCTCGTCGCATACGACGTGCCGGTTGGGCATTGAACGCCTGGATCTGACTTGGGACGCCGATATCGAATCCAATGCACAGCCCGTCTTTGAGTACCGGCTTCGGTGCGACCCGCGCTTGCACCTGCGGTCAATCTCGATCCTCGAGGAAGATGCCGAGCGACTGCTTCGCTGGTCGCAAACCGGCGACCAGCTCGTGGTCTTTCTCACCGACAAAACCGCCCGGCGTCAAAAAGCCCGCATCCAAGCGACGCTTCCCTGGCAAGGGCCTGGCGATTTGACAATTCCTGAAATTCGGTTGCTCCAGGCAACGCAGGTTGAGAATCGACTGAGCCTGTACCACGATGCGGGGCTCAGGGTCGACTTTCGCAATGCGCTGCCGCCCGCCGCCCGCGGAATCGACGAACCGGCGCTTGCCGCCGACGCGCGAGAACTCTTTGCCGGGCGGTTTGAACTAACTGCATCCAGCGACCCGCTCAGGGTGCAGGTGGCCCGCAACACGCCGGAATTGACAATTGACGAGATCGTCATGGTTCAACCCGGCGATTCGCGCTGGAAAATCGAAACCTCGCTGCTGTTTCACGTTCGGCGCGGCGTCGGAACGGAATTCGAAATCGAGATCCCGCCCGCCATGGCCGACTCATTCGACCTGCGCACCGATCCCCCCGCTCGGCGCATGACACGGCCTGGCGCCGGGGGCCGCGTCTACATCACTCTCAGCCCGGAGATTCCGGTGACCGACAAGTTTTTGGCCACGGTCAGCGAGAACGTCGCCGTGCCCGCCCAGGCGACCTATGATGTTCCGCAAGTGCGCGCCCGCGTCGGCGCGGTGCAAAGCGCCTGGCTGCTGGCGCCGCGCGATGCCACGCGAATCACGCCGCTCAACATCGAAACGGCGGCAACCTCTGAACCATTTCCCGAGCGGTTGCATGCTGACTTTCCGTCGTTTGCCGACCGCTCCATCTGGAGTTGCCTGCGCGGCGACAAAAACGCCTGGCAGGTGACGATTCGTCCGGCCAAGGCCGGTGAAACGACAACCGACGTTGCCCTGGCCGAAACCCGGTTGCAACTTGGCGAATTGGGCGATGTCGCCGGCCAATCGTGGTTCTGGATCACCACCTCGGGAGCCGACCGCTTTGCACTCGACTGGCCCGCTGAAGCCGTTCCTGCGGCGCTCATTATTGACGGCCAACTCCACCCGACCCCGCGCGCCGTGGATGGGGTTTATCGCATTCCGCTGTTGACCCGCGGCGCGGCGCACCTCGTTGTTCAATTGTGGGCGATGGCGGCCGCCCACGAATCGCGTTTCATCCATCGCTGGCCGCTGGAAATACCGCGCCCGCGCGGCCTTGCCGGGCGCCGTGAGGTGCTGGCCGTATTTCCCGCATCGGGGTTCGGTTTGCACCCGACCCGCGATAATTCGGCCAACGAACGGCTCGAATTGTTCTGTGATCGCTGGGAATCGGCAATCGAGCTCCTTCAAAGCCGGGCTCCGTTTCGCGCAGCGCTTGATTCGGCAATTCCTGCCAATGCCATTCGACGCCTCCTGTACGAAAGCGAGAACGCGGCCGAAGCCGCCGCATCGGCGCAAAACAACCCGTCGCCACTGCAGACGACGCGGCTGGCAGACTTGAAAGCCCAAACCGCCGCCCTGTCTGACACAATAACATCTCGACTCGCACGCCGCCGAACAGGCCCCGACCGCACTGGCCAGGAAAGTGACCCCGTCGCCGCTTTACCACCGGCATTACCCAACGACGCCGTCCTGTTCGCTGGCGATTTGCCCCCTCGATTCGCGCTCTGGATCGTGGACAATGCCGTATGGAAGGGCACTGTGACAATCGTCGCGGCACTGATTGTTCTGGCTCTGGGTGGTGCCGTACAGCACTGGAAATTCAGCACGTTCGTACAACAGCGCGAATGGCTGAGCTGGGCCGCTGCCGGAGTTTTCTGGTGGGCCATGCTGACGCCGAGCTGGCTCGGGTTGGTATTCGTCGTCTGGGCCGCGGCGAACTTCGTCTGGTTCGCTTGGCACCGCGCCGCACGCGAACGAGCATTGCCCGCCGAACCATTCAACGTCGTTTCCTGACGATCGTGCGACGGGCAACCTGCACTTCGCACTGACCCCCGGCCACAATTCTCAGCGGGTGCATTGCCAGACGATGGTCGCTGCACCAGCGACGATACAGTAATACGCGAACCAATGCAGCCGGTCTTGCGCGACGAGCCGAATCAGCCCGCGCAGAGCAGCCAACCCCACGGTGAACGAGGTGATTGTGGCCACCGCCATGACGTCGAACCGACCGACCGTCGCTTCGCCCATGGCGAGGTCCTTGGCAATCAGCACCACGGCGCCAGAAATCACAGGCACCGCCAGCAGAAAGGAAAATGTCGTCGCCGTGTGGCGCGTCAAGCCGCGCATCAGTCCGCCAGCGATAGTTGTTCCCGAACGCGATATTCCCGGCCCGATCGCCAACGCCTGGAGTGCACCAATGAACACGGCGTCAGCCAGCCGCAGTTCGTCGAGCGATTTTTCGCCGCGCGCAAGCCTTCGCCCTGCCAGCAAAAACGCTGCCGTAATCAGCAGCCCGATACCCGCCGCCAACGGGCTGTTGAATGCCTCCTCGACACGGGACTTTAACGTAAGCCCGATGGCCACCGCGGGCAGCGTCGCCGCAACGATCAACCCGGCCAGACGCGGGCGATTGATCAGGCCCATCAATTCGCGTCGAAAGACGACAAGGATCGAGCCAAGCGTTCCCAGATGCAGCACGACGTCAAAATGGAGCTGGCTTTCAGGGTGCGCGGTGCCTCCCCCGCTCGACGATGCCAGCAGGGCGTGGGCAATGACCAGGTGACCGTCGGAACTGATGGGCAAAAACTCGGTAATACCCTGCACTACCCCCAGCAGGATTGCCTCCAGCATTTCCCCGTCAACCATTGTCGTCATCCTTGAACCAGATTCTGATCGACCGCACGTTTTAACGGCTGTCAGGATACCGTCTTCGCCGCACACGTCCACCCCAGACCGACCGCGCTTCACCGGCGACGGCCGGACACTGTATTTAAAACACCGCTCGAATTACGAAAGCTCGTGGGGCTGTCTATTGCCGCTCTCGTGCTCTGCGAGTAACCTCGACAGCCCGGCTTTACCCCTGCCCCTGATCGAGTTTCTGGATTGAGTCTGCCGGATGCCGACTTCGCGCCTGGAATCGTGTTACACCCGCGCCCGCGACTGGCTGCTTGCCGAGGTCGTCGACGGCGGTCACTGGGTGGGCGAACTTTCCAGTTCAGCGTTGTCGACGGCCACGGCGGTCATGGCACTGGAAATGGTGCGTCGACAGCCGAATGCGTCGATTTCGCCACGCCACCAGGCATTGATCGACAATGGTCTGACCTGGATCGCCGCGCGGCAAAACTCCGACGGAGGCTGGGGCGACACGACAAAAAGCATCAGCAACATTTCAACGACCATGCTGTGCCATGCAGCATTGCATGCTGCGGGCGCGGCGCGCGACTTCACGCCGGTCGTCACAGCCGCCGCGCAGTATATCGAACGTGCCGGTGGAATCGCCGCGCTCTGCCGGCGCTATGGCCGCGACAAGACGTTTTCGGTTCCCATACTCACGCAGTGCGCCCTGGCGGGACTCGTCGATTGGGGTGAAGTCGCCCCGTTGCCATTCGAACTCGCCTGCCTGCCGCCTGCATTTTATAAGACGATCCGCCTGCCCGTCGTGAGCTACGCGCTGCCCGCACTGATCGCCATCGGTCAGGTCCGGCATCATTTTCTCAAACCGGGAAATGTTGTCATGCGCTGCATTCGCGACGCGGCCATCGACCGCAGCCTGGGAATTCTTGAACGAATTCAACCGCCAAACGGAGGGTTTCTCGAGGCGGCGCCACTCACCAGTTTTGTGGTCATGAGCTTGGCCGCACTGCAACGGGGCAATCCGCGCGTGCTGCAGCGCGGGGTCGAGTTTTTGGTCAATTCGGTTCGCCCTGATGGAAGCTGGCCGATCGATACGAACCTAGCCACGTGGCTCACGACGCTGGCGATCAACGCGCTGGGCGAAGACGTTCCCGCCGTGTCGCGAGCACCGCTGACTGACTGGCTTCTCAATCAGCAGTACCGCACGCTTCACCCTTACACGCAGTCGGCGCCCGGCGGTTGGGCTTGGACCGACCTGCCCGGCGGCGTCCCCGATGCCGACGACACACCCGGGGCAATTCTGGCGTTAATCCACCTTTCGAAGTACGCCGCGTCGAATATCGTATCCGCCGATTCATTGCCTGCCGAAAATGAAATGGGCGAGACAACCCGCAAATCGCTCGCAGCAGGAGTCGGCTGGCTCCTGGACCTGCAAAACAACGATGGCGGCTGGCCCACTTTCTGCCGGGGGTGGGGTGCATTGCCGTTCGACCGCAGCGCGCCCGACCTGACGGCGCATTGCATTCGAGCGCTCGATGCCTGGAATCAGAGCCGTTCGATGTCGGCGAACCACTCCACAGAATTTCGGCGCACCCTGCGAGCGATCCAACGCGGTTTCGCTTTTCTGGAACGGACGCAGCGAAGCGACGGAACATGGCTGCCCCTGTGGTTCGGCAACCAATTCGCCCCCGACGATGAAAACGCGACTTATGGCACAAGCCGTGTGCTGGCGGCGTATTGCGACACCGGCCGAATGAACACTGAACCGGCGCACCGCGGTCTACACTGGCTGACGGCCGCGCAGAATTCCGACGGCAGTTGGTGCGGCGGCGTTGGTACGGGCGCCGTGATCGAATCGTCGGTCGAAGAAACGTCTCTGGCGCTCGAAATGCTGATCGCCCGCGATGCACGGCTCGGCGAGCTTTCGCCCACCAGCCGCCGCGGCCTCGATTGGTTGTGCGCCCGTGTTGAACAGGAAAAGCTGATCGATCCTTCGCCAATCGGGTTCTATTTTGCTAAGCTATGGTACTTTGAGCGGTTATACCCGTTGATTTTCGCTGTCGCGGCATTGGGTCGTGCCCGACGGAGCGGCTTGTACCCATGATTTTGCCAGGACATTAGTGCCCTCCACGAACTAAGCGTGGCGGCCGAGAATTCAAACCCGTGCGGCCCGACCGTGACCTAGGTCACTGCCCCCGCCAATCGTCGGCGCGTTGATTCTTGACGCCGGCTGCGGCGTGCGACAAACTGAAAGTGGTTCAGGTAATCTGGATTTGCCGTGCTGGCGGCTGACAACTCGAATGCCAGTTCGAGACCGTGACGAGGTTCCGCAATGTTGAAATTCCCGCCTCACATTTGAAGTCAGCCGCACTTGGCGGCCCGTGACACCCCGAGACAGAATCCAGGCTTTGGCCTGATGCCCACCCCGCATGAGGAGCCCACATTGACGCTCTCACCCGCTGAGAATCGACGTGCCGATGAAGCCGATGCCAGTGCGGACGCGGCAACGTCCTCAGACGAAGCCTTCGCACCGCGCAAACGCGTGCGACAGAGCACAAGCCACCTCAAGGCGATTCCCGAAACGCTGCCGCTTCGCGAACAGTTGAAACAGGCCGCCGAGCAGTTCGCCCGCGCAATTGATAAATCGCGACCGTTTTCCCGCGATGAGCTGGAGCAGCATGGCCGAAAGCTGCTCGAACAGTTGGGCCAACCCGAAAAATATCTCGGGTTCATCATGGTGCTGGTTGGCAATTTCTTCTGGAAGCGGCAGTTCCTGGCGATTCCCTTCCATCGCCGCATGTTGCTGCTGCCACATTGCCTGAAACACGCCGAAGGTTGCCCCGCCGATTACGACGAATTCGGGCTCGACTGCGAAAAATGCGGCGCCTGCTCGATTGCCGATTACAAGGTCAGGGCCGAACAGTTGGGGTACAAGGTGCTCGTGGCCGAAGGTTCGCCCATCGTGCTCAAAATCATTGTCTCCGGGCACATCGACGGCATATTGGGCGTGGCGTGTCTCAATGTGCTCGAAAAGGCCATCGACAAGGTGCTGATCGCCGGTGTGCCATCCTACGCCATTCCACTGCACAGCAGCGATTGCAAGAACACATCACTCGACGAATCCTGGGTGTGGGATGTGCTCGATCAATACGAAGAGTTGCCGGCGCCTCTGACAACCAGCTACGTTCCGCTGATGCGGGCCGCAAATGAACTTTTTGAAGTGCAGTTCGAGCGGCTGGTACCGCGTGTGCGCAGCCGCGGCGGCGATGACGACGTCAGGCTGCCGTTGTCAATTACCGAGGCGGCGGCCTACGACTGGCTGGCCCGCGGGGGGAAGCGCTTCCGCCCCTTTATTACGTTGGCCGCGTATGATGCGGTCCACGGTGCGGCCGGCGTAAATACCGCCGCCAGCGAAGCGGCCCCCAGTTTTTCGGATGCCGTGGGGCGCGTGGCAATGGCCATTGAGGCGTTTCACAAGGCGTCGCTGGTTCACGATGACATCCAGGACAACGACGCCTACCGTTACGGTCGTGAAACCTTGCACCGCCGTTTCGGTCTGGGCGCCGCCATCAATATCGGCGACTACCTGATCGGCTTAGGTTATCGGCTCGTCAGTTCAGCCCGCCAGGAACTCGGCGCCGATGTGGCCGCCGACATTGCCGACCGCATGGCTGCAGCCCATATCCGGCTGTGCGACGGCCAGGGCGCCGAAATGCGCTGGCATGAATCGCCCACGCTGCACCTCAAGCCGCTCGACGCCCTGCAAATCTACGCCCTTAAAACAGCCCCCGCTTTTGAAGCCGCGCTGTACGCTGGCCTGCGAATGGCCGGTCCGGTCACGCAATACGAAGCCCTGATTCCCGCGTTTACGCGGCACTTGGGCGTTGGGTTTCAGGTACTCAACGACCTGAAGGATTGGCAGGGCGACGACCACAACAAACTCCTCGCCGGCCAGGATGCACAATCTCTGCGCCCCACCCTGCTGCTCGCTTGGGCTCTCGATACGACCGATGCGAGAATTCAATCGGAATTGCAGTCGATCTTGCGCGGCGAAGAGCATTTCTCCCAGCGTGCCCAACGGCTGAAACGCATCTTTGATGAATGTGGCGTTTTCGAGAAAGCCGAAACGCTGGTCGATAAGTCGCGAGCTCGGGCTGAGGCGCTTGCCGACGAAGTTCAACCCGATTCACTTCGGCAATTGCTGTACTTTCTTGTCGACATGGTCCTCGCCGCCGAACCTGTTGCGACCTCCCCCTTGCCGCTCGTATCATTGCCCGTCGTCGCCGTATCCTGACGCCCCCACGCCGCTTCCTAAAACGTCGCGAGCCGCGAGTGTTGGCGTTTGACAGTTTGTTCGCGACGCGGGTCCGGCGGGTGCGAATGACGCACGGATTCGATCTGCGCGCGGGCCAATCACAGTCCGGATGCATTCGGGATCAATCCGTAGAAGATGCCATAGCAGAGAATTGCAAAACAAGGCGTCTCAGAGTCCTGCCGATCCCGCGGCGTTCCCATGCTGAACCGACCGCGCATCGGCGTTCACCCCTTGGACTTATGGTGTCATTCAATCCGACAAGCAGGCGACGGTCGCCTAGGCGGGCGGCAGCAGCGACGCCATCGCCGTCACGCAAGCCTTCTAGGACATCATATCAGCATGACAAGACTATTGACTCAGGCACATTCCGATCCAACCGAACCAGAATCCAAGAATTCTGGCTCCAATAGCCCAACCGGCGTCATGCCCGCTCGCTGCAACGCGCTCGATTACGATGGCAACGAACGCTCCATCCCCAATATTACCCGTCCCTGCCCCTCTTCGCTCGCATTTGTTACCCGACTTGCAACGTACCTGCCCGCGTCAGGTGAACGCCGACTGCAAGTGCGCCATGCCCTGAAACCACTGCCGACCATTGCCCGACGCCACATCGGCGGCTAGCGAAACCGCGCGACCGGCGGCCCGTTTGAACCAGACGCCGAAGTTGCGCACGGTTTCGCCACAGTTGTCGCCGTTGACCTGCAAGCGTTCGAAACTGGGCGCCAATTCGCTGGGAATGGCTCCCCGCTTGCCGCCGGTCGGCCTTTCGCCGCGCTGGCGCGATTGCCACGATTCGATCCGATCGCGGGCTGACGTATACTCCGATTCTTCAGGCGTTTTCGCCACGCCTGCCCGCACCGGGTTCAAATCGACATACACGCTGCACGCCAGG
>JAJXXL010000256.1 GCA_021781115.1 Planctomycetota bacterium
AGCTGCCGCGGTCGGCCAGTTTCGTCACCGTGGCGGGGTTGATGTCGACGCACACCACCCGCACCTTGGCCGGCAGCAGGTTGCCCACGGCGATCGAATGCAATGTCGTGGCAATCATCAGGCAGAATGTCACTCCCGGCAACTGGTCGCGCATGGCGCGCTGGGCCTGAATCGTGTCGGTTATGACCTCGGGCAACGGTCCGTCGTCGCGAATGCTGCCCGCCAGCACGAATGGCACGTTGTTGCGCACGCATTCGTACATGATCCCGCGGGAAAGCACCCCTGCTTCGACTGCCGCCCTGATTCCGCCCAGTCGGCGAATGCGATTCAATGACCGCAGGTGATGTTCGTGCCCGCGCTCGATCACGCCGCCTTCGGCAAGCGATACGCCCAGGCTGGTGCCGTACAGCGCCTGTTCAATGTCATGCGTGGCCAGGGCGTTGCCCGCAAACAACAGGTTCACGTAGCCGTTGCGAATCAGGTTGCTGAACAACTCGCTGCTGCCGGTATGTACCACGGCCGGCCCGGCAACGACAAGTATTCTGCCGGCGCCTGAACGGGCTTTGCGCATCGCCGCCGCCACTTCGCGTACCGCCACGCCTTTTGGTTTTTCGCTCGAAACATTGCTGCCCATGAAACCGAATGCATCGAGTTCCTTGACCTCACGTTCAATGGGTCGCACGCGCACGCCATGTCGGCCGACGATGATCAGGTCGCCCGGCTGGACGTCGGCCATGGTGACGCACTCGGCCGATTTGCGATCCGGCGCCACCTTGAGGGCGGCATCCATTTTCTGGCGCTCGACTGTCAGCCATTTGCCATTCAGGCGAATTTCGGTGTCCTGGTTGGTCGTGCAATAGAACCCTTCAGGGAAGAACCCCGCGCCATCGGCGGGCTGCAACTCGCAATCGCGCAGGTTCACCGGTACCGCCCCGTGCCGCGTAATGCTCGTCAGAATCTGTTCGAGTTGCTCGCTCGTATCGGCGGAGACCTGCAATCGTGCCACGCTGGCGTCGGCACGGTGCTGGCCGATGGCGATCTGATCGATGCGAAACCGCCCCCCCAGGCTGATAATTTCGTCGAGCACCTTGGGCAGCAACAGGCTGTCAATGATATGCCCGCTGATTTCAACCTCTTCGACGAACTGCTGTGCCGCGGGCTCGTGTTTGCCAACGCCCATAGTGACCTTCCGTGAGTTTGAGTCGGCGAGACCGGTTCATCGTCGCGCCGTTGCGGATTCTACGAAGCCGTCGAATTCGGCGTCAACGCGCGGGCGTGCGGCACGCTGCCCGGAATTGTGTTGTCGCCACAGGAACGCTACTCTGAACGGCGGCTGTTGCCCCGCCGCGCGCGCGTGGCGGCGGGCGCAAAGGCGCGTGCGTTGCCACCGGTGGCGGGCGCCGCCCGAGGTACCGTCGTGCCGCCGAATTCGCGCATCGGCCGCACGCCCCGCAGGAGTACGACCGACATGAAATGGCGTTCGACGACGATCCTGTGCGTTCGACGCGAACAGCGACTGGCCATGGGGGGCGACGGCCAGGTGACGCTGGGGGCGACCATCATGAAGGCCGACTCTCGCAAAATCCGCTGGATGCTCGACAACAAGGTGCTGGTCGGGTTTGCCGGTTCGACGGCCGACGCCTTCGCCCTGATGGAACGCTTTGAGGCCAAGGCCAAGAACTTTCCGAGCAACATTTCGCGGGCGGCGACCGAACTCGCCCGCGATTGGCGCACCGACCGGGCCTTGCGCCGGCTCGATGCGCTGATGATCGTCGCCAATGAAGACCAGACTTTGCTCATTACCGGCCAAGGCGACGTGATCCAGCCAACTGACGGCGTGCTGGGCATCGGCTCGGGCGGGGCGTACGCGGTTGCCGCCGCGCGGGCACTGGTGCGGCAGACCGACTTGCTCCCGGCCCAGATCGTGCGGCAATCTCTGGAAATCGCGGCCGAACTCGACATTTACACCAATCGTGAAATTATCGTGGAGGAATTTCCGTGGGCGAAATGACGCCGCGTGAAATCGTCGAAATGCTCGATCGGCATATTGTTGGCCAGCAGGCGGCCAAGCGGGCGATTGCCGTAGCGATTCGCAATCGCTGGCGGTGGAAGCGGCTTCCACCCGAGTTGCGCAAGGAAATTACGCCTAAGAATATTATCATGATCGGCCCGACTGGCGTGGGCAAAACCGAAATCACCCGGCGGCTCGCGAAACTGACCGGTGCCCCATTCATCAAGGTCGAAGCGACCAAATACACCGAAGTCGGGTACCATGGACGCGATGTCGAAAGCATGGCCCGCGACCTGGTCGATGCGGCGGCGACGCTGGTCAGAGCCCGCACACGCGGCGAAATAGAGGGCCAGGTCGCCGAGCGGGTCGAAGACAACCTGCTTGACCTGCTGGCGCCCGAATCGGCCGTCGATGAAGCTGTCGGCAACGTTGATGACCAGCGCAAGGCCGAAAAGCGGCGGCAGCGTACACGGGCCAAGCTGCGCGAGCGCCTGCGCGCCGGCGAACTCGACGATCGCTATGTCGACCTCCACATCGAACCCCGAGCGCCCATCGTACAGGTCTTGTCACATATGGGCTACGAACAGATGGACCTCGATTTCCGCAACGTATTCGAGCGGCTGCTACCCCGGCAGGTCCGCGAACGCCGGGTGAAGGTTGCCGAGGCGCGCCAGATTCTGGTCGAACAGCAGATCGAAGATCTGCTGGACAAGGACGTGATTTCGGAGGAAGCGATCGCGCTGGCTGAAGACAGTGGCATCATCTTCATCGATGAGATCGACAAAATCTGCGGGTCCGATGGTTCCTCGCACAATATCGAGGTCAGCCGCCAGGGGGTTCAACGCGACCTGTTGCCCATGGTCGAAGGCACTATCGTGCAGACCCGCCACGGGCCGGTTTCGACTGAACACGTGCTGTTCATTGCGGCCGGCGCGTTTCACAGCTCGAAACCATCGGACCTGATGCCCGAGTTGCAGGGAAGGTTTCCCCTGCGTGTCGAGTTGCAAGATCTGACGCGCGACGACTTCGTGCGGATCCTCAGCGAGCCCTCAAGCTCTTTGCCCAATCAGTATCAGGCGCTGCTTGCCGCCGACGGCGTGGCCCTGAATTTCACGCCCGATGCCCTCGAAGCCGTGGCTGACATCGCCTTTCAGGTCAATCAAAGCACCCAGAACATCGGTGCGCGGCGGCTATACACGATCATCGAACGGTTGTTGGAAGACCTGAGTTTTACCGCTCCTTCGCCCGATGCCGCCGAAGTAACGATCGACGCCACCTACGTCCGCCGCAAGCTGGATAGCATTACGCAAGACGACGACCTGAGCCGGTTCATCCTGTAAGCCGCCCGCATCGCGCCCCGGCTGGACCCCCTCCGATCGCTTGTCAGAGCCCGTAAGACAGCAACGTCAGTGCGATCAGTACGGCGCCCAGGGCGCCGATCGCCATGAAAAACAGTTGTGCCGCCCGGCGCAGGATCCGTTCAGGCGCTTCGTAGCGGCTGGCGCTGTAGACGAGGCACCCGGCGACAACCAGGGGCACCAGGAACCAGGTGCGCGAGATCGTGTCGAGATTGGCGGCAAATAGGGCGACAGCGAACATTGCGGCACGTCCTTCCAAGGCGGCTTAGTTTGGCAGGGGGTCGGGCGAGCCGGAGGGAACGGGAGGAGTTGCTGGTTCGCGTTCTTCTTCGTCTTCGTAGGCTGGCCCCTCCAGTGCGTCATAAATCGCCAGGATGTTCAACAAGCCGGCGATCATCGTATACACAACCCCCAGCTCGAAGTGCGTGCCCAGCTCAAAGTGGGCCTGGTCAAGATCATTGACGTCGGAATCGAGAAACCTGCGCTCCTGAAACGGAGCTTCGTATCGGTCCCACAGGCCGCGCGGAATGTAGCCTTCAACTCGCCCGCGAAGCTCTGCGGGGTTGCCCTGAACCTGACCTTCGAACGTGCCCAACACCCGGCGTTCTGAATCGGGCGCGACCTGGGGTTCAATGCTGATGTCAGTGAACCGCCCGGTGACTGGAAATTCGCCGTCGGCGGTTTTGTAGACCCCCTTAAGATTGGCCTGCCAATCGTCAATCGCGTGCGCCGCTTTTGGCTGGCCAACTTCCAGTTGTCCGACGAGGGTTCCGTGCGCGTTGCCCATTTGCTCGATGACGCCCGTGAATTGACCGGCGATGGGTTGCCGAAACGAATTGGGCTCGAGCGCTTCTCGCGAACGGAGGGTGGCCTGAAACAACGCCGGCAACGCTGGCAGGCCGGCCCACACCTGGCAGGCATAGGGCCAAGTTTGCTTGCCGCGCTCAAGATTCAGATACACGACTTTTGCGTGGCCGATCTTCATGCCGAACAGAAACGTCCCGCCGATGCAGACGAAATACAAGGCCGCCTTGAAAAACCGTCGTTGGTACAGGTGCCCCAGGCCTGGCACCAGAAATGCCAGCCCCGCCGCAAACAACGGCTCCTTGAGCGCCACCTTGTCGTGTGTGCCAGCCATCTTTTCTCGAATCGGTCCGCCAGGAATCGTGCGCCGTGTCGGCCGAATGAACCACGCTGATCATTGCCGAAGACAGATCATCATTTGCATTGCGCCCTGTTTTCTTTGCGACTGTGCAGATCGCCGCAGCGCGTTGCACCGCCCATTCTAGGTGGATTCGGCAGGCAAGGCCAGCCTGAAACCGCGGCCGTGCGGCCGCCCGATCGACCCGGCATCTGCGCATCTGGCCAGTCGTTCGCCGGGAAGGATCGTGCATTGCGTTCTCATCGTTGTGTGCTACCATGCCAGAACGTGGGTCGATTTGATGAAGGGCATCCCGGCTTGTTCGGGAGGCTCATCAGTGAATAAGCCGACGTGCCTGCTGCCTGAAAAAAGGGGCAGCAGGCACGTCGGCTTTTTTTTTCAGTCGGCTCAAACCCGTCGCTGGAAGCGAGGTGACAACTTCTGCCGCCTGCATCGTACCGACGGACTCCAGGGAAAGGCGTTGTGCCATGAAGAATCGAATGTTTGGAGGAATCGGGGCGATGGCGTTGCTGTTGGCATTGGCATTTACCGTCGCTCGCGTCGGGGGCGATTCGTTCGCCTATCAGGCCCAGGCGGCCGGAACGAAGGCCGACCTCACGGCACACAGCGCGATGATGAGAT
>JAJXXL010000504.1 GCA_021781115.1 Planctomycetota bacterium
TTTCAGTATCGAATACACAGATCGAATTCCAGTTGAACAAGCTGTTCAATGAACGCGGCAATCGCGGGCTGTTGCACCACTACGACCATGTGCCAGGCCAGCGCATGGTTGTTGCCTTGCGGCGGCACGTCTACAACTTTTTCGAAGCGGTTCGCCAGGGGCGCGAAACGCAAGCCGCGTCGAACGGCAGGTTCAAATCGCCGCCGCAAATCGAACCTGCGCTCAGCCAGCCGTTGCGAGATCTGGCGGCAGACTTGGCCACGTTTGCCTCGAAGCTGGAAAACGAAAGCGACGAAACGGAAATGGCCGCCGCTGGCCTGCGTTGCAAAGCCCTGGCTGAAAGTATCGACTTCTGGGTGAAGCAGGAAACGGAAAACTCCGTGTACTGGGTCGAAACCAGCGGCCGCAAGAACGACCGCATGACCTTGATTTCCTCGCCCATTGAAATCGCCGCCGTACTGCGCGACAAGCTCTTCAACAAAGTGAAAACTGCAGTGCTCACGAGCGCCACGCTCGCCGTGGGCGGGCAGGACTTCAACTTCGTGAAGACCCGCGTCGGTTTGGGCAAAGCGGCCCAGCTCCGCCTGGGCAGCCCTTTCGACTATCGTGCGAACGTCAAGCTGATCTTGCCGCGGAGCATGCCCGACCCGGGCGAGAACCCCGAGGCCTTCGACGCTGCGGTGTGTGAACGCATTAAACGTTACGTCGCCCAAACTGCTGGTCGGGCGTTCGTGCTGTTCACCAGTTATCGCATGTTGCAGGCCTGCGCTGCGCGGCTCGCCGCCTGGTTTGCCCATCAGAACTACACGCTGTACAACCAGGCCGACGGCACACAACGCAGCATTTTGCTCGAACGGTTTCGCAACGACCCGCGTGGCGTGCTGTTCGGCGCCGACAGCTTCTGGCAGGGTGTTGACGTGCCCGGCGAAGCGCTGCAAAATGTAATCATCACCAAGCTGCCGTTCAGTGTGCCCGACCACCCGTTGCTCGAAGCCCGCCTCGAAGCAATTCGCGCCCACGGCGGCAACCCGTTTTTCGACTACCAGGTGCCCGAAGCCATCATCAAGCTCAAGCAGGGCTTCGGCCGCCTGATTCGTACCAAGACCGACCACGGGCAGGTGGCAATTCTTGACCCCCGCGTGACAACCAAGCGATACGGCCGCCTGTTTATCGATAGTCTGCCCGAATGCGAACTTGTGATCGATGATTGAGCCACCACCTGGTTGGCGCGTCTCGGGGTACCCGTGCGGGCAACTTCGAAAAATCCGATTCACGCCGATTTGCCAACTTTGCCGATAAGGTAAGTGGCGTAGTTTATTCTGGGCGGCCTCTACCAGAGCCGGTGGCGCCACACCATTGGGCGCTTGGCGAAGGCCGTTATCAATAAACAAGTTGCGTCGCAACCACCGGGGGGTTGGCGTTTTGACGATGGCGTGGTCGAAATGCGTTTGACCCGCGTCGCGAAGGAGAGATTGTGATGATGAATTCCTTTCGCTTCGGATTAGTGCTGTTGGCGCTGACGGCGATTTTCCCGGTCGAGTCTCAGGCACAGCTTTTCGGCCGCAGGCACGGCAATTGTCATAAGTGCCAGAAACCAATTCCCAATTGTATATGTGGCGGGTGCACGACCTGCGCGCAGCCGGTCCAGCAGACGACGTATCAACCCGTCATCGAAACGCAATACGTGCAGCAGCCTGTCGTACAGGAACGTGACGTCATCACGACCGAGTACCGTTCTGAGCCGGTAAGCGAAACAGTTCCAACGACCGCCTACGACTCGGTCACCGTCGATGAAGGCGTGTACCAGACGGTTTGGGTCCCTCGTCCCGTAACAAAGCAGGTCGCGCGAACTGTTTATCAGCAGCGCACCAGCTACCGGACCGTGCCCTACCAGGTCACGCGCCGGGTCGCCGAATGCACAACCCAATCGGTGCCGTACCAGGCCGTACGATACGTTCCCACGACGACCACCGCATTCCTGCCGGGGACAACTCCGGCTCTGGGGCTGTCGGCTTCGGCATATCCGACCACGGTCGCCGCGAATCCGCCGACGAGTTGGCGGCCCGTGGCAGCGCCTTCTTCAACGGGCGCGTTGCCGCCAACACCCGTCGTGGCGAACCCGGCTGCACCCGCCAACGGCCTGGCCCCGCTGCCCGATGCGAACTTTCGTGACGGCGCACCCACGACGACCGCGATCATGCCGATTACGCCACGGGTTGCCGCGAACGAAGATGTCTTCGGCGAATATCAGCCCGCCCCGAGTTCCGCCCCGATCGCCCGGCAGGCTGATCGCGGACCGTCGTTGTTTGTTCCCGCGCCCACCGCAGCGATGGTTTGGCGTTCGGCCCGCGGGACGGCGCTGAAGTAATCAGCGTGCGGCGGATCCTGGCGGGGTTCTGACAGATGGACGATTAATATCGTGCCCGGCTTCCGTGCGAAGCCGGGCCTTTGTCGCTTCATGGAGGGGCCGATTCGAGCAGGATCGGCGCGCCCCCTCAGGCCCCGTTTCCACGACGAGTTGTGCACTGCGCCGTCGGTCAACGATTTTTGATCGAATCAGGCGCGTTTCTGTCACGCCTTGACTATAATACTCCCGGCTCCTGATCGCTTCGATTTGACCGGTCTTTGTTGAGGATGTGGCATGGCGACTCGAAATCATTTGTTGGCGGTGTTGATCGGTCTTTCGGTTTTCATGGCGGCATCAAATTCGTCTGTCGTTTGCAGGGCGGCTGATGATGGGCAATCGGTACTTGTCGAAAGAATTCGTCAATCGGAGCGAATTTTAATCGTCTCGCCCGAAAAGGACGTTGATCTTCCTGGCGGCGAACAGTTTCTAGTCGAAATCAAACAGGTGTTGCGCGGCAGCGGCGAAAAGGGCAAGCTCGCACGCATCGTGCAAAGCGGCGACGAAGACGGGCACCCGAAATTCGCGGCCAACCGGTCCTACCTGTTTCTGCTGAACCCGAATGCCAATGGCAAAGGTTGGGTTCTGCAGAACGATCAGGCTTACGTGGTCGAGGGCGACAAATTGCTGATCGCCGCGGGTGATGACACCGGCAGTGTGTCACTCGACGACGTGCGGACCCTGATCGCCGACAACCCCGTAATGCCCGAAGCGAAGGCGGCGGGCAAGGCCGCCTCGCGAACAAACATGGCCGGCAAGTGGTTCGTGACGCTCAACCAGAATGGCACCGATCTTTTCCTCTGGCTCGTTGATATCAGCGAGACCAAAGGCGCCTGGCAGGTGAAGCTGCTGGCCACGTCTAAGATTATCAACGCTTCGACTCTTGATGGATCCGTCGTGACCGAACAGGACGGTCAGTTCGTCCTGAAAGCCAATGGCCAGGATTTCGTGGTTCAGATTCACCTTGAAGACGGTATCGGATGGGGCAACGTCATGGTGGGCGGGATGCACCTGGCGCCGGCCCGGCTGATCGCCACCGAGGCGACGAATTTTCGGAAACAGAAGGAAGCCGAACCGAGTGAGGGGCGCAGTGAGTTTGTCGATTTAACCAATGAATCGAAACCGTTTGACGCCTGGCGGCAATTCGTAGAACAATTTCCGGCCAGCCCGCTCGTTTTCGACGCGGCCCGCAGCGCGCTGCAACTCGTCCAGCCCGATGAGCCTGGTCAGGAAAAGTTCCGCGAGTTCGGCGAGCTGTACCTCAAGTCGATTGCCCGGTGGGGCGACAAGTTGGTCATCAAGGCGCAAGTCGATCTGGCGGCCGGCTTGGCTGATCAGGAAGTTTATCCGGAACTCGGGTTGGTCTATGCGAAGGCCGCGGCCGCGCGGTTTGACGCCCGCACGCCGCCCGCGTGGAAGCAGTCGCTCGAATTCGCGAACGCGCGGTTGTCAATTCTCAAGGGCGACGATGCGGCAGGGCTGGCGGCATTGCGGAAGCTGCACGAAGAAAACCCGTTCAATATCGACGTGACCTGGTTTCTGGCCCGGCACGCCGACAAAGCCAATCAGACCGACGAGGCCCTGGCGCTTTACGCCGAAATCGTGGCCCTGCCGATGGCCGAGCGCATGGTGGCTCAAAAACTGATGGCGGGGAAAAAAAAGCGGCCCGACCGCAGCCTGCTGCCCAGCGGCGCGCTGAACCGGCTGTGGCATGAAAAGCATGGCGACAACGCCAACGAAGAACTCGAAAAGTACCTCGACGAAACGCAATCACGCAAATTGCACGCACTGGCGCACGACCGCGTCGAACCGCGTAAAGCCGGCGCGGGCACGCGCGTCGTGCTGTGCGAACTGTTTACCGGCTCAGAGTGCCCGCCCTGCGTCGCCGCCGACTTGGCAACCGAATCGCTCGAAATGACGTATCAGCAGTCGGAGCTGATCGTACTGCGGTACCACCAGCATATTCCTGCACCCGACCCGCTGGCGAATTCCGTCTCACAAGACAGGTTTGAATACTATCAGGGGCGCGGAACGCCGACCCTCGTTCTGAACGGTCAAACGCTGCAGGGCGCTGGCGGGTTTCTCGACCAGGTTCGCGGGCTCATTCAGGAAACGCGCGAACAGATCGACCCGGTGCTCAAGGAACAAATCGACCTGACACTGAAGCTTTCCGCCCGAAACAAGAATGGCAAAATCGAGGTTTCGGCGACAGCCGGCGGGTTGCCCGAATTTCCCGATCAGGTGCGATTGCGGCTGGTACTGGCTGAAGATCGAATTGCCTTCGTTGCGGGCAACGGCATTCGGTTTCACGAAATGGTGGTTCGCGCCATGCCAGGTACTGCGGCCGGAATCGAACCGAAAGCCGGTAAACTGGCCTTTCAGGGGGAAGTCGACCTCGCTGAGTTGAAACGGAATCTGACCAAATACCTGGCCGAAATCGAAACCCAGGGCGCAACCGAGTTTTCGCGCAAGCCACTGGACATGCAGGCCATGCACCTCATTGCGTTTTTGCAGGATGACAAGACGCAGGACGTGTTGCAGGCCGCATCAATTCCGGTAGCCGGTCTTGCGCCTCCCGCGGCCGAATAGCCGGTTTTGAGTTGCGTGAACCCACGGGCAAATCGCCGAGCGGCCGGCGACCGCCCGTGCCGCGCGACAGGCGCCTGAAACGTCCGTGCGGCTCGGGGCAGACGTAAGGTCGCCAATTTTCGTCGG